>JBLHTV010000116.1:0-3479 GCA_047627755.1 Lentimonas sp. | reverse complement strand
ACTCCCTGCTCGTGCGCACACGCGAAGGCGTCGAGGAGTTCGTTGAGGTCGAAATGCTGGAAGGCATGGCAAATCATCAAGCACGCGCAGTTCAAGCAATTTCAGGTGGCATGATTCGTTATGCGCCTGTGGTTAAAAAAGAAGATTTTCACTCTGCGATTTCTTACCTCGTGCGACGATTGGACGAAAATACCCACGAAGAAAACTTCCTCCACGACATCTTCGGTATGCAACCGGGCTGCCCCAAATGGACGAAGCAGAAAGCCATGTTCCTCGCCGCTTGCGAAATCAAGGACAGCGTGCAAGACACACCGAATCGTGTGCAAGATCGGGCCAATGAAACATTCGCCGCGGATCATCGTAAAACCTTTCACAGTAGCCCGGACACTGATTGGAGCCTGCGGGGTAATGAGCAATGGATCACCGCAAAAATCGAAGCGATGCGCGATGCGGAACATCCAACTGTGCCACTTCAAATCGGCGGTGAAACGAGAATCACCAGCACACTGGGGCAAGGGATCGACCCCTCCCGTAATATTCCGATTTATAAATACTCGCTCGCAGATGCCGACGACGTGCAAAAAGCACTCGATTGCGCTGAGCAAGCACAACCCGCATGGGAGGCGAAATCCATCGAGGCACGCTCAAAGATCCTCAAGGATGTCGCCGCGGAAATGGAACGCCAGCGTGGTAACTCAATCGCAATCATGGTGCTCGAAGCCGGCAAGGCTATCCCAGAAGGCGATTCTGAAATCAGTGAAGCGATCGACTTCGCCAATTACTACGCAAACAGTTTGAGCTGGGACGGCATGGCCGACGGTTCAGAATTCAAAGCACTCGGCACCGTGGTCATCACACCACCATGGAACTTCCCCTTCGCGATCCCATGCGGCGGCATACTTGCCGCGCTGATGGCCGGCAATTGCGTCATCATAAAACCTGCTCCCGAGTCCGTGCTCACCGCATGGGTCATGGTCAATCAACTCTGGGATGCCGGCGTACCGCGCGAGGTGCTCCAGTTCCTGCCCTGCCCCGACAATGAAGTCGGCCGCAGCTTAGTCGCCAGCGACCGCGTCGGCGCCGTCGTGCTCACCGGCGCGAACGAAACAGGTCGGATGTTTCAAAGCTGGAAGCCGAACATGCGTCTGTTTGCGGAAACATCGGGTAAAAACTCACTAATTATCACCAGTGCCGCCGATCCGGATCTAGCGATCAAAGACTTAGTCAAAAGCTCCTTCTGCCACTCAGGCCAGAAGTGTTCGGCCTCTTCCCTGGCGATCCTCGAAGCAGATGTTTACGATAATCCCGCATTCATGCGCCAACTCAAAGATGCAGCCGAGAGCCTGACTGTCGGGCAATCATGGAACCCAGCCGCCATCGTGACACCAATCATGCTCGAACCAGAGCCGAACCTACAACGCGCGCTCACCACGCTCGACGAAGGTGAAGAATGGTTGCTTGAACCGAGGATACTCGAAAACAACCCAAACCTTTGGACGCCGGGTATCAAGCTCGGCATCAAGCAAGGCAGTTGGTTTCATCAGACAGAGTGCTTCGGCCCGGTCTTAGGCCTGATGCGTGCCCGCGATCTCGGGGACGCGATGCAAATTCAAAACGGCTCAAACTATGGACTCACAGGCGGCATTCATACATTGGACGAACGCGAGATAAAGGTCTGGCGCGAACAAGTCGAAGTCGGTAACGCCTACATCAACCGTCCAATTATCGGTGCGATTGTGCAGCGCCAGCCATTCGGCGGATGGAAAGATTCCTGCTTCGGGCCAGGTGCCAAAGCAGGTGGCCCGAACTACGTCTCACTCTTCGCCACATGGTCTCAAACGACCCCGCCGACTCAGACTGCTAACGTGTCAGCTGCCGTGCAGTCGTTACTGACCGAGCTTAAAGCATGCGTGGAGGCACCCGAACAACTCGATCAGGCAGCAGGCAGTTGTGCGCACTGGTATGCAAAAGAGTTCTCAATCGAACACGACCCATCGGCAGTACAGGGTGAAACGAATCACTTCCGCTACGTACCGCTCAAGCGCCTGTTAGTGCGTGCGGATAACATGTCGGATACCGAGCTCGCCATGCTGCTGATCGCCGCAGCGACAGCAGGCGTGCCAGTCGACATCTCAGCCAACGAGAAACGCGCGATCACGGGGGTTGAGATCACCATAGAATCCGATCAAGCACTGGCCCAACGACTCGTCGGCACCACCACAGACTACGCCAGCCTACGCGCTCCCGGAGCAAGCGATACGCTGCACCGCGCAGCCAACGAGGCCACACTGCAACTCATAGACTCGAAGGTGCTGGCCAATGCTCGAATCGAGCTGACGCACTATTTCCGAGAGCAATCGATCTCCGAGTGCACCCACCGCTACGGTAATATCATTCCAAAACCGGAAGACTTATAATCCCTTGCTCCGCTCAGTTGAAGCCGCGAAACCATGGTAACGAATGTATCTATAGACCGACTAGATTTGATTCCCCACGATTATCTTTTCGGTAACCAACCGCAATCGACGAGCCTCGGTTTTCGTGTCTTCGCGTGCCTTTTGCTGGGCTCCTGACTCATTCTATTCACTCCCCTTGGCGAGGCTAAGAAGCATATGCGGCAGACCTTTGTCCGAGCCAACATAATCGTAGCCTTCGCCGTACGCGATTTACTCCGTGCGGCGGGTTAGGACAACTCCGCGCGAAAAAACGGACGCTCAACAGTGGCATCCAGCTTCCATGGGGCCGCATCTCGTCGACAGCGTAGAAAGTGACACGTGTGGCTGCTACGCGCTTGCGACCACTGCTGCAAAAAAAAGCAAACAGGAGGCATGTCGTAATGTTTGCAATTTACCGAATTTGATAGGAGGGAAAATGGGGCAAGAGGGAAAAATAGGGCAAACGTTTAAACTAAACACCCACACGCCCCTGCTCATGCCCCTGCTCTTTTCCTGCCCGCTCTTCATCATAGGTATGACATAAAAGACCCACCCCCGCTCGCTGCTTAAGCAAACAAGCTTTAGCAGCCTTACCAACTTTACCAGCTCGTCTATTGGCAAAAAAAAAAGCGGGAGCCTCGAAAGGCACCCGCTCGCACTCAATAGATAAGAGAATTACATTGGTGGCAGAATAACAGAGTCAATCACATGGATGACGCCGTTCGATGCCATAATGTCAGTCTTCACAACAGTTGCTTCGTCGACCATCACTTTACCATATTTAACAGTGATACTGATTTCAGCACCATTGACTGTAGGTGCTTTCATCGTTTTCACATCCTTCGCCTCTACTTTAGCGGGAACGACGTGATAAGCGAGAATAGCCGCCAACTTACTTTTGTTTTCTGGCTTCAGCAGACTTTCGAGCGTACCTTCAGGTAGTTTGGCGAATGCAGCGTCAGTCGGTGCAAAGACCGTGAAAGGGCCATCGCCCTTAAGAGTCTCAACTAAACCAGCTGCTTCAATTGCAGCCGCCAAAGTATT
>JBLHTV010000115.1:0-3717 GCA_047627755.1 Lentimonas sp. | reverse complement strand
GATTTATAGCTAATTTAGACGGATTGTAACGGCAAGTCCTGTGATTTTACCGCTGGGATCAATTAATGGGAAGGGACGATTTACTCATAATCAATAACATGAGGAGACTGAATCCGTTGAAGTAGGCATGGAAGCAAATCGGCACTAGAATGTTTCCCGAGCTCTCATACACACGTGCGAGGATAATACCAACGACGACCAGTGGTAAAAATGACATTAGGTTGCCATGCATAAAGGCGAACAAGGCGCCGCTAATTATTTGTGCAGCTAGGACGGTCGACTGGCTTTTAAAGAAACGATAGATCCCGCCGCGAAAAATAATTTCTTCAACGATTGGTGCGAGCACCACGGCAATGACCGCGAGCAGTGCAATTGCCGTAAGATCGCCACCATTAGTGAACAGTTTAATCAGTTCTTGGGGAGGGAAATCCTCGATGAAGCCGCGCCGCTGCAGCTCGGTGAGTAATTTTGACCATGCGAAACTGACGATCCAAATAATCGGTAAATATCGGATGAATTGCGGTATCGCTTGAGTGAGTGCCTGCCAGAGCGTTAAATACTGACTGTTGAGTCGACCGGCAAAATACTTCGGGTAAAATCGACGCAGCGCGCAGAAGGTCCCCAGCAAAGGAAGTTGCAGCAGCAGTACCGCCAGCACCGCCATCCACGGTGTCAGTGCCGGGCGTTCGGTTGCCGGTATCTCGTCGATGCTCACCACATCAGCCGAATTTTCTAGTTCAACTTCATTGTCGATAGCCGTCGCTTCGATGGGATCCACTAGATGAATCAATTCCGCCGCGAATAGTTGAACGAAGACAACACTCGTAACCAATGCACAAATAAAGATACCGAAGTTGATCCAACCAATCGGCCAAACTGGCACACCCGTTTCGCAGGCGAACTTGTGCTGATCGCGCTGCAGATGGATGATCCAGAGCACGGCACTAGCCAATAAGATCGCTACAATGATGGCCCCCGCGAGTATCGCGGCTGAGTCTAGTTGTACAGCCATCTTAAATGATAATAGATCGGCCGTCAAAAACAGCACGACCTGCTACATAAGTCGCCTTAACTTTACCTTTCAGCGATTTGCCATGCCATGGACAATTGCGCGACTTGCTGTAGAACTTATCCGCATTAACTGTCCATGCTTCATCGGGGTCGAATAGGCACATATCGGCCGTTGCGCCAATACTTAGTGTACCGGCATCTAGTTTGCAGATCTTCGCAGCCTTATGCGTCATCAGTGCCACCACTTCACTTAAGGTCAGTCTTTCGCTGTGGTAAAGTGCGTGCAATGAGGCGGCTAGCGAGGTCTCTAGGCCAATGATTCCGAGTGGGGCGTGATCGAATTCACAATCTTTCTCGGTTGGTGTGTGCGGTGCATGGTCAGAAGCGATACAGTCCAACGTGCCGTCTTTAAGTGCATCGATAATCGATTCGCGATCGACATCCGTGCGTAGCGGTGGGTTGACTTTAAGATTCGTGTCGTAGTCTTTCAGGTCTGCATCGGTGAACTCGAAATGATGGGGGCATGCTTCAGCAGTCACGGGGATATTTCGCCCTTTCGCACGACGAATAATGTCGATCGAGGTCGCCGAACTGATGTGCTGCATGTGGATGTGGGCGCCGGTCAATTCTGCGAGTAAAACGTTACGGGCGACCATTATGTCTTCAGCGAACTTGGGCCAACCGCGTAGGCCGAGTCGGAGGGACCATTCGCCCTCATTCATGACTGCGTCCTCGGTTTGCGTCTCGTCTTGGCAGTGATCCATGATCGTGAGATCAAACATCTTAGCGTACTCGACTGCGCGGCGCATAATTTCATGACTCTGCACGCACTTTCCGTTGTCTGTCATCGCGACGACTCCGGCAGTTTTCAACTGCCCCGTCGGTGCCAGACATTTACCTTTCATTTCAAGGGTGAGGCAGCCGGTCGGGTAGACGTTAACCACGGCCTCCCTCGCTACCTTATCCATAATGCGCTGGATCGTGCCAGCGTTGTCACAGACAGGACTCGTGTTCGGCATGCAGATGACTGAGGTGAATCCACCAGCCGCGGCCGCCTCGGTTCCAGTGCGGATGCTTTCCTTGTGCGTCTGCCCAGGATCGCGAAAATGGACGTGTATATCAACCAATCCAGGCGCGACGACGAGTCCCGTGGCATCAATCTTATTTGCTGATCGCTTTTGATCTTCAGTGAGAGCAGCTGAGACCTTCCCGTCGATGACGAAGACGTCGCCGATCGCATCGCGGTTGTTTGCCGGGTCGATCACTCGACCGCCAGTTATCCAAAGTATGTTAGGCATATGGAGTTGTAATTAAGATGAAGCAGTCAGCTAGTGCGTTAAGCAGGGAGTTCGATGGGCTGATTTTTATAGGCACAACGACAGAGGTGCAGGACGGCCATGCGCACCACGATCCCGTTGGTGACTTGTTGTAAGATTACGGACTGCTCCGAGTCGGCGACTTCCGAGTCGATCTCGACGCCGCGATTGATCGGTCCAGGGTGCATGATAACCGCATTCGGCTTGAGCCACTTAACCCGTTTTTTGTTGAGCCCAAACATGCTGGTGTATTCGCCGAGCGAAGGGAAGTGTGTCGAACTTTGGCGTTCGTGCTGGATGCGTAGCAGCATCACTGCATCTGCATCCTCCAAGGCTTCGCGTAAATCATGGCAAACCTTCACACCCATTGCTTCGAAGGCTCTGGGGACCAAGGTGCTGGGGCCTGCGACGGTGACCTGAGCTCCAAGTTTTTGTAGGCAAATGATATTGGAGCGCGCGACTCGACTAAACAGTATGTCTCCTAGAATCGTGACCTTCTTACCGTCGAGACTGCCGAACTTCTCTAGCAATGTGAAAGAATCGAGCAGCGCTTGGGTAGGGTGGGAGTGCGAACCGTCACCGGCGTTGATCACCGGTATGTCGACCACTTTACTCAAATAATTGGGAGCGCCGGAGGCAGAGTGGCGCATAATAATCATGTCCGCCCTCAATGCTGCGATGTTTTGTGCGGTATCACGCAGTGTCTCGCCCTTGGTTAAGCTACTGGCATTACCAGTCATGGTGATGATATCAGCGCCGAGTCGGCTTGCGGCAACTTCGAAGGCCAAGCGTGTGCGAGTGCTCGGCTCGAGGAATAGGTTTACGATCGTGCAGCCATCCAGATAGGGCTGCTTTTTATCATCAGCCTCCATTGCACGTTTAAATGCGGTGGCTGCAGTGAAGATCGTTTCAACTTCCGCTCGTGAGAGAGGTTCGATACCGATCAGGTCTTTTCGGGTCCAGGTAAGGCTGTTGCTCATGTTTAATCTGGCAGGCACACATCTATATGAGGTGCATCGCTCCGAAAACGGAAATTTGAACGGCAAACTGGAAAGGGCAACGAGAAATATAAAAAAACTGCGCACTCCTTGACGCAGAGATAAGGTGCTGTGAGCGGCTAGTCAGCTTGGCTGCAAATGTGAACCTTGGCGTGGTTGATCAGCTGGCTGGGTTTTAGAGAAAAAACGAATTGTTTTAAAGGCGACTTGACATTGATCGAGTCGCCTTACTTATTGCCAATCTTCTCAGGTATGGGCGCGTAACTCAGTTGGTTAGAGTGCCACCATGACATGGTGGAAGTCGTGGGTTCGAGTCCCTCCGCGCCTACCATGAGAAGCAAAAAAGCCCATCTCCTTATATAGGAGTTGGGCTTTTGTTTTTTACACACTGT
>JBLHTV010000114.1:0-3786 GCA_047627755.1 Lentimonas sp. | reverse complement strand
GTTTGAACCGCGCATTCGATTAGAAAGTGACGCGAAGGAAAACTACCTCAGCTATCATCTCTACGAAGCAGGCACTGACATCATGCAACTTCTTCGCAATGAGGATAGCAGCAGCGATCGTGATCCAATCGGCGAGGCTGAAAGCAGCAGCATTGAGCCGGATCGTATTCTGCAACGCGGCGTTGATATCATCGCCGCCCTACAAATCTTACAGCAACAGTCCGAACTTTAATCACACTTGGGCAAAAGAGTTGCGACAGGCCCGACAACTTGCTTAATTTCTCTTTCCAATGGCTAAAGACCGCAATCTCATCCTCACTGTCTGCACTGGCAATGTCTGCCGCAGCCCAATGGCAGAAAAACTACTGCAACATGCGCTCGCTGCCGAGGGCGCTCCGCTTGATCAGCTAAGCGTCGAATCGGCTGGCGTCGCAGCTGGATATAGTGAACCCGCCTCGAGTAATTCAGTCGCAGCACTCAAAAAAGTCAAAATTGATTTAGCCCAGCACCAGAGCCAACCCGTGACTCAGGAGCTGATCGATCGTGCCTTCATGATCATCGGTATGACCGATTCACACCTCGACATCCTGGCGCACTACCATACCGGACTCCCCAAGCGCCTGCACCTCTTTCGCGAATTCATGGGGCCGGATGTAGATGTACAAATCCCCGATCCCTACGGCCAAAATTTCGATGCTTATCAGCAGTGCCTCGATTCAATGATCGAAGGCATCCCCTCTCTGCTGGCCTACATCAAGCAGGAATACAAATAGCCAGCGTAAGCAAAGCCAGCGGCGACCCACTTGATTTCAAGAGTTGCACACTTGCCAAGGTCGAGCCAAGACGCTTTCAATAGGATCACTTCGAACAGGACCGCTTCAAGTGCCGACCAAACGCGCGCATCACTGATAAATGCACACGTGCTTGAGTGGATGCATACAACCACCAGGGTAACGTCGGTGCAAATCCATGAATCGATGCCACCACACAATCGCGCGATTTAACAATACGAAACTCCAAACGCCCAGGAGGATCTACCCTACGCGAAAGGCATCCACCTGTAATATAAAAGGCACAGCGCTCCGCATCCTCACTGAATGGTGTCGGTGTCAGCTCAAGCAGGCACAGCTTCAGTCCGCCGATCAAAAAACGAACGACACCCCCACTGTCTGTTTCCACTGCAAGTAAACCACGATAACGCTGGCTCAACCATGTGCCATATTCGCGCGACACCCTTGCCGCAGTCCATTCAGCAGGCCACGCCATACGTTGCACCGAGCGAACGCGACGATCGCGCTTAATCGCTTTTTTGTCTGCTAACTGCGTATGACTTCTGGGGTTCGGCAACGGACATCCAGAGGCATCCACCGCAGCTCGAAACGATTCCGCAAACGAGACAAATTCTCCCTCTAAGCGTTGCATTAAGGGATTCGGTCTGGCATGTAGATCATGCTGCAAACTTTCCTGTAATGGCCCAACCAAGGCCGGCGCAACACCACTGAATAACGCGATCCAGTGTTTCGACAGCGCAAAACAATTAACCGGGACGCGCAGAGTTCGAACTTCACGGCCAAGTAACTTCCCGGTGTGCAAAATCAGCTCACGGTAAGTCGTCGGCTCATGTCCGCCTAAATCGTAAATACCCCCAGCCAAGGTCGCATCCCCCAAACAGAGACGAAATGCTTGGCAGACGTTTTTAATATCAACCGACTGCGTCATTGAACCTGTCCACGCAGGCAGCAACATTACCGGCAAGCGGCGCACTAAGTTAATCAGCATCGAGAACGATGAGCCGCCGGGGCCAAAGATCAGTCCCGCGCGTAACACCGTGACCCGCACAGAACGTGAACGTAACACCTGCTCGACTTCACAGCGGCTACGCAAGTGCGGCGACAAAGCATCCTTCTCATCCGGTAGCAAGCCGCTCAAATAAACTACGTGTTTCACACCTACTGCTTCAGCTGCACGTATAAAATTGTCCGCCAGCAGTAGATCAGTGTCCTCGAAATTTCCCTGCATTAAGCGACTCGAAGGTGCCATGGAATGCACCAAATAAAACGCATATTCACATCCCCTCAGCGCCTCGGTGACTTTTGGTAGCGAGTATAGGTCGCACTTGCACCATTGTGTAGAGCTTTCACTCGCATTGCGCTCGACTACATGGGCACTCCGCGACAGCGCCCGAAACTCATACACATCGGCCAGTTCAGTGCGTAAATGAGTACCAACAAAGCCACTCGCCCCAGATACGGCGACCAGCGGTTTGTGAACGTTGCCTGACTCAGTCATGATACAGACAGCGCCATCTTACACGCACAATAACTGGTAGGCGACCAGTGGAGAAGACACATCTATGGCCGGCATTGACTTGGTTGCTACTTTTCCAGAAATGCTAATCTTTTTAGCCATTCTCCATAAGGCAGTGAAACCCTTCAAATATGCAAATACTAGTTGGGGTATTAGTCTCCCAGAAAGGCACAATCTGCCGAGAGTGCCTTGCCCGAAGAATCCTAGACAGAGTCTCATTGAGCTGAAGCACGGCGCTGGCGATCAATCTCACGCAGCTTCTCACGCTCTTTGTCGAATTTAACTCGCTTGCAGCTGCAATGCAGGCAAAGCGGCGAGTTGTAGAACAATCCAAGGCGCTCATGCAATTTCAGCGGACGCTGCTGCCCTAACTCGACGAGCCGCAACCCTTCCATACAGCTAGGGATGACGGATCCGACAATAGCACAGGCACGTTCAGTTATAGATGAGGTTGAGGAATCAGATGACATCATTAGTAGTATCGAATTGAATGGTGGCTCCTTACAAGAAAAACATATTAAATTGCTTATTCTATTAGCTACAGCTCAAGGCATTGAGGGTCTAAGCGCAAGTGCCCACCCTAACTTCATGTACCATGAAAAGGCATGCATGACCCGACTTGCACGCACATAGCCTCAGCCTGAGCTACAATCGATGACATTAGCCGCCAGCCGCCTCTGCCACCTCACTTGCCTCGCGGTGCTCTGCTGGAGTGGTTGCGCCACGCCCGATAAAAATCACCAGAGCCCGAGGATCGATGTCGTGGGTATCATAAAAAGCTGCAAGCGATACCAGTGCGATGCAGTTTACTATCCTGCTGTGAATTGTGAACCAAAATACCGAGGCCATCGATTTGCACGGCCTCTATGATGAACTCATTCTCGAAGGCATCGAAGTGGTCACTGCCACGGCGAAGGACCTGCCGCCGCTTGAAGGCTATAGCGATACCATCGTCTACGTCAGTTCTGCTGTTCGCCTGCTCAACCGCGCTCGATTCGTGCAAAAACTCATTAATCAACCACAAGAAATGCTCGACTACAAACGACGGGCAAAACTTGGCACGACGTCCAAATGGATTTACTCAACCACTGTCGTGAAAGCCGGTGAAATCTCGCTGCAATAAGGGCCACCAGACAGACAGCTAAGCTCACCGAACTGTTGCGCGTTGTTGCACTAATCGCGACGGCTTAGACCAATCCATAACAACAAACTGCCCCGCCATTTAAGGCGAGGTCATTACCAGAACGAAGTCAGTTCAGCGAAAGCGATTAGCTACCAAACACCGCGGTCGCTCTTCTTGAGAGACTTGGCGACGGCCACTAACAATTGCACGGTGTGCTCAATATCCTCAAGGTCCACCATCTCGCTGGGTGTGTGCATATAGCGCAGCGGGATGGAAAGAAGACCTGTGGCGATGCCGGCCTGCGCGACTTGAATCGCACGTGCATCGGTGCCAGTCGGGCGTGAGTCGGCTTCGAT
>JBLHTV010000113.1:0-3909 GCA_047627755.1 Lentimonas sp. | reverse complement strand
CCGAGGATGATGAGCGCCGCGAGCACTTCATGAATTCTCTCACCACGAGCGTCTCATTACAGCAGCATCTCATCGAACAAGCCGAACTCACCGACTGCTCCAATCAAGAGCGCGAGGCCCTACTCTACCTCATTGGTAGTATTGACGATAATGGCTTCCTTACTGAGACCGTTTCCAACATAGCTCTCACTAGCCGTATCCCCTACAGCTCAGTCAGCAAGGCCAGCGAAATGCTAAAGACCTTCGATCCACCTGGAATCGGCACTAAAAACACACAAGACTGCCTCGTTACGCAGCTGGAGCTACGCGGGCAAGGCAAGACCATCGCAGCCCAAATCCTCCGCGACCACTTTCAACTCCTCATCCGCCGCCGCATCCCTGAGCTCGGGCGCAAGCTAGGTACGAGCACTGAGAACATCCAAGATGCCATTGAAGCGATCGCGACGCTTGAACCTTCGCCAGGCAAACGCTTCAGCCCAGACTCAAACGCAGTCATCGAACCCGATGCCACTGTATTCAAAGATGAATATGGTGAATGGCAAATCACGCTGAACAACGACTACATCCCTCGCCTACGCATCAGCAGCACTTATAAGGACATGCTGGCAAAAGGGAACCTGAACCAAAAGGAGAAAGAGTTTATGATCGAGCGCATGCGTTCAGGTAAATTCCTGATCAACTCGATCCAACAGCGCCAACAAACCATCGAGCGCATCACACTTGAAATCCTCAAATTTCAAATTGATTTCTTCGCAGCAGGCGTCTCCAAGCTACGCCCACTGACAATGAATACCATTGCGCAAATAGTAGGCGTACACGAGACCACCGTTAGCCGCGCCATCGCTAATAAATACATTCGCACCCCACATGGCGTTTTCGCATTTAAATATTTCTTTACGCCAGGCTATAAAGCGGGCAGCGGCGAATCAGTATCCAATAAATCGATCAAAGACATGATTAGCCATATCATAGAAGAGGAAAAACCCGCCAAGCCCTACAGCGACCAAGGTATCGTTAATATCTTAACCGAAAAGAAGATCAAGATCGCCCGCCGTACCGTGGCCAAATACCGCGAAGAGCTCGGCATTCTACCGACCAACTTGAGACGAAGATACGAATAAGTTCTGCAGACGAAACGAGGCTCGCCCCTCCTTGAGAAAATCGCGGGATCAACCCGCTTGCTACAATTATTTGCAGAGACTGACTTTTCGCCAGGATTTAGCAGTCCCCTTAGACCACCGCTTCAAGCACCGCGCTGCCGATCGCGTCGCAGACGAGACGCCCCTTATGCGTCAAGCGTGCATGCGCTCCGTCTAGAATCAATAGCCCCTCAGCCTCAAAACGTGCTAACAATGGCTCTAACATAGCCATCACTTTTGGCGCGGGGAAACGCAGCGCGATGTCAGCCAAATCAATTCCTGCATTCATGCGCAGCCCAAAAATAATCGCGTCTGTCATCAAAATACTGTCATCGAGCGATACCATCTCGGCCTTAGGCGGCTGCCTCGACTCCATCGCAGTAGCCCACTCTTTCAAATTTGACGGACGCTGATAGCGCTCTCCCCGGTACTGACTCGCTGCCGAAGGGCCACAACCGATCCACTCCGTCATGCGCCAAGTATTTACATTATGAATACACTCACCGCCTCTGGAAAAATTTGAAATCTCGTATTGGGCGTATCCCAACTCAGCGAGTAGTTCCCAGCCGCGCTCATAGAATAATAGCTCACGCTCTTCATCGATCTTCAGCTTCCCTTCGGAGAGCTTCACATACAGGGCGGTGTCTTCCTCAAAAGTTAGACAATAGGTCGAGAGATGCGTCGGCCCCAGTCTAGCTGCTTCGCGAATCGCCGCTTCCCATTGCTCCATGGATTGGTTGGGGATGGCAAACATCAGATCAAGATTCGTCTGCGGGAAGCCAGCGGCTTGGACTAACTCCCAAGCCTTATAGATTTGATTCGGACGATGTAGCCGCCCGAGCGATTCCAGTAGTTTCTCATCAAAGCTTTGCACCCCCATCGAGATACGCGTGACTCCGAGATCGCGCAACACGGCGAGCTTATCCGCCTTGACGGTCGAAGGGGCCATTTCGATCGTCCACTCCGCAGGTGCATTGCCGAGACATTCCAGCATCGACCGCCCGAGGCGCTCCAGATCTTTCGCCGACAACAGCCCCGGCGTGCCACCACCCCAGAAAACAGTATCCACTGCGCGATCATCAGAAATCAGGGCAAACTCGGCATCCATCGCACTGAGATAGCGATCTAAGTCCCCGCGGCGTGGCTTCTCCTGATAAAAAGCGCAGAAGTCGCAGGTCGATGCACAAAACGGGACATGACAGTAGAGACCCAGTGCGGTTTTCGCGGGATGATCGATCATTTTCAGCTCTTTGTCTTGCAGGTGCATAGTGAGGAGGCATACCTTCTCACAAGATTTATGAAAGCCATTTCCCTCTCCTCTTTCCTCATCCTCTCATTCTGCCTCACTGGTTGTGGTGTCAAAATGATCAATACGACGCCGGCCATCGCGCCCGCCTCCCCGACAGGCAGCTACACCTTGAGCGCTCAAGCGCAGGTCAATAAAAAGACCGTCGTGCTGAGCAGCTTGGCAGCCTTCGTCGTGATCGACGGCGAACAGCGCGCAATGACAGCTACCACAACTGCGCCGAACCTCTTTGAATACGACTATCAAGCGCCGACCGAAAAGGAGCTCACCCGCTTTTACTACGTGCTCAAATTCGTCACACAAAAAGAGGACGAAGCAGCCGTCTCTACACAGATTATCTCCGATCTTTACCAAGTTCAGCTACCCAGTCAGATCACATTAAAAATTGATACCATACGGGCAGCCGTGGGCACTCGAGTCTCGATTAATGGCCAAGGCTTTACAGATCAGGACATCGTTTTTGTTGATCAGACGCCCGCCGAAACCGTCTTCACCTCTCCCACGAAACTGCAATTCGTCGTGCCAGAGTTAAAGCCAGACTTCGGCTACAGCATCGAAGTGCGCAGCACCACACGCGCACAGACCGCAGGCTACCTGCGTATCGACCCAGCCAACCCACTCAGTGTTTTACCAAATCAGCTCAACCTAAAGCCAGGACAACGCCAAGCACTCGCCTTTGCACTCGATTATCCTGCCCCCGACGGAGGCCTGTATATTAATGTCACCACCGACATCCCCGGCAGCATCATCATGGCGGAAGTACTCGTCCCCGAAGGTGCCCGCACAGTCAGCACTACCATCGAAGGCGACCAAGTCGGCCAGGGGCACCTGTTCATCAACGCAAGTAACCTACCCGAACTGGTCATTCCGCTTGCGATCCGCTAAGTAATCCGGCAGCAGCGAGTTTACTCGAATCCTGCTTAAATGGATTTAATCGCAGGATTTGCTATCGAGTCAGTACGATCCGACGCACCTTTGATCGCTGGCAATTCTCAAATATCCAGATGGATTCAGTTCTTTATCCAGCATTCTCATCTGTGCAATGAGTTCAAAATTCGGATGAGTTTTCCCATACATTGTCAGCATGAAGGAGATCGAGGGTACTGCATTCGTAATGCGTCGAGGAATTACTTAGATTCTGGCAATTAAGTATTTCCCCTAAATCAGCCACTTGCTTGGCGATGTGACCGCACAAAGCAATCGGCAGCCACGTTTCTTCAAGCAGCGCTACCAATACTTTTTGAATACGCTTTTTGAGGTTCATAACCGTCAGTACACACGCACCGTCAGTGCTGGCCAGCAGAACCGAGTTACTTTTGCCGCCACGGCCGAAGCACATCTCGACCAAACAGGTCAATTCCATTGAGAACACCGACGCGCTTTCACGATTAAAAGACATGCTGAACAAATCAGCATCGGCTAAATCTGCTAGAGCTTGATCACAGCACTGCGTAAACTGAAGAA
>JBLHTV010000112.1:0-3939 GCA_047627755.1 Lentimonas sp. | reverse complement strand
CCGAAGTCCCCCCCTGCCAGCGCCAAGGTGATCACTATCACCGGTCTGGAAAAAGCCTACGGCGACAATGTTATTTTCGACGGCCTCGACCTCCGCATCGACAAGGGCGACCGCATCGCCGTCGTCGGGGTCAATGGCGCGGGTAAGTCCACCCTCGCCCGCATCATGGCTGGCACCGAGGTGTTCCAAGGCGGCACCGTCGATAAGGGCATCAACACCGTGCTCGGCTACTTCGCGCAGTCACAAGCCGAAGAACTCAACCCGGCCAACACCGTGCTCGAAGAAGTCGAAACGGCCGCGATCGGCAACGACGACGCGAACCCGCGCGGCGCACTCGGGGCACTGCTCTTCAGTGGCGATGAAGCACTCAAGAAAACCTCGGTCCTCTCCGGTGGTGAGAAGAATCGCGTCGCTCTGGCCAAGATGCTCATGCACCCTGCAAATTGCATGATTTTGGACGAACCGACCAATCACCTTGATATCAAATCCAAGGAAGTGTTGCAGGAAGCGATCAACCTATTTGAAGGCACCGTCATCCTCGTCAGTCACGACCGTTACTTCCTCGACGGCGTCGTCAATAAAGTGCTCGAAGTCTCACCCGGCAGCACACGTATGCTCACCTGTAATGTTTCTGAATATATCGCTCGCCTCGAACTAGAGACCGCCGAAAAGTTGGGCAAGTAAACTTCGCCAAGTAACTGACATTTAAGATGAAGCAGATCTATCGCATCCTTTCGACCTTCGCGATCTGTGCACTCACCATTCAAGCAGCCAGCGCGCTAGACCTAGGTAAATATACCAATAAAGCCACCGAAACCATCAGTGGCAGCAGCGAGCTGTTGTCGATGGGCAAGGACCTGCTCAAATCCTTCAGAGGCAACAACCGCGCGACGAATGCCGCCAAGGGCCTACTTAAGAGCTTTAATACAGAGAACTCCTTGGGCGCATTTGATTATTATAATCAGATCAAATCTGCAGGTCTCAAGCCCTCTCAACTGCAGACCTGGAACGATGTCAAAAACTCGCTTTCCGCAATAATCTTGGAGCGTAATTTTGATTTCAACAAATCTCATTTATCCGACCTCACCAGCAAAGCCAGCACCGCGCTACAAAAAAACGACAGTAAGGGTGCCCTCAATTACCTAGGTCAATTGAAGGACGCCGCCTCCTTGACCAGCGCCCAGAAGTCGCTGTTGCAAAAGATTCAGTCCAACCTGTTGCCGGTCGAATAACACGCAGGGGCTCAATCCACGCGGCTCACGATCAACTCCAATGGCAGCTATGGATCTCCAGTCTCATACCACGTTACTACTCAAAAACTATTACCGTTGCTTTGGAACCGAGCTGATCGAACCTGGGAATCATCAGACGGATCGACTGATGGAAGCGGCTTTTGTAGTGCTCTCGCACGACACACAGACCGACCCCATATTCAACTACGGCAACAGCGCCGCACAGATACTCTTCGAAATGGACTGGCCCACCTTAACTGCCCTGCCCTCGCGCTATTCCGCCGCAGCGATGCACCGCGACGAGCGCCAACAGCTGTTATCGGAAGTCGCCACTTTTGGCTACTCGGAAAACTACCGCGGCATTCGTGTCAGCGCCACAGGCAAGCGTTTCTACATCGATTCCGCGCGGGTCTGGTCGTTAGTCGATGAAACCGGGCACCACGTTGGTCAAGCCGCCACTTTCGCCGAATGGCAAATGCTGTAGAGGCTCGCTAACGCAGTCGCTGCTCGATTCTTCGCAATATTCAAAACGGCGACAGAGCGCCGTTGCTAAAATTCATCTAAAATAGTGCCGAACGCAGCTGATTTCAAAATAAATAAAGGTTGCTCTAAAAAAGAAAGGGGCCATGCCCCTTTCTTTGCTTTTGGTTTCGCCTAAAGCGGTTCATCCCACATATCTCGCTCCCAGCGAGACCACATAGAATGACTTTCATACTCGCCCTCTACATCCTCGCGGCAGCGGGCCTCTTCATTTACGGCACGAATTGCTACGTGATGGTCGGCTTGTTCCTGCGTCGCCACAAGGCCGAGCGTGCCAAAGCAACCGCGCTGATCGAAGCTGGACAGGTGATTTTCAAAACGCCCGAGACGCTTCCACACGTCACCACACAAATCCCACTCTATAACGAGGCCAACGTCGTCGAGCGTGTGATCCGTGCCTGCGTCGCCATGGACTACCCGGCTGATAAGCACGAAATTCAGATCCTCGACGACTCGACCGACGAGACTTGCGACATCGTCAACGCATTAGCCAGCGAACTACAAGCTGCAGGCCACGACGTCGCAGTCGTCCGCCGCACCGACCGCATCGGTTACAAAGCAGGCGCCCTCCGCGTCGGCATGGACATCTGCAAGGGTGAATACATTTCGATCTTCGATGCCGACTTCGTGCCACCCGTCGATTTCCTCCGCAAGCTCGTGCCCGCGCTCAAGAGCGATGACAAGATCGCTTTTGTGCAAGCACGCTGGGGCCACCTCAACTCGCAGAAATCGCTCCTCACCCGTGCGCAAACGATCGGTATCGACGGACACTTCATGATCGAGCAGTGCGCACGCGGCTACAACAAGCTCTTCCTTAATTTCAATGGCACCGCAGGTCTTTGGCGCAAAGTAGCAATCTATGACGGCGGCAATTGGCAGGACGATACTTTAACCGAAGATATGGACCTCTCCTACCGCTGCCAGCTGGCAGGTTGGACAGCTAGCTACTTCCCAGACGTGGTCGTGCCTGCGGAACTCCCAGAAAGCTACACTGCTTTTAAGAGTCAACAATTTCGCTGGGCAAAAGGCTCGTTGCAAACAGCACTCAAGATCATGCCACGCGTGATGCGCTCCGACGCCTCACTGTTTGCCAAGGTGCAAGCCTTTCTGCACATGACGCACTACTGCATCCACCCGCTGATGGCGTTGATGGCGATTCTAGCGCTGCCCGTATTGCTTAACGCCAAGATCACACTGTCGGCGTGGCAATTCATGCCCTTCGCGTTCGCCATCCTGATCGCTATGACAGGCCCGAGTGCGCTCTACTGCGTCAGCCAATTCTCACAAGGCCGTTCCAAAGGCTGGAGCCTGTTACACCTTCCAGGCTTGGTCTGTATCGGCGTCGGTATTGCCTTATCCAATACACGCGCGGTCTTTGAGGCCTTTGCAGGTATTACAAGTCCCTTCGTGCGCACCCCGAAAAGCGGCGACAAGAAAAAGACCTACCGCACCAAAGCCAACTGGTTCCCCGCGCTCGAACTATTGATGGCCGCTTACTGTGCATTCAGCTTTGCCCACTATCTGCAGGCCGGAAAATACTTAATCGGCCCGTTTCTACTGATTTATACACTCGGTTTTCTAATCATCGGCACCCGCAGTCTAATGGAACAATTCGATTCGGGGACACGCTTCTTTGCACGCCAGCCACTAGCGGTAAAGGTGTAGAGGGAGTAATTGATTGGTAGAGAGCGACGCTCCATCCTCGCTGCAAGTGGGATTTGCTTATTCTAATGGATGGCAACGACAGAGCGTTGCCACCCAGAAAAATAATATAATGCCCTTACAACAAATCCGCAGCAAGGTCGGCGAGCTCTGAGCGCACGCCTGTGGTCAACTCCAAATGGGCGGTAATTTCCGTTCCCTTCAGTCGCTGCGCAGTGTGCACCAGTCCATTCGACATGGCATCGAGAAACATGTTATCCACCTGATACGGATCGCCGAGTAAAATCACTTTTGACCCCTCAGCCATGCGACTCACGACGGTCTTTGCTTCGTGTGGCGTGAGATTCTGCGCCTCATCGATGATAAAAATCGTATCGGCGAGCGAACGTCCACGGATGTACGTCATCGCCTCCACTTCGATCATGCCATAGTCGAACAGAAATTGATACGGCTTGCGCGCTTGCTTGGAATCATCTTCTTCCTTTTCGGCATGCGCGGGTTGCTT
>JBLHTV010000111.1:0-3967 GCA_047627755.1 Lentimonas sp. | reverse complement strand
GTCCTGAAAGTGTGGACACGTTCATCGGGTAAGCTTGCCGCCAATGCGGAAGCACGCATTGCGATGGATATGATCACTCAGGATCTGGAGACGGCTGTTTTTAGGAATAATGGGCAACAGTGGTTGCGCGTGGATGCGCATGCGCCTTTGCCAGGTGGTGGGCAGTATTCCGGACAAACCGTGGGACTAAAGCTATTTTCGCCAGCATTAGATCGTCCGACTGGTCCCGGAGATATCTGCGCGATTGGCTATCGTTTATCTTATAAAAGGTCTTACCAGGGTGGCCCGAATGTATATGCGTTGTATCGTATGATTGTTGATCCGAAGAGGACGTTTGACGATTACCTCGGTTCAGGTGATCCCAACGCAAGCCCCCAAGGGAAATTGGCTGAAGCAAGTTATGGTGCCGAGGATTGGTCTAAGGTTACTATAACCGCCGATGATAATTATCTTGTGAGTAATATCGTAGGATTCAAGATCCTCGTATATGAATTGGATACTAGCACCTCTCCCAATACGGTAGATTTAGTGAATGCGAACAACTCGACTGGTGAGCTAGATGCTGACTATGCTTATGGTGGAGTAGTCGAAGGAAATGTCATGAGCACTAATCAATTACTATATGCGGACATTATCTTGACGATTGTTTCGGATGCAGGTTTGGAGATGCTGGATAATATAAATAAGCTTCCCGAGGATGCTGACGAAGTGGTCGCTCTACATGGCGAAACCTTCGTCCGTCGCGTGAACTTCATGGCGCATCCTTTGTAGGCGATATCGTCTGATCAGTTCTATTTTCAAAAAAGCGGCGTAAGCCGCTTTTTTTTGTCTCAGTGTCGATTGCTTGGAGACTTTTGAGCACTGCCATCGGGCAAGGTCCCTCTGCGTGCGGCCCGCAGTGGCATCTATTCAGTGGCCATGTCGACGACAGCGTAATCCGCGGCAGGCACGGAGGTCGTCCCTGCTGATTGACTCGACTCTAGCGTCCTCCAACTACCTAGCAGATTTGCGGTCGGTAGCGTGACAGACAGTAGGATTCTGGTGAGCTGGCGAGCTCCACTGCGGCAGGGCGACGGTCTACAGGAATTTAATTTTTCGAGCGGCAAAGGCGGCCATGCGGATCAGTAGCATGCCATCGCGCCAGCGGTCGATTTGCGGTTCGCCGTAGGTGCGACTCTGGTAGCGAATGGGTAGATCGCGGATCTTGAGGTTGAGCTTGGTGGCGCCGAAGATTAGATCGAAGTCGCCGAAGGGATCGAAGTTGCCGAAGTAACTACGGTTGGCTTCGATCAATTCATAGTGCGACTTGCTGAAGACTTTGGTGCCGCACAGGGTGTCTTTGACTGGCATGCTGAGTAACCAAGAAAAGAGCATACTGAAGAACTTGTTACCGCACAAGTTTAAGCAGCGCATGGCATCGTCTTCCATTGGATAAACCAGGCGTACGCCGTTGGCGAATTCACAATGGCCGAGCTGAATAGCGGCAAAGAATTTGGGTAGATCTTCGGGGGGCACGGTGAGGTCGGCATCAAGGATCATGATGATGTCGCCGGTGGCTTTTGCATAGCCGAGGCGCATAGCGTCGCCCTTGCCTTTACCGGGTTGCTGGTAGGCTTTGATGTCACGCTCAGGGTACTTCTCGATGCAGGAATTGATCATCTCCCAAGTAGCATCTTGAGAGTTGCCTTCGACGAAAATTATTTCGGTGGATTGCCCCATTTTGGGTGTGCGCTGGATCGCTGCCTCGATATTGCCCGATTCATTGCGAGCAGGTATGATGACGGTCACGCTGAGGCTGTCGGCTGGTTTGGCTGCTTGCTTGGGGCGTGCGACAAAAAACAGGCTTAGGCACGCGAACGGCAGCAGTGGGGCGATGAATCTATTGATTAGGCTGCCGAGGCCGCAGAGTTCGTGGGGCACGAGGATACGCGCATCGGAGCGCACCATTTCCCAACCTGCGAGGTCGAGTAGGTTGCGCAAATCGTCTGAGGAAAGCCAGTTTTGCTGAGGGCGTTTGGGTTTGAGGCCGAGTAATGTGCAGAGTCCTAGAATGGGTCGCCACAATGTGTTGTGAATGTTTAGCACTAAGCGCGTTGCGGGAGTGGCCGCGTGGTGACTATTTTCAAGGATTTGTTGGACGTCGGCAGCTTCATTCAGCGTGTCGGATAGCAACAGGTAGTCGTATGTCTGATCAAAGGTTGCTGTCTCGCCGGCGGCGCAGCTGAATTGCGCCTGTGGCAGGTGTTGCTTCGCGGCGTTGACTTGCTCCTCGACTAGATCGATGCCGGCGAGCGTGCGATTTGGTAGGTGTTGAAGCAGATCGCCTGAACCGCAGCCGATTTCAAGCACACTGCTGCCCTCGGGGATTAGAAAGCGATAGTAGTTCCCCAAGATGCGGCGATAGGCGTGGCTCCATGCACTAGTAGGGCGTAGCTCGGTGTAGTGCGATTGGAGGCGGCTCCATGTGTGCTCGAGTATTTTTGAAGTCGTGAACATGGCTTGTCTGTTAAAACATGAAATCTCGCGCAGGTCGATTGTGATTTTTGGCGACGGCAATCGCGCGGCTGAGCCGCGCGTTTAAAGATGTGGTTGCGTGGAAGTCACGTGTGCTTAGTTATATCGGCATCATGTCTGTGGAGTCACCTATTGTAACTATTACTTTAAATCCTGCGATCGATCAGACGGTTTTTGTCGATCAGTTGGTTCCGGGATCGGTGCATCGGGTGAGTCAGTCGTGCCGTCAAGCGGGCGGTAAAGGAGTCAATGTGGCGACGATGTTGGCACTCGGTGGTGCGGAAGTGGTGGCTTCGGGTTTTTTAGGAGATGCCAACGCCACGATCTTTGAGCAACATTTCAGCGAATATGGTGTGTGTGATGCATTTATCCGTGTCCAAGGCGAAACACGGACGGGCATTAAGCTCGTGGATACGGGGATAAATGAAACGACCGATTTAAATATGGCCGGAGCTGCGCCGACGCTCGAGCAGTGCGCTGCGCTTCGAAGCCTGTTGCTAGAGCTGGCAGAGCCAGGGCGCTGGTTTTTGATTGCGGGGAGTTTACCTGAGGGTGTGGAGCCTCAATTTGTGACTGAATTAATCCAAGCCTTACGCGGTACTGGCGCAAAGGTGGCCGTCGATAGTAGTGGCGCTGCGCTGAAGGCGGCGGTGGCGGCAGGAGTCGATTTGATCAAGCCGAATGAGCATGAATTGGCTGAGTTGTTGGGTGTGGAGCTAAAAGATTTTGATTCAATTGCCGCAGCGGCGCGGCGACTGTGCCAAGAGCGCATGCCGAATTTAATCGTGTCGATGGGGGGGCAAGGCGCGTTGTTTCTGACGGCTGAGGCCGAGCTGTTGGTGCGTGCACCGAAACTAGATGTGGTCAGTACGGTGGGTGCTGGAGATGCGCTGCTAGCGGGCTATTTACACGGGCAGCAATTGGGCGAATCACTCGAAGACCGTGCGCGGCGCGCGACGGTGTATGCATGGAGTCGATTGGAGTCGCTCACGCCGACGTTGCCGCCGGGCGATGCGCTGAGCGAAAGGCTTGAGCGCGTTCGCGTTGAGGTGACATAGGCATTGCTACGCCATCTACGGCAGGCCTTCGTCTTGCCTGTGGTCAGGCAAAGAATACAGAAAGGAATGTCTGTTTCACGAGGCGAAGTTCACTGTTCACTTCAGAGCCGCGCGGAGCGGAGCTCATTACGCGGTCACTTGACCGAAGGCGTCACTCCTCACCCGACCGAAGGTCGTTAGCGATCTAGTAGTTTGATGAACTCCTCGTTATTTTTGGTCTGCTCAAAGCGGTCGATCATGATCTCTGCGGCGTCTTCGATTTTCTGGCCAGCGAGCGCACGGCGCAGGAATTGAGCACTTTCTAGGTATTTCCCAGACAGGATCAATTCTTCCTTACGTGTGCCTGATGCATTCAGGTTAATCGCAGGCCAGAGGCGGAGTTCGGCTGCTTTGCG
>JBLHTV010000110.1:0-4011 GCA_047627755.1 Lentimonas sp. | reverse complement strand
GGACGCGATCGAAGATCCGAGTCGCCTACTGTTTGGCATTTAGCCGCCCGCGGCCAGAGTATAAAAGTAACCATGTATAAAAGGAGAAACGTGCGAAAGTAGGACAAGTTACAGCTTCAAAAATTTTCGCTTTCTCACTCGGCGCAGCCGAACGTCTCACCTTAATACCTTTTAACCCGTTCCAATTCGGCACAGCTAAACTTCTTATTTAAAATATCATGTCTGAACATACTTTCGATCTTGTCATTATCGGCTCTGGTCCTGGCGGCTACGTAGCAGCCATTCGCGGCGCACAACTCGGCCTCAAAACCGCACTCATCGAGAAAAGCAAGACGCTCGGCGGCACTTGCCTCAACATCGGCTGTATCCCGAGCAAGGCCTTACTACACTCGACCGAAATGTTTCACTTCGTTGGCCATGGCGCAGCGGCACACGGCATCGATTTGACCAACCTCTCGATCAATATCGAGCAATTGATGGCGAAGAAAGACAAAACCGTCGCTCAACTTTGCGGTGGCATCCAGCAATTGATGAAGACCAACAAGATCAAAGTTTTCAATGGCCTCGGTATTTTGGAAGGCGACAGCAAAGTGCGCGTGCGAGCCACTGGCGAAGACACTGTTCTCAAAGGCAAGCATATCATCATCGCAACAGGCTCAGCCTCGATCGAACTGCCTTTCCTCAAATTTGATGGCGAGACCGTCGTCAGCAGCACCGAAGCAATTGCCTTTGAAAAAGTGCCAAAGCAACTCGCAGTGGTTGGCGCGGGTGCGATCGGCCTCGAACTCGGTTCAATCTGGGCGCGCCTCGGCGCTGAGGTCAACGTGATTGAATTTCTCCCAGTCATTGCAGCTACCTTCGATAAAGACGTTTCTAAAATGGCTGAACGTCTATTCAAAAAGCAGGGCCTCAACTTCCACCTCAATACCAAGGTCACTGGGATCAAGAAGTCCAAGGGTAAGCATATATTGATTGCCGAAAAAGCCGGTAATGTAATCGAGTTCGAAGTGGACAAGATACTCGTCGCAGTAGGTCGCAAGCCCTTCACCGATAGCCTCGGCCTCGAGGCGGCTGGCATCACCACCGACGACAAGGGTCGCATCGTAGTCGACGCGCATTACCAAACCTCTGCAACTGGCGTCTATGCCATTGGCGACGTGATTCCAGGACCGATGCTGGCACACAAGGCCGAGGAAGAAGCGGTCGCCTGTGTTGAGTGCATTGCGGGACAAGCGGGCCACGTTAACTACGACGTGATCCCCAACGTCATCTACACCGATCCCGAAATCGCCAGCGTCGGCCTCGGAGCTGACGAGGCAAAGGCACAGGGCTACGAAACCAAGGTTGGGAAGTTTAACTTTGCAGGTAATGGTCGCGCCATCGCGACTGATGCAACTGACGGCTTTGCTAAAGTCATCGCTGACAAAAAGACCGACCGTATTCTCGGCATTCAAGTGATCGGCAAAGGCGCTTCAGAGCTCATCGCTTCCGCAGTTGCTCACATGGAATATGGCGGCAGCGCTGAAGATTTGGCCCGCACCGTTCATGCCCACCCAACCGTGAGCGAAGCGATCAAAGAGGCCGCGCTTGCTGTCGATGGCAACGCCATTCACAGCGCGTAACTGGCTAACTGGCTAAGAGGCTAGGCAGGGAGCAAACGCTTCTTGCCTAGCATAAAAATGTGGCTTCAACGTTTTAATACATGCTTTTTAGCAGATCAATCCGGGCACAAAATGATGTGCCTCAGATTGAAATTCGTTATATTTTACGGGTATTTCATCACCCCCTTTCAACGGCCAAAACACACCAACATTCTGTTCCAAGCCGGCAATTAGTGTGTCGTTTAGCAACGAGTTGAAAGCGGCGATGGATGTTGCCACTACTTAGCTGAGTATTTTCCTGGGATCGACGTGGTCATGATGAGTATTTAATTTAAGCTAGGTGCTGCTATAATCTCTTTAGCAACACCGTGATAATAATCACGCACCGAAGCTTCATTGCTGCTACAAAAAAATCGCATTGCGCTGCATACAATTTATTTGGCGGACAATCGAGGAGGATGAAGTCGTAATCCTCTTCAGTCTCGGCCAATTGCTCCTGAGCAAAGTATATGTATGTGGGTCATTAGGTGAGTGAAATCATGCTATCTGATGCATTATATGTAAAATGACTTAGATCCATTCACTCAGATGGCAGTACATATAATTGCTCACTAGTACTTGAGGAAGTGGATGAACTTCACCCACCACAAACATTTCAGTAGATTATCTGTAATTGGCTCAATGGCACCCAGCACTCTCGACCATCAGCGAGTGACACGAGTACCCACTCATTACGATTTTCTTGCACAGTCAACTCAACCCCATCATGCAACGGCTCGTTAAAAACTGCTGCATAGACATAGCTCGGACCTTTGCGCGCTATCACGGAATCGACAATGACGACGCCTTGACGACCAGAAAGTTGCGCGGACACGAGCCAAAGTCCTGCGGTCAGACAACAAAGCAGCAGCATCGCCAAACAGGCGATGTATCCAACCCGTCTCCGATAGCGAAGCGTCCCTAGCACGCAGACCCCGAAGATTAAGATCAGCACGAGCAATACCGCCTTCAGCCAAACCGCCGGCCATTGCTGCCACCATGCGGATTGTTCGGGCACATCGTTGAGTGCCAGCGCACGTGCCGCGCCTAAATTCTCTGCTAACATTGAATCAAAGGGCCGAAAGAGTCGTGCCTGACGATAGGCCGCAATCGAGCGGCCCAGCGCTCCGGTCTGGAACCATGCGTTACCGGCATTGTACCATGCCACGCCCGGACGTTCACCAGACTCGGCTGTCGCTTGAAACTTCAGTGCAGATTCCGCATACAATGCCGCAGCCGCATCGCTACCTGCTTGTGCATTCAGTGCCTGCTCGAACAGTTGCTTCGCTTCAGACCAATCCGAGGCCTTCGCCGTTTGTGGTAAGCTGCTCATTCCCAGTAATAGCACTAAGACGGTCTTTCCCAGCAAACCAAGAATACGCTTCCCCACAGCATTGAGCGCACCCAACTGAGCTTCCGGATGCTGAACACTGTAATCCTCTGCATCCGCTTCTCGGTGTAGCGCAAGCACCGATTCAGTGTCCTCTGGTGACACACCGATCGCGTGCAACGCGGCCTGAGAATCTCGCACCGTCCACGCTTCACCTTCTGCGCCAAAGCTCACGGCAAGGAAGTGTAAAAATGCTCGCCACTTACCAGGATCGTCCTCGGCCAATTTTCGGAATGCTGCATACGCCTCAGCGCGTGCGCGATACTTTGCATCGAGTGATCGACGACGTCGCTCTCGCACAATCGGTAGCATGAATAAAAAGCAGGCTAACCCGAGTAACAGCCACAGCCAGAACCATGATGCCAAGCACACCACGATCGTATTGATTAGATCATTCATTCTATTTGCTTTCCGATTATGCCAGATCCCTTCTGATCGATTACTTAAAGTGACCCCCGCGCCTTTATATGAATTCAGGTCGATAAACGCTTGCCCATTATCTTGTGGTGCCACGCTCAATGCAATCGGCTCAGTCACGAGCATCACATACGCACCAGTTGCAGGGTCAAATGTCTGAATATGCAACGACGGAAACGCTTCGACACCGGTCGTCAATGCCCGCAGACGGCAGCGAAAGATGGTGCCGTCTGGATGCCAAACACGGCTCAGATCATCATCCACCAAAAAACGCCCACGTAATCCGCGCTGATGGCTCAAGCGTGGCAGCTCAATCATTCCATGTGGTGCATCGGCAAATACCTGTAACTGCGCCTGCATGATCGCACCGACCTTGTTGCCCGTGTCCGGAGACACTGCGACATCCACACGCACGGGCGCATACAGTCCACTGAAATCCGGCGAGCGCCCTTCCTCTGGCAGCGCTAAGACCGTAATCTCAATGGGTGCGGTCTCCACATAGAAACGCTCGTAGAGCGACTCCGACTCCTCTGGAGCAAATAAGCTATTATTAAAATGCGCCGC
>JBLHTV010000109.1:0-4564 GCA_047627755.1 Lentimonas sp. | reverse complement strand
TCATAGGTCAGAGGTCGGAGGTCAGAGAACGGTTCTTCGCTATTTTTAGTGGATCAATGAAAACCTAAACACTCAATTACCTCTGAGAAGAGGAATGGCTTGAGATTCCAGACCGGAGAGTTTCACCACGGAGACACAGTTGCTCCAGCGCAGCGAGTGGTTAAAAGTCAGAGCACTGAGTGCCCTAACCATTAAAAATAGCGAAGAACCCAGAGAACGGTAGCCAGTCACTGATAATCAGAAACTTGCAGCGAAACCGCCTCTCGCCATTTGGCTTCGCCCTTCGGTTGATTGTCGCTGCTCTCGGGAGGTGAAGCGAGATTACAGAGTGCGCTTATAGACGAATCGTTAGCGAGCGCCCGTGACCGTCGAGCTTTTCCAAACGCGCAAAGGTCTCCACCACTGGAGCCGCATTCGCGAGGCTCTTGGCGTCGTAGCGTAGGATACTAGAGCGCCGAATAAAGTCGGTCGCTTGCAAGCCACTGAAGAAACGCCCCGCACGGCCAGTCGGCAACGTGTGGCTCGGCCCAGCGGTAAAATCGCCCAATACGGTCGGCGTCATATAGCCCTGCAGGATCGCGCCCGCTGTGGTGATCTTTTTCGTCAACGCATCAATCGACTTGTCAGCGATCTGTAGCTCCAGGTGCTCCGGTGCGATATAATTCGAGACCTGTGCAGCTTGATCGAGGTTCTTACAAGTCACCGCAAGGAAGCGGCTCTTCAAGACCTTCTCACATTTTGCGGCGTGGCTGCGCTCGGGTAATTGCTTGACCAGGGATTTCTCGATCTTGCTCAGCAACACCTTGCTGGTAGTTGCCAGATAAATAATTTCCTTACCGCTGCCGTGTTCGGCCTGTGCGATTAAGTCCGCGGCGACATGGTGTGGATTCGCCCCCGCATCGGCGATGATCATCACTTCACTCGGCCCAGGCAGCAGATCGATTCCCACAGTGCCCAGCACTTGACGCTTCGCTTCCATCACGAAGGCATTGCCTGGGCCAAATATTTTGTCCACCGCTGGAACGGTTGCGGTGCCATAGGCCATTGCGCCAACGGCTTGCACCCCGCCAACTTTATACACTTCATCAATGCCGACCATCGAAAGCGCGGCCAGCATAGCTGGTGCAATCGAACCATCTGCAGCCGGTGGCGTGCAGACGCAAATCTCGGGGTTCTTTACCAGCTTCGCCAGTACCGCCGTCATAATTACAGTCGAAACCAGCGGCACATTGCCACCAGGCACATACAGCCCGACACGTTGAATCGGATAGAAGCGTTCGCCGACAATACCACCTTGCGCGTTCTTCGTCTTCCAATTTTTAGGTAGGGTCTTTTTGTGGAAAGCTTTAACCAGCGCGATGGACTCGCGAATCGCTTTACGGTCGGCAGCTGACAGGCTCTTTAATGCCGCTTTCATATCCGCGGGATCAACGCGCATTGCTGTGGCACTCAAGTGCGCGCCGTCAAACTTCTGAGTGTATTCAAGCACCGCCTTGTCGCCGTGCGCTTTCACATCGGCCAACACGGCAGTGACCACGTCAGAGACATCCCCCGACACAGTGGCATTGGCGCAGAACTGGCGCAGGGCATTAAAAAATGTAGGCGAATCTGAAAATTCGAGTGTTTGCATAATAAACTAGAATAGAACTGTGAGCGTGTGCGGCTAGAAGAGCCGTGCTTACTTAGTTTTTTGACCGGTCGGGATAGTAAAAATTCCACGCGTCAATGGCTTGTTCACTTTAATATCATGAACCACCATCGTGTGTAGCATTTTCTGCCCTTGATAATACTCAACGCGTCTGGGAAATCGAATGCCTGCAACAATTTGTTCGCCGACTTCGACACTCTCAACTCCTTTATCCGTAATTGTTGAGACGAGCGTATCATCATTGATGGCAAAATAGCGTGTCGTGGAAATGCCGTCTGAGTAGGAATACAACAGTTTATGGCAACGCACGCCACGTCGTTGCTCAATCCCCTGATATTCGATGCGCTCGCCACCCTTAAAGTCGGCAGCATAGAAACTAAAGAACTGGCGGGTGCTGAATGCGACACGTTTAAGTTCCCCATCCGTCATCGTGCGAATTTGAGCGCGCTTATCCTCATCACTTAAATTTGAGCGGATGATGCAACCCGAGTTGCCTTCCAGAATCGTCGTTTCGACCAGGTCATCGACTGTCACCACTAGGCGCTGCGAACAGGGCTTGCGCGAAATAATTAGAATCGTCGCACTCGGCATTTTAGACTCCGCCGGCTCGATCCAGCCACTCATCTGCAAAGTGACCAAATTGTTCAACGCCGCCTCAGCGCCAACTGTGGCACGGGCGCGCTCAACAATAGCACTCACTTTCGGCCCGTCCGCAAACAGCGGAGCGGCGAAAGCAATTAAACAAATAGAAGATAATAATTTCATACTTATATACTTCAGACCTTGCTGAACCGAATTTGTTCGAAACTGAATCGCACAGCAAACCCGTGTGGCTAC
Source organism: Lentimonas sp. (assembly GCA_047627755.1). GTDB lineage: Bacteria > Verrucomicrobiota > Verrucomicrobiia > Opitutales > Coraliomargaritaceae > Lentimonas. Next base: position 2,079 of record JBLHTV010000109.1, on the reverse strand, counting down.
TCCCACTCGATCGTGCTCGGTGGTTTCGAGCTGATGTCGAGGACCACACGATTGCAACCAGACACCTCATTGATGATACGGCTCGAAATCTTACGAAGCACTTCGTAAGGGACACGCGCCCAGTCGGCTGTCATCGCATCGAGACTCTCGACGATACGTAGCGCAACCACATTTTCGTAGGTGCGTTCATCGCCCATCACACCGACTGTTTTAACAGGCAGGAATACGCAAAACGACTGCCACACCTTGTAATAAAGATCCGCAGCCATCATCTCTTCTTGAAGTATCGCATCCGCCTTACGCAGCACGACCAGATCCTCTTCCCGGATCGGCCCCATGACGCGCACGCCAAGCCCTGGACCTGGGAAGGGTTGGCGCCAAACGACTTCCTTCGGCAAGCCGAGTTGGGAGCCAAGCTCACGTACTTCATCCTTAAACAGTTCGCGCAGCGGCTCCAGTAGCTTGAGGTTCATCTTCTCTGGAAGCCCACCGACATTGTGGTGGCTTTTAATCAGCGCCGCAGGGTTGCCATCGATCGCGATCGACTCGATCACATCTGGATAGAGCGTGCCCTGAGCGAGAAAGGTGTAGTTGCCGTACTCCTTTAGCTCGGTGACCGACTCATCAAACACCTCGACGAAAGCATTGCCGATAATCTTACGCTTCGTTTCTGGATCCGATACACCCGCCAAACGATCTAAGAAGAACTTGCCCTTATCGGCCACGCGCACATCGAGATCGAAGTGATCGCCGTAAAGTTTTTCAACCTGCTCACGCTCATTTAAGCGCAGCAGACCATTATCCACAAACACGCATGTCAGCTGCTTGCCGATCGCTTTGTGAATCAACGCAGCCGCGACCGAAGAATCCACCCCACCGGACAGACCCAGGATCACGCGCTCGTCGCCGACAGTGTCTTTGATCTTCTGCACGCTTTCTTCGATGTAGTTGGCCATCGACCAATCCGAATCGCAGCCACAAATCTTGAAGAGGAAGTTCGCAATCACCTCAGTGCCCTTCTCGGAGTGCGCCACCTCGGGGTGAAATTGCATGCCGTAGAAATTACGTTTCGCATCTTGAATCGTCGCGTAAGGCGAATTCTCCGTCGAAGCGACAGCCTCGAACCCTTCAGGAAGCTGCTCTAGGCGATCGCCATGTGAATTCCAAACACTCAGTGTGTCCGGCATGCCCTCGAACAGCTTGCCCTTGATTGCAATATTAAGTGTGCCGTGGCCGAACTCGCGCTCATCACTTTTAGCCACGCGGCCACCGAGCATGTGTGCCATCAGCTGCTCGCCATAGCAAATACCCAACACGGGGAGGCCCATTTCAAAGACTTTCGCATCTGGACGCGGAGAGCCTTCGGCCAACACCGAAGACGGGCCACCGGAAAGGATGACACCCTTAACGCCCGCTTCCTTAAGCACACTAGCTTGCGTGTTATACGGATAAATACGGGAAAGGACATTGGCCTCACGAATACGACGGGCAATGACCTGTGTATATTGAGAACCGAAATCGAGAACTGCGATATGATCTGGCATGACGAAGAGTAAGAAGGTGAAAAGTTAAAACGTATGAAAGTGAATGGTCTAAAATCGAAGGCGACCATTGGTAAACCCGCACTGAGGGCAATCGCATTCTTCACTGGCATGTACACCCGTGTAAATCTGACTGCATTTGATACAGTGATAAATGACCTTCGAGCGCTGGGCGGCAAAGAGATGCTTATCCTTCCAATCGTAGTAAAACCACAAACCGAAGAGCAGCGCAAAGCCACTCCCTAGATAAAGGAGAAAAAAGATATCTACATCGAGTCCGATCACAGAGAGCAATGTGGGCGACCGCGCGCGCGGCTCAAGTAAATTGATCCTTGAAATAACAGTGATACAGACATTCTTGCCCGTGACCTCAGCCTAAGCACCAGAAAAATAACAGACAGAAATGCCTGCTTCACGGTGAAGGACTACTCTGCGCCCGCTTCTGCCTGTACACTCAATTGCGTCATCAAGGCTGAAGACTGGCGCTCGATCCCCTCACGGCACATTCGGCTGGCGGGATAAATATCCTGCGCGGCTA
>JBLHTV010000108.1:0-4595 GCA_047627755.1 Lentimonas sp. | reverse complement strand
ATTCATGCTTATGCGAGCGACCGCGATTCACGCGAAGTGCTGCTCGAAACTGGCAGGCTCATCGGTGCGCGCGAGATCGCGGTGGCCGCAAGTTGTGGTTACGCCAGCCTCTCAGTTTCTAAAAAGCCCGCCATCGCCATTGTTAGTACTGGTGACGAACTCGTTGCGATCGCGCGTGCACCAGCACCGCACCAGATTCGCCGCTCAAACGACATCATGATGAACGCCGCTCTCAAGCATGTCGACTTGCCCGCATGTCAGTTCGCGCATCTACCCGACGAACCGGAAGTCTCTAAGGCACAACTCGCCGAGTTGATCAAAGCCAACGATATCGTTATTATATCGGGTGGCATCTCCATGGGTAAAAAAGACTATATCCCCGGAGCGCTCGATGAGCTCGGGCTGCAATGCCACTTCCACGGTGTCGCGCAAAAGCCTGGTAAGCCAATCGGCTACTGGAGTCAGTCTGACTGCGCCGTCTTCACCCTGCCTGGCAACCCGCTCTCCACACTTACGTGCCTGCACCACTACGTCATCCCCGCCCTATTCCAAGCCATGGGGCAACGCCAAGTAGAGGTACTGAGCGAAGTGCAAATCGACTCAAAGGTCTCTGCACGCGATGATATCACCATCTTCCTGCCCATACGCCGCGGCGGCAACAATCAAGCCAGCGCTCAACCTGCCAACAATTCCGGCGATCTAGTGCGCATCCTAGAGAGCGATGGCTATATCGAACTCCCTCCCACCAAGGAAAAATTCTACTCCGTGGGCAAAAGCTTCGACTTTCACCCTTGGTATTAATATAGTTAAATTATGGAATTCACCCATCTCGATAAAGACCAACGTCCTAGTATGGTCGACGTCTCCGAAAAAAAAGTCACAGACCGCACGGCCATCGCCGAGTGCTTTGTCTATCTTGGCGCCGAGACCATGGCAGCCTTCGCCGAGTCCGGCTGGAGTTCGAAAAAAGGCCCCATCTTGGACACCGCTATCATCGCAGGCACCATGGCAGCCAAAAAGACTTCGGAGCTGATTCCCTTCTGCCACCCAATTAGTCTTAAATCTATCAAGATCGAGATCACCACTGCCGACGAAGCCCGCCTGCGGATTGAAGCTAGGGTTAAAGTGACTGATCAAACAGGTGTCGAAATGGAAGCGCTCACCGCCGCCAGTGGCGCAGCGCTCACTATTTACGACATGTGTAAATCCGCTTCAAAAAGCATCGTGATCGAATCGACCCGGCTTATCGAAAAAACTGGCGGAAAATCGGACTATAGATGTGAGTCATAAAATATGAATAAACCAATTCATGGACTCGTTCTTGTTGGCGGTAGAAGTCAACGAATGGGGAGCGATAAAGCGCTGCTCACTTACTCTGGGGAACAGCCGCAAATAGTGCGCACTGCACGTCTTTTACAGCAAGTGTGTACGCAGGTATTTATTTCACAACGCGAGGAGCAAGGCTTCGACACACCTGAAGGTAGTGAAGCCATCTGCGATTCGGTCGATGCGGTCAAAGGTCCGCTCTGTGGTATTCTCTCTGCCATGCGAGCCCACCCCGACGCGCATTGGCTGGTGCTGGCTTGCGACCTCCCCTACCTAGAGGTCGCTACGCTCGAAAAACTCGTTGCTCATTTCGAGCGTTCCGCGCCTCAGCTTACAGCTTACCGGAGCTCGCACGATGGTTTACCGGAACCGCTCTGTGCACTCTATCCGTCTGGCAGCGATACCGAGTTGCTCGCACTTGCCAAGGAACTCGGCAAAAGCTGCCCACGCAAATTACTAATAGTGAAAGAAGCCGCACTCGTCGATCAGGACGATCCGCATAGCCTCGACAACATCAATACGGCCGAGGAATATGAGCAAGCCATGGGCACAAAGTCAGTCTAGCTGCATCATCAATACCACCGATCACTCTCAATCTGATGACGTGGCAATCCCTAATCCTATCGGACATTGCTCGTCCAAATCATTCCGCCAATTCCCATGCAGATCAAAATCCTCTATTTCGCTCAACTCGCCGACCACGCGGGTAAAACTGAAGAGTCTCGCGACATTGACTACAGCTCGCCTGCTAAGCTCTATGACGACCTCAAGGAAGCCTATCACTTTCCACACGAGTTCACGCAGCTACAAGTGGCGATTAATCACCAGCTGTCGGCCCACGAAACGGCTCTTAAAGACGGCGACTCGATTGCCTTCCTCCCTCCAATGACGGGGGGATAATTTCAATTCCCTTAATTTTAATGTCTGACATGCAAGTAAGTTTAGGCGCATGACTCAAATTAGGAGAAATCTCCATAATGACTTTTCAACTCACAGATACCGAAATTACCCCTTCTGCACTACGCAAAGAATTGCTCTCACTCAGTGCAGGTGGCTATTGCAGCTACGAAGGTTGGGTGCGCGATCATAACCAAGGCAGCGCCGTCGCGGAGCTTCACTACAGTGGCTACGCGCAACTCTCCCCCGCCATCGCCGAAACGATTCTCGAAGAAGCAAAAACCAAATTCCACATTGAAGACGCTGCCATCGTCCACCGTATCGGGCCACTAGTCACTGGTGATATTGCAGTTTGGGTAGGTGTGACAGCGCATCACCGCGGCGACACTTTCCTCGCCTGCCGCTACATCATTGACAATGTGAAGCACCGCCTGCCCATCTGGAAAAAAGAAGTCTACACCGACGGCAGCGAAGCATGGATCGAAAATAACCACTGTGGCTGCTCCGATCCTGAAAATTTAGAGCACAACCACTAAGTCATCACTTGAATCCTACTTTGAATCACAATGAGTCCTGCATGCGAGACTGGTGTTCTAGAGTATGATGAAGAATACACCTCCTGAATCTCAAATACTTTTCATGCAAACCAAAGCCATATACATATCAACTGGGCACGACTTTGTCGGTCGCCATGGTTTAGGACGCTTAGATAATGGCATTGAACTAGTCGATTCGATCGCGTGCGTCGCTGGCTCTGGAATCATAGGTGACCGATTTTTCAACCACGAGGAAGACTATAAGGGGCAGATTACTTTTTTTGACTGGGCGGTGTATAAGCGCATCTGCAAACAGTTCAACTACCCCGATCTCGATCCGGCACTGTTTCGCCGAAATGTTCTGACGGCTGACGTCGACCTGAATACTCTGATCGGTCAGCGCTTCACTTTACAAGGTATCGAGTTTGAAGGGAGTGAAGAGTGTCGCCCCTGTTACTGGATGGACAAAGCCATTGGCCCAGGCGTGGAAGAAGCGCTCCGGGGCTTTGGCGGGTTGCGGGCACGCATCTTGACCAGCGGGACGTTGTCTACAGGAACAGCTTAAAAGCGGCCAAGCTCAGCACCAGGGCCAGCACGATGTGAATCTGTCGTGAGGCAGCAACACGACTTCCCCAACAGGAACCGATCAGGCCAGCCAGTAGAACGGCCGCCGCTAAGTTCAAGAACAACGGGTGAAACGAATCCACCGCTGGACGCAAACCAGCTAAGCCAGCGAGCGAGTTGAGCAGAATAAAGGGTGCCGATATAGCAGCTGCCGTCTTTGTCGGCGCCCAGCGCAAGAAGATCACGAGCGGCGTCAAAAAGATGCCACCACCCACGCCAATCAAGCCTGAAAAAAAGCCCATCAGCGCACCCGCTAGTAGCATCTGCCAAATTGGGGGCAGCCTGGTGTCTCCCTGATTCTCCGACAATATTAACAAACGAAGCAGTGCAATTGCCAGCGCCACCCCGAGGATTTTACGGAAGAGTGCCTCATGGATGTCGAGGCTCCCCCCTAAATAGGCAAAAGGGATCGCCGCTAACGCCAGCGGCCAAAACAGCTTTGCCCTGAAGTAGCCGGCCTTGAAAAAGGCAATCGTGACTAAGGTGGAAAGCAGCACATTCAGCCCGAGTGCAGTCGGTCGCAATTGAACAGCCTCAACCCCCAGTAAAGCCATCACCGCCAAATAGCCTGACGCTCCGCCATGCCCGACCGAGGCATACAGTAGTGCCACTATAAAAAAAGGGGCGATATATAGTAGAGTATCGGTCATCGAAAAATCAGCACCTTGCGAGTCACACTTCAAATGTCGAAGCAAGAAAAACAGTCTTATTAACAAAAGCTTGCTTACTCAATAATCCATTCATGCGGCGGCGTGGGTAATACACCCTTTAAAACCGTTCGGCATGTTGCTCTGTCCACCGCGACTGTTGGGCATACGAGATCGTTTCGGCATCTTGAGCTGATTGTAAATCGAATTCACCTCATCAAAGCTTTCAAAGTCACGATCAATAAAATCCCCCAAATGCGTGACAAAGGCCAAGTCCAGCATGTTGGAACCAGCGACACAGTTCGAGAGTGTCTATTTCGATAATGCAAACCTTCTGAGACCAGCGGTTGTTACATTGCAATACTGACAGTCAGCAATCGCACCAAACGCATAGTATTGGTCGGCGGGCGACGAATCAAGGTACTCATCCTCCATCGAGATCGCCGGGTTTGTTAGGGCAACACTCGCGATCAGAATTCACTGCGCCAAACGTCAACACCGGCAGCAGAGTAAACAGAACCATTTGAATTCGATTTATTAATCTCTTCTTTTCGAATGTGATACA
>JBLHTV010000107.1:0-4771 GCA_047627755.1 Lentimonas sp. | reverse complement strand
CGATCGCAATCATACTCAGCCCCACGATCCATGCGATGTGGCTATCGCCCCCATACAGGTGGCTGACAACACCGGCGATCACCGCCATTGCGCCACCGAGCAGCAAACCAACGAAGAGCTCCTTGCTAACAGCCATCAACCAATCACTCAATTCCAAATCGCCAGTCGCAATCGCGCGAACCATCAAGGTCGCCGACTGTGCGCCGCAATTACCACCACTGGCGATCACCAGCGGCATAAACAGCGCAAGGGTGATAAACTCTACCACATATTCCTCGTAGCTCGAGATCACACTGGCTGAAATCAAATTAACGAAAATCAGAATCAGTAGCCAGCCGATGCGCTTGCGGAACAGTTGTGCTGGGGAAGCGACACTATAGCGCGTCTCCAATGGAGCCACCGCCGCACCTTTTTGAATGTCTTCCGTGGCCTCTTCTTCGGCCACGTCGAGGATATCATCCACGGTGACGATCCCGAGCAACACACCCTCAGAATCGACCACGGGTAACGCGTTCACGTCGTAACGTTGAATCATCTCAACGGCCACCTCGCGGTCATCATACGCTGAAATACTCACACAATTATAATTGAGCATTTCCTGAATCAGCGTCTGTGGATCAATCATGATCAGACGGCGCATACGCACGATATCCACTAGCTTACCAACAGCATCAGTCACGTAGAGGATATTAAAAATCTCGGAGTCGCGACCGTATTTACGAACATGTGCCAGCGCTTGCTCGCAGGTCCATTCCGCACGCAGACGAATATAGTCCGGCGTCATCAATCGACCGACACTATCCTCTGGGTAGCCCAGCAACTGACGTGATTCCGCTAAATCCGCAGGGCTCAACAATTGCATGAGCCGCCGCATCACAGTCGCTGGCAGTTCATCTAGCATCGCGGTGCGGTCGTCGGGACTCAGATTCGCTAGCAGCGAGCGCGTATCCGCATCGGTTAACGCAGTTAAGAAAACGTCCTGATCCTCAGGCTCGAAATGAGCAAACACATCCGCTGCCCGCTGGCGCGGCAAGGCGCGATAGACCAACACTTGATGCGGTTTGTCCATACGCAGAATCAAATCCGCCACCTCAGGATCCGCCCAACTGGTCAACGACTCAGAAAGCGCCTTTAATTGACCCCTTTCAACGAGTGCCTCGACCTCCGAGTCTGTAAATGTGCTTTCTTCTCGCATCCAATCTTTAATAATAGAAGCCCCTACCCACGGAGTAAAGCAGCGAAATCCTAACTATCTACTTTTCCACCGCACGCTCGCAACCATACTGCTCCAATAAGTCCGCCACCAAGCTCGGCAAATGCGACAAATGCGCCCCCGTACCCGCCGACGCGCCCGCACAAGACACGTAGCCGATATTATCGTTGATCGGTAAATTCAAGCTGCGCTCCTCCAGCCATTGATTCAAGACGAGCAACGCCTCCATCCAATCGCGTAGCGAGAAATCACTCTCATCGACCTCTTCCAACAAGGCACGCTGCAAGTCCTCTGCACCTTTGAAATGTGCATCTAGATAGGCGAGTACACTGGGTGAATCCGCAAACTCCTCCCAACACTTGGTTGTCTCAAATTCTGGCATCTGCCGAGTTATGTAAAGTAAACGCGCCGGAGACAAATTGATTGCGCTCATTTTTATCGATTAAATTCGACCACTGCGTGATTTCTAGCGCTTGAGTCTTGCTCATCGCGCATTCAGCCCTTGGCTATAAGACCTTATGCGCACGATCCGTACAGCTGCCAGAGCCCTCATTGTCCTAGAAGGCAAACTACTCGCCATTAAAATGAGCGATCAGTCTGGCGTGTTCTACATCCTACCTGGCGGCGGCCAGCGCCACGCCGAGACCTTGAGCGAATGCGTCCAACGCGAATGCCTCGAAGAGATTGGCACCGATGTCGATGTCGGCGAACTTCTTTATGTGCGTGAATACATCGGCAAGAATCACGAGTTCCGCCAAGTGCACCACAGTTTCCATCAAGTCGAAAGCGTGTTTCGCTGCTCACTGCCGAATCCAGACGGCATCGGCCCTGGTACCGAGCACGACAAAAAGCAAATCGGCGTCGAGTGGATCCCGCTGGAAGAACTGGATGACCACCGCTTCCTACCAGAAGTGATCAAACCCTTTTTCACTAAAAATGGCTTTGAGCCGAGTTCCAATTATCTGGGAGATGTGAATTGAGTGCGCGCCAGTCAATTGATATGTGCACGTGCAACAGTATGAAAGTGAGAATGTAATTCTTACTTCCCAACCGTTAAAATATCCCAACTTCCCCACTTTTTAATCTATCCACCTTGCCACTCCAAATTGAGCGTCTACCGCCGAATATTCAGTAAAAAGAATCAGAGTATGATGCACCCCGATGACCGACGACGTGTCGACTGGGTGAGCCCGTTCTGCATGGTGCTACTGTGCGCCATTAGTATTCTGTTTATTTACTCGGCGCAATATACCCACGGCGGCGACGATTGGAAGAAGCAGCTCTTTTGGGTCGCGCTCGGGCTCGGCATTTATTGCGTGGTGTCGCTGATTAACTACAAAATCTTTCTTGGCTACGCGCATTTAATCTACGGGGCGGGCATTTGCGGCTTACTCTTGGCCACCAATCTGAGCCCAATTAGCGTCGAAATGATGGGAGCTCGGCGCTGGGTGGACATCGGCATTACCACCATTCAGCCGACCGAAGGGGCCAAAATCGGCACCTTGATCATGGCTGCCAGTATTTTAGCCCGTTCAGAGCTAGGATCGGTACAAGACTCTCTACTGGTGCTGGCAAAAGTGGCTGTGGTATTTTTAGTTCCAATGTTATTGATTTTCCTGCAGCCGGACCTAGGATCATCGCTTGTCTTTCCTCCAATGATTTTTGCCCTACTATATATCTCCCGTTTGTCGGAGAAGTTTTTTGTGAGCGCTTTTGCTCTATTTGTCGTCGCCGTCAGTGTCCTCGGGCTGGATATTTACGCCTACAGCCAGCACCTGGAGCAGGTTCGCTCAATCGAACGCACTGCAGCCACACCCCCCTCTCAAGAGTATCATTCACTCCTACCAATTCACAATTATCAACGAAACCGGATCCTAACCTTCGTCGCTCCCGACGTAGTCGATCCGGAAGGCACCGGCGCAAGCTGGAACGCCAAACAAGCAAAAATATCCGCCGCCACAGGTGGAGTCGCCGGCAAGGGCCTGTTCAAAGGAACACAGGCTCAACTCGGCTACCTCCCTAAAGCGGTGGCTCACAACGACTTTATTTTCTCCGTTATTGCGGAGGAAACAGGCTTTCTTGGAAGCGCGTTCGTCGTCGGACTCTTTTGTCTGATGGTCGCCAACGGCATACGTATTGCCGGACTCGCAAGAGATCGATTTGGAATGCAACTGGCCATCGGCGTCAGTGTGCTGTTCCTCGTCCACTTCTTCATCAACATTGGCATGACTATCGGCATTACTCCGATTACAGGACTCCCGCTTCCGTTTTTAAGTTACGGAGGTTCCTTTGTTCTGAGCTGTTTTATTCTGCAAGGATTAGTGCAAAGTGTATATCGTCACAGAAAGGATCATACATGATCCTAAAAACGATACACACACCCACATCAACCTGCAGCAGCTACCAGAGCACGGGATCCCCAATTCAACCAGGGACACCCAAAACCAATGCCAGATTCAACAACTGAAAATTCCGATTCACAATACACTGAAGAACTCACCTCTGCTCCAAAAGAAAAGAAGACCGAGCGAATTGATCATAAAGAGCTAAAAAACGACGCCGCAAAACGCGCAAAGAAACAGCCCTTGGTGACTCGCATCATCAAAGCGATCAAGAATGAACAGAAGTCTTACTCAGAGCTGATCATCAACTCCGAGCCGCTCGAGAAACGCGTCGCTCTGCTGAAGGACGGTGTGCTGGAGAAGTTCGAGGTCGAACGCACGGGTGAAGCCCGCGAAGTGGGCGCCATCTTCAAAGGGCGTATCCAAAATCTCGAAGCCGGCCTCAAAGCTGCGTTCGTCGACATCGGCGAGCCCAAGAATGCCTTCCTGCACTACTGGGACATCCTTCCAGCTGCCAACGACAGCGGCATCGAGATCGTGCGCGACAACAAAACCGCTATACAGCGCAAGCGCGAGAGCGAGAAGGTTTCGGTCAAAGACATTCCGAAGCTCTACCCCATCGGTAGCGAGATTATCGTGCAAATCACCAAGGGCCAAATCGGCACCAAGGGTCCACGCACCACCACTAATATCGCCCTACCAGGGCGCTTCTTAGTGCTCATGCCGCACGCCGGCACACTCGGCATCTCTCGTAAGATCGACGACCGCAAGGAGCGCAGCCGCCTCAAGGGCATCCTCCGCGATCTCACCCTACCCGAAGGAATGGGCCTGATCATCCGCACTGCGGGCGAAGGCAAAAAAGCACGCTTCTTTATCCGCGACTTACACATTCTACTCAAACGCTGGGAAGTCATCAACCAACGCATGAACGCAACCAACAAACCAGGTTGCCTCTACGTAGAGCCAGACATCGTCGGCCGCACCGTGCGCGACTTCCTGACCGAAGATATCGACCGTGTCATGGTTGATAAGAAGCAGGATTATGATGATATTATAGCCGAAGTGACGACTATTTCGCCTCGATCAAAATCCAAAATTCATATTTTCGAGGAAGACATCCCCGTCTTTGAGCGCTTCAACATTGAGCGTCAAATTGAACAGACCTACATGCGCTGTGTGCCACTCCCAGGTGGTGGCGAGATTGTGATTGAAGAAA
>JBLHTV010000106.1:0-4932 GCA_047627755.1 Lentimonas sp. | reverse complement strand
AGAGTGATGTGTTGTTGTTTGATAAATTCACTGAGCGGACTGGTATTGAGGTTGAAGTGGTTAAAAGTAAGGCCGGTGCTTTGCTCGAGCGCTTAAAGGCCGAAGGGGACAGGACGCCTGCAGATGTTCTGATTACTTCGGATGCGGGGCATTTGCATCAGGCGCGAGAAGCAGGTGTGTTACAGCCGCTAAAGTCGTCATTCTTGGAGCAGCGCGTGCCTGCCAACTTGCGTGACCCTGAGGGTTATTGGTTTGGTTTTACTCAGCGTGCACGCGTGCTTGTTTATGCGCCAGACCGTGTCAGTGAGGATGAACTGAGTACTTATGAAGACCTTGCGGCTGCTAAATGGCGTGGGCGGTTGCTGGTGCGCTCGTCTGCAAATGTATATAATCAATCTTTATTATCTTCGATGATCGACGCCAACGGCAATCAGCAAGCGTTGCAGTGGGCGAAGGCTGTCCGTGGAAATATGGCGCGGCCACCGCAAGGTAGTGATCGTGATCAGATGTGTGCGGTCGCTGCGGGCTTAGCAGATGTAGCAATCGTCAATACGTATTACCTTGGGCTATTGGCAAATTCGGATAATGAGAAAGATCGTGCTGTCGCCGCACAGTTGAAGGTTTTCTTCCCGAATCAAGCGGCGCGTGGCACCCATGTGAATGTCAGTGGTGCTGGGGTGGTTGCGGGGAGCGATCATGTCGAAGCAGCGCAGAAATTCCTTGAGTATTTAGCGACGGATGAAGCGCAGTCTGCTTTCACCGACGCTACCTATGAATACCCGGTTGTGTCAGGTATTAAATGGTCGCCGCTGCTACAGCAGTGGGGAACATTTAAGGCCGATCCGATCAGCTTGGCTCGATTGGGCGAGCTGAATACAGATGCAATACGCTGTTTCAATCTGGCAGGATGGGAGTAACTCTACGCTCCGAAGGCAGTAGGGGCCAGCGAATCGATCTTTGGTCAGGTTTAGTTGCGTTGTGCGCGCTGTTGTTACTCGCCCCGCTGATCGCTGTCTTTATCGGAGTTTTTCAGCCAACTGAAGAATGGCAGCACTTGGTGAGCACGGTGCTGCCTAGCTATCTGCTGAATACAATGATTCTCGTGTTAGGCGTGAGTCTGGTCAGTATTCTCTTTGCTCTGCCGACGGCATGGTTTGTTGCTACATACGAGTTCCCTACGCGACGTTTTTGGAAGTGGGCATTGGTCATGCCGCTGGCAGTGCCGACTTTTGCGTCCGCATTCACTTATTTTGATGTATTAGAATGGTCGATCCCGCTGATTATTAAAGTTCGTGAGGTGTGGGGATTTGATGCCTCGCAGTGGGTCGAGCGCTTGGTGCGGTATGGTATGTTGATCCTGTTGCTAAGCTCAGTGCTTTATCCTTATTTGTATTTAGGGCTACGCTCTGCTTTCTCCAAGCAGCAGGGGGTTTATTTTGAGGCAGGTCGAATGCTTGGGAAACGTCCGGGCTCGATTTTCAGACGGATTGCCTTGCCCATGGCGCGACCGACTTTGATTGCTGGTCTGAGCCTGATTGTCATGGAGGTTGTGAATGAATACGGTGCGGTGAATTTGTTTGGTGTGCCGACATTGACTGAAGGTATTTTCCGCACTTGGTTTGGACTCGGAGATCGCGCCTCGGGCTTACGTTTAGCGGCCATTGTAGTGGTGATCGTATTTGCGATATTAGCCATCGAAGTCTGGCAACGGAAACGACTACGATATGTAGAAGGGGCGCAGGCCAACTTTCCGCACCGACGAGTTCGGCTGCAATGGCGTAGTGCCTTGGGCGTGGTGCTTTGTTGTGCGCTTCCAGTGGTGGTTGGATTTGTATTCCCAGTATTACGTTTAGGCTATTGGGCTGTCGTTGCCACAGAGGACTTCAATTTTGCAGTTTTTTTCAAACAAGCACTCACCAGCCTGACTTTGGCTTCCATCACTGCGCTTTTGCTCAGTTTAGTTGCCTTTTTCTTAGCATTTAGTGTGCGAGTCCATAGTCATTCATTCGTTTGTAAATTGGTGCGGGCTTCAACACTTGGTTATGCGATTCCGAGTGTGGTGACTGCTGTTGGGGTGATGGTCTTGTTGGGCGGCATGGACCAGCTATTATCCGACTTATCGATATCGCTGGTTCTGAGTGGTAGTTTGTTCGCCATCAGTTTTGCATACATGGTGCGCTTTATGACTGTCGCTTATCAGCCATTAAATGCCAGCATGCAGGGTGTTTGTTCAACATTACATGAAGCGTCTCGCACCCTTGGGCAGGGGAACTGGCAAAGTCTGATTCGCATACACTGGCCATTGTTGCGTGTGAATATTTTGGCCTGTGCCACCTTGGTTTTCATCGATATCATGAAAGAACTGCCGCTTACTTTAGTCTTACGTCCGAGTGATTTTGAGACTCTAGCGACCTTTGCATTTGGCTTTGCCAAAGAGGGCTACATCTATGATTGTGCACTCCCTTCTTTGTTGATTATTGCGCTCGGGGTTTGGGGCTTGCTTGCGATTGAACGCTGGGTTGATAAAGAGGCGGGTCAATCATGTTAGAAGTACAAAATATTTCAAAATCTTTTTCAGGGGACAACCTACCTGCGGTGCATGATGTCTCTTTTCGTGTGGCTGCTGGCGAACTTTTATCCTTAGTCGGTGAAAGTGGCAGCGGTAAGACAACTTTGCTACGCATGATAGCAGGCTTAGAAATCCCGGACTGCGGCCTGATTCGTACGAATCGTGGATGTTTGTCTGGCGACAAAGATTGGGTGGTTCCGGAAAAACGCCGAATTGGCCTCGTATTTCAAGGAGGTGCGCTCTTTCCGCATATGTCGGTCGCTCAGAACTTAGCGTACGCGATGGGGCAGTTGCCCAAAAGTGAACTCCAGGATCGTGTTGAAGAGTACCTGAAGTTGGTGCAACTGGAAGGGAAGTCGAAGCGTTATCCGCATGAGTTATCTGGCGGAGAACGACAGCGTGTCGCACTGGCTCGTGCATTGGCTGCCAAGCCCGATATAATTTTACTTGATGAGCCTTATAGTAACCTAGACGTAGCGCTCACTGCGGATTTGCGTGAACAGGTGCGTGCTGTCCTGCAGCAGAAAAAAATTACTGGTGTTTTAGTCACACATGATCCTGCCGATGCGCGTCATTTTGCTGATCGTATAGCGATTATGCGCAAAGGGGTGCTGGTGCAGTTGGGACTCGTAAAGGACGTGATCGATCATCCCTGTGATATGTATTGCAGTTTGCTGATACGAGGCCGTTAAGCCATGCGCATGTGGGGTGTTGTTTAATTGAACCGCCCGAGTGCTGATTCAGATTAACTGGCGAGGCGCTCGCGGTATTTCGACCAGTTGCTGCACTTATGATAGCCTTTGCAGGCATTGGTACGCTTTCGGTAGCAAGCCGTGTCGGTCTTTAAAGGCTCTGGCGAAATGGCTGGCGTTTGAGTATCCCACTTCATTCGCGACCTGAATCACGCTATGCCGATCATTTTTTAATAACTCGGCGGCATGATCCATTCGAACTTCACGTAGGAAAGTAAAGGCGGTTTTGCCGAGGATGCTTTTAAACGCCAATTTTAATTTATGCTCGTTCAGGCTGCCGAGCTTACACAGGTCATGAATAGAATGTTCGCGCCCCGGATCATTTCGGATTTCTTCGATAATCCGATTCATCGCATCGCGGTCATTGGCATTTAGAGTCCGGTCGATTAAATTGTTGTTTTCTGATTGGCTCAGGATTTCGGCGATCCATGAAAGAACATTCGATTCGAGTTGCAGGCGGTGCCGTAGTCCATCGATCGATGAGTTTACAATTTTTTTTGAGGCTTCAAATGCGTTGCTGTTCATTTGTCCGCTGTTGAAGGGAACTGCGACGGCTCCATTGGCGAACTGTTCGAGGTCTGCTAGTCGCTCGGTATCTGTACCAATATCCAGAAGCAAGCGAGTGAGCTCCTGTGAGCAGAGAATCAAATCAATTTGGGCGGTTTCTGCGCTGGTGCGGTCAAGGCACAATGCAGAATTAGAAAAGCGAAACCATTGCCCTGGTTCGAGTTTTTCGACGTTGCCGTCGATTGCCTCTGCTTTCGCCCAGCCTGAGTTCACGTATCCGAGGACTAACCGCTCCTCCGTAAAGTCGATATTGATCGATAGTGGACTATCAATGCGGAGTTGCAGGCTGAGATAATCAAGGCCATCTTTGATTGATACAAGTCTGCCAGAAAACTCACTGTGTGAGTCGTTCCAACTGAGTATTTGTGCAGGCTGGAACGGGCAGGAGATTGTTGGGCCTGCCTGATTGCCTTGGAGTGTGATGCCTGTATTCGTGCGCTTCAATGAAGTGTATTGTTTGTGTTGTGCGGTATCGCGGGCTCAAGCAAGAATAGCTGTGTGTGTCGAGAGGCACTCCTAAGTGCTAATGAGACTTACTCTCATTAGTGGGGGCTGCAACATTTTTATATTATTTTATAGGTGCGACTGAATTTTGGCAGGTCACTCGGCTTCTAAGAGGCCGAGCGTCTTCGAGTCTGATGCATTCAGTCTTTTGCTTCATGCGTATTCAGGATTCTAGCAGTAGTGATACGGTCTTGAATGCAATCATCGTGTTTTTCGCTACATCAGTGGTGGTGGTAGGAGTGGTGGTGGTTAATGATTCCTCGTTGCTGATCGACTCCGCAAATCGCCGCCAGCGCGATGAGGGTGCGTCGCCTGAGATTGCGATTCAGCAAGCCGGTATCGCACGTTTGCGTGCAATCTTACTGACCACCTTAACGACTTTCGGTGGCCTTGCTCCCATGATTCTGGAGACATTACGCCCAGCGCGCTGCATGATCCCGATGGCGATCTCGCTCGGCTTCGATAGGTTATCTGCGACCATCATTGTGCTGGTGCCGTGCGCCTATCTGATCTTAGTAGACCTCGCAACCGTCTTCCGCC
>JBLHTV010000105.1:0-5000 GCA_047627755.1 Lentimonas sp. | reverse complement strand
CGTCTCGCCTGTTCGTGTCGACTACGACCGTGGTGCCACACCCAAATTTCAGAGCTACAAATGCTTTGCCGTCGATTCCCGTGAGCAGGGCACCAACTATCAGGGCATTGCGCTCAGCCCGATCGTTGATCGCAGGATTGAGCGGGCCTTGAAAGCAGAGCTGCTGGCCAAAGGGTTCACTCAGGACTGCGCCACACCTGATTTCCGCGTCGCCTTTAACACCGCCCAAAAGACCATCACCGAACTCAACGATCTCGGCATCGGCGCGACTCCGTATCGACGCCCGCCCTATCGCGGATATGGCGGCTACTCCAACATCCATATCGATCAATACCAAGAAGGCACCTTCATCATCGATGTCATTGATATGCAATCGAAGGAACTCGTTTGGCGCGGCGCCTATGTCGAACGCTTGGGCTGGCACGCACCGACGGATGCCGAGATACGAGCCATTATTATTGAAACCTTGGCTCAGTTTCCGCCCGCAGGATAAGCAACGCCGAATTGAGATTGACTTGCAGATCGATTCTCGCGGTTTAGAAGGCATGAATATCGTATGTCTTGACCTAGAAGGAGTACTCATCCCCGAAATCTGGATCGCCTTCGCGGAAAAAACCGGGATCGAAGCCCTCAAGCGCACCACGCGTGATGAGCCCTGCTATGATACGCTGATGCGCTACCGCTTGGACATTCTCGACAAGGAAGGTTTCAAGCTGGCCGATATCGAAGAAGTCATCGGTACGCTCGACCCGCTGCCGGGCGCACAAGAATTCGTCACTTGGGTCACCTCCCAAACACGCCTGGTGATCCTGTCGGATACCTTCAGTCAGTTCGCTGGCCCGCTGATGGCGAAGCTCGGCAACCCGACCCTATTCTGTCATGATCTGGTCATTGACGAGACCGGCCGCATCGCTGACTACAAGCTACGCCTACCCGATCATAAGCGTAAAGCAGTCGAAGCGTTTCGCGCCCTCAACTTCGATACCATCGCAGCAGGCGATTCGTACAACGACCTGTCGATGATCGACTGCGCCGACGAAGGCCTGCTCTTCTGCCCACCGGAGCGCCTCACCGAAGAACGCCCCGAGCTGCAAGTCGCGCGCAATCACGCCGAGCTGCAAGCGATCATCGCCGCCAAGCTCTAAGAGTTTCTAACACCTTAAAAAATAAACAACGCTCATCAACCATGCTTATTCACTCCGTATACTTCTGGCTCCGCGAAGATCTCGATGAAAATCAATGCACTGACTTTCGTATCTCCCTAGAGACGATGTACAAGATCGAACATGCTGAAGCTATGTATATCGGCACGCCTGCCAACACCACCGCGCGCCCAGTCCTCGACAGCAGTTACGATTTCTCCCTCACCGTGCTCCTCAAAGACATAGCGGCCCACGACGCGTATCAAGCAGACCCGCTCCATCAGGCATTTATTGCAGCCAATAAAGCACTCTGGAAACAGGTAAAGATCTATGACGCGGATTGATGTATTCCTAGCAGGTAAAAGTGGTTAAGATATGCACGAATCTTTTTGGAATCAGTTACTCGCGACCGGTGGGGTCGAATGGTTAGGGACATTCGCAGGCATTACTGGAGTCTGGCTAACGATCCGCGAACGAGCAGCCGCATGGCCGATTTTAATCGTCTGTTACTGTTGCTATGTCTTTATCGCGCTGGATGCGAAGCTGTACGCAATGATGCTTTCGCAAGGCATCTTCATCATCATCTCTGCCTACGGTTGGTATGAATGGGTATCAGGCAAAGCTGAGAATGGGGATCCACTGAAAATCGCCCACACCCCGCGCCCAAAGCTGATCCTTGCGATTATAGTAATGATCGCTGGCACCGCCGGATTCGGCAGTCTCCTTTCCAACTACACTGACTCGGCCCACGCATATCTCGACGGATTCGCCACCGTCTGCGCATTTGTGGCTCAATGGATGCTCGCCCGTAAATACATTGAGACCTGGATCTGCTGGGTGCTCTCTGATATCATTTTCATCGGTATATTCATAGTGCAAGGGTATTGGATGAGTGTGTTCCTCTTCTTCGTATTTATCTGCTTAGCACTGCGCGGCTGGCGACTTTGGAAACGCACCATCACGCAGTCCAGCAGCGTCGCCTAAATGCCACTTTTCCGCAATGAAACGTATCGTCATTACTGGAGCCGAATCCACCGGTAAGAGCACCCTCGCCAAAGCACTCTCCGACTACTATGGTGAGCCATGCAGCGGCGAATTCGTCCGCAGCTATGTCGATTTGCACGAACGCGAACTCAACCAGAGCGACCTCGAACCGATCGCCAAAGGACAACTCACCCTCGAAGATGCCGAGCTGGAACAAGCACAGCGACTCATTTTCCACGACACCAACATCCTCTCGTCCATTATCTACGCAAATGTCTATTTCGACACAGACATAGAATGGCTGAACCACCGCTTCCTTGAGCGCGAGTACAGCCTGTATCTACTCTGTATGCCCGACATCCCTTGGGAGGCCGACGAGGGCCAACGCGAAAGCCCCGACGCCCGCGACGATTTACACATACACTTCAAGCACCACCTAGACCACCGACAACTCCCCTACGTCGAAATCCACGGCAGCAAACAAGTGCGCATCAGCCAGGCCGTACGCGCCATCGACGCGATTTTATAAAGGAGTGAGGGCGACTCGCCCTCAACATAAGTGCCACGAGGGAGAGTCGCACTCGTTGTTAGTTGACGTGGGCGAGTCGCCCACCCTCCTTTAACTCGGCAAGCCTCAAGCGGATGAGTTGACTCGAACCGATCAATCGATTTGCTAAGCACAACCGTAATAAGCGACCATGCCTTTCACACCTGAAGATCCGCCAACTGGCACCCAATTTATCGAGCAAACACTCGCCGACCCCATCAGCTCCGAAGAGTCGATGCTACGCCCGCTTTCGTTCAACGACTTTGCGGGGCAAGCAAAGACCATCGAGCGCCTGTCAGTGATGGTCGGTGCCGCGCGCGACCGTGCCGAACCGCTCAACCATATCCTGCTCAGCGGCCCACCGGGGCTCGGCAAAACGACCTTGGCCCTAATCCTCGGCCACGAAATGGGCAGGCAAGTGAGCATTACCTCAGGCCCAGTCATTGATAAGCCCGCCGACCTCGCCGGCCTGCTCACCAACCTCAGCGAAGGCGACATCTTGTTTATTGATGAGATTCACCGCATCCCAAAAACCGTGGAAGAGTATCTTTACTCCGCGATGGAAGACTTCCGCATCGACATCATGATCGACCAAGGCCCCAACGCACGGAGCGTGCGTCTCAGCCTGCCCCGCTTTACCCTACTCGGCGCGACCACCCGTATGGGCCTGCTCACCGCACCCCTGCGCAGCCGCTTCACTCTACATTCACGCTTAAACTATTACGATCACAAGACCCTGCAAGGCATCGTCGCGCGCACCTGCGGCCTGTTGGGAGTCGATTTTGAGACCGCCGGCGCTGCCGAGATCGCCCGCCGCGCACGCGGCACGCCGCGTATTGCCAACAACTTAATCAACTTCTGCCGCGATTTTGCACAACAACGTGGCGATGGTATCATCACCGAAGCAATGGCCGCGGCAGCACTCGAACTGCTCGAGATCGACCAACGCGGTCTTGACGAAATGGACAAGCAAATCATGCGCGTAATGGCCGAGAACTACCGCGGCGGCCCCGTCGGCCTAAGCACCATTGCCGTAGCCGTCGGCGAAGAAGCTCACACCCTCGAAGAAGTCCACGAGCCCTTTTTAATCCAAGAAGGCTACCTACAACGCACCGCGCAAGGCAGAGTCCTGACCAGCAGGGGCTGGCAAGTCATCGGCCTAGAGTCGCCCAAGAGGCAACAACCCAAACTATTGTAACAGGGGCATCCTTGCAGAACGCAGTCGCGGGATAAACCCGCGCGCTACGGCCGACTCTCCACTCTACACTCTGCACTCTGCAAACGCGACTTGCCGCTTTACGCGGCAGAAGAAAGCGACCAGAGTGCCGCTTTTACTGAGTTCACACATCACACCACAGCACTCACTCACTTTGTTCTTTCAGTTGCCCAAAGGGCACCCACTTCAATCACCCCTACGGGGCAAATCGTTCCGATTCACCATCTTTGCGCTAGTCGCGCTTCGTCACAATTTCAGCATTTTAAAATCATGGGCCGCAATTCAATTAAAAAACTCGTACGTCCCCCGCGTCATTCGTCGGGACCCACTATCGTCTATATTGAAAATGAAGACGACCTGTTCGACCTCATCGAGCGCACGGAGAACCCACTGATCCTCATCCTTGAAGGCGTACAAGATCCGCAAAACCTCGGTGCCTGCTTGCGCACCGCATCGGGTGCCGGCGTCACTGCGGTGCTCGCCCCAGTGAAAGGTGCCTGCGGTATCACTCCCACCGTGCGCGACATCTCCTGTGGCGGCGCAGACGATGTGCCATTTCTACGGATTAAAAACATCGGGCAGCTCTTACGTAAATTTCAGGACCATAAGATTCAACTCGTCGGCACTTCCGACAAGGGCAAGGCATCGCTCTACAAGGTAGACTTTAACCAACCCACTGCCGTGATTCTCGGCAGTGAAGGCTGGGGCATGCGCAAAGTTACTGGCGATCACTGCGACCACTTGATCAGCCTCCCCATGGCCGGCACAGTCGATTGCCTCAACGTATCGGTCTCCGCAGGCGTCATCCTTTACGAAGCCGTGCGTCAGCGGCTGTAGTTCAAACATAGCCACTCATTTTAAATCAGGCGGGTTCCTAATATTACAGGACCCGCCTTTTTCACGCCCTCAACTAACGACCAACAGCTCCCAACGAACGACCAACAGCACCCACGCAAATCGCCTTCACATTGACAAATTCACGGATGCCAACTGCGCCCAGCTCGCGACCGTAGCCGCTACGCTTGATCCCGCCAAAAGGCAGGTGTGGATCCGATTTAACAAAATCGTTAATGAAACACGCGCCGCATTCCAGCTGATGAGCTAGGCGCTT
>JBLHTV010000104.1:0-5002 GCA_047627755.1 Lentimonas sp. | reverse complement strand
CTTGGCCAATTGATACTGCTTCTCGTCAGTCTCGCCGACGACTTCGAGGCCATTAGGGGCACACGCACTGAGCGCAATTAAAGCGAATAAAGATGCGACTAGAGCGAATCGAGACAGGAACATAATATAGAGACGTTTAGCAGTGATATGCCACCCTGCAACAAACAACTCACACCAATCTGGGTGTGATTGCGAAAGTTGTCACAATAATCTGCTAAGACTCTGAAACCGTGGCGTCTGCGCTTGCGCAGGCCAATTTGAGCGACTCCCTTGGCTTCTGGCCGCCGCAAGCGACGACGCCACGTGGCAACCTTCCAACCTTCTCACCTTCCCACCTTCCCACCTTCCAACGTGGCAACCTGCCCACCTGCCCACTTATTTTACGGCTTGAGCAAGACTTTCCCCAAGCGTGGCTGCTGATCATGTTTAACCGCCGCCTCGTATTCAGCGAACGAATACGTCGCCTCGACGGGCAACTTCAACGTGCCGTCGCGCATCATCGCATAGACCGAACCCATGACTTGTTTCAGCCCTTGAGCTCCCGCCTTTTGACTCCATTGATCCCACCAAAAACCAACTAAGCGCACATCATTAAAAATCAAGAACCGCGTTGGGAAACGCACTAGGTCGCCTACCATCGCACCGAAAGTCACCTGCGTGCCACCCTCGCCGAGTGCCTTAATCTGATCACTCGCGCTCGCGCCACCGATGGAGTTGAGCGCCAACTGGATCGGCTTGCCGCCAGTCAACCCATTGACCTGCTTAACCCAACCACTGCCTTCGATCACCACATGGTCGGCACCCAGCGCTTTGAGCGGCGCAATCAATTCCTCGCGTCGTACTTGACTGATCGTCTTAAAGCCCAGCACTTTCGCCATCTGAATCACGGCAAGCCCCACCGTCGAGTTACCCGCATTTTGCAACACCCAGCTACCCGGCGCCAGATCGACCATTTTCTGCAACAAGCAATACGCAGTCGGCGGATTAATGAATGACAAGGCCGCTTGCTCGACCGGCACATCAGCCGGCACTAGCAGCAGATCGGCCGCGGGCATGCAAGCGGTCTCCTGCCAAGCGCCTGCTTCAGGGAAACGCACACGGGCCCCAACGCCCACACTAGTCACACCACGACCCAGCGCTTCGACCACGCCGACGCCCTCGCGCCCAGCGACTGCAGGCAACTCACGTAAACGCCCATAGCTACCACCAATCATACCATAGTCCGACGGGTTAATCGCGGCAGCCAAGAGCCGCACCCGCACTTCCCCGACCTGCGGCTCCGCCTGCGGTACATTCTCCAGCCGTAGTACTTCTAGAGGCAGGCCAAACTCATGGTGACAGATTGCTTTTTGTTGTGTCATAGCCCAACATAATGCCCCACTCATTGTTCTGCGCAAAGGATTTCGACCATTCCATTCTACGAAACCAGCATCCGTAGTTGCTTCGATCAGCAACTATCCATTTCACTCTCCAGACTTGTTTATTTTGATAGCTTAAAGCTTCGTGTTCCTTCACTAGCTCAGGGCAAACCTACGGTTCACCATCTCCGCACTGTCGTGCTTCGTTCCACCTTCATACCTTTCCACTTTTAGACTTTGCTCCTTCACTTGCCCAAAGGGCACCCAGTTCAGTCACCCTTCGCTAGCTCAGGGCAAACCTACGGTTCACCATCTCCGCACTGTCGTGCTTCGTCCCACTTTCATACTTTCTAAACTCATGCAAAATCCATTTTTACAAAAAGACTTTCACATCCGCTGGTCCGCACTCACTACCGACCACATCGAGGCGGACATCAGCAAGGCATTGATCGATGCCCAAGCCGCAGTCGATAACGTTGCCGCACGCAGCGCAGATGCTGCCGAGACACTGACCTACGCGAACACCATTGCCGCGCTCGACGACGGCCTTGAAACGCTCAGCCACGCTTGGGGCTTGGTCAGTCATCTCGAATCGGTGAACAACAGCCCCAAATTGCGCGACGCCCATAACGCGATACTGCCCAAAGTTACTGAGTTCTTTTCCAGCATTCCACTCAATGAGCCGCTTTGGAAAACACTCAAAGCTTTCGGCCAAAGCACCGCCACCGATCAACTCTCCGTCACCAAGCAGCGCTACATTTACGAAACGCTCGCCGACTTCCGCGAACAAGGTGCCGACCTACCACCCGAGAAAAAAGCCCGTGCCGCTGAAGTGCAAAAACGCCTCGCCGAGATCACCCAGAAGTATTCGGAGCACAGCCTCGACGCGACCAACGCGTGGGACAAGATCATCACCGACGAAGCCGAACTCGCCGGTCTGCCAGCGTCCGCCATCGCCGCTGCAAAACAAAACGCCGCTGCAAAGGGCCACGATAGCGCATGGCGCTTTACCCTGCAGGCTCCCTCACTCATCCCGGTCCTCACCTACGCCGAGAGCGACTCTCTGCGCCAAGAACTTTGGCAGGCCTACGCTGCAATCGGGCGCGGCAAAGAATTCAACAATCAGGAACTCGTTCGCGAGATCCTCGACCTACGCTACGAATTTGCCCAACTCGTCGGCCAAGAGAACTTCGCCGATCACGTCACCGCCCGCCGTATGGCAGCCTCTGGCGATGCCGCACTCAAATTCGGCGAAGCCATTTTCGACAAGGTGCAGGCTCAATTAGTCGATGAGGTCAATGCGCTGCGCCAATTCAAAGCCGACAGTACCGATCAACCCCGCGATCTTCTCGAACCATGGGAGGTCGGCTACTGGGCAGAGAAGCAACGGCAAGCCAACTACGACTTCGACGAAGAGGCCCTGCGCCCCTACTTTCCAATCGATCGGGTGATATCCGGCATGTTCGACATCGCTCAACAAATCTTCGGTCTCCGCATCGAAGAGCGCGAAGTCCAATTCATCGCCGAGGGGACGCGCTCGGCGTCGGCCACCGAAGCAAAGTCCGAACCCTCAGCTCTCCCCGAAGTCTGGCATGAAGAAGTCAAATTCTACGACCTGTTCGATGCCGAATCCGACGAACAACTTGGCTCCTTCTACGCCGACTGGCACCCACGCGAGCCCAAACGCGGCGGGGCATGGATGAACTACCTGCTGAGCGGCAACCGTGACGCTTCGATCGGCCCTCGCACACCACACCTCGGCCTCATCTGCGGCAACCTCACCCCATCCGTTGGCGATCAACCCGCCTTACTCAATCATCGCGAAGTCGAGACGATCTTCCACGAGTTTGGCCACTTGTTGCACCACCTTTGCGGCGAAGTCGAAGTGAAGGCGCTCAATGGCGTCAACGTACCTTGGGACTTTGTCGAACTGCCCTCACAGATCCTGGAAAACTGGTGCTGGGACCGCGAAAGCCTCGACCTGTTCGCCCGTCACCACGAAACTGGCGAGCCCATCCCGCAGGACTTGTTCGGCAAAATGCTGGCCGCGCGCAATTACATGAAAGCCAGCGGCAATGCTCGGCAACTCTCGTTCGGCAAAATGGATCTCGAGCTGCACATCAACTGGCCCACATCTCACAACAAAGACATCGACGCGTTCATCAAAAAGCAACTCGCCGGCTACAGCGCCGACTACAAGACCGAGCCGAAATCGAACGTCTTCAATTTCAGTCATCTCTTCAGCAGCCCGACGGGCTATGCTGCTGGCTACTACAGTTACAAGTGGGCCGAAGTGCTCGACGCCGACGCCTTCACTCGCTTCCAAAAAGAAGGCATCCTCAACGCCACGACTGGCCGTGCCTTCCGCAACGAAATCCTCGCCAAGGGCAACTCCGAAGATCCCGCACAGCTATTTAAAAACTTCATGGGCCGCGCCCCCGATCCAGATGCCTTGCTCAAACGCGACGGCTTGATCTAGCAACTAAAGTTCGCTCGCAAATCGTCGGCACAGTGGCCTTTGCATGGCTGGGATTGACCAACAAATCGGTTGACGACTTACGTATCCCGCCGTTGCTCGGCGCGCCTGAGACACTGAAAGCCTTGCCGCACTGGGCACTGGCACACCAACTATCAGGGTCCCCTGGACTGCGTCTATCTAAACACCAGACGCAACCCCGGCACAGGCCTGCCGGAGATGGTGAAGTATGGCGAAATATGGACGCGACCGAGCGGAAAGGCTTAGCTCCGTACATGCCGCAGATACAGCTCGGCGCACGCACGCGCATCGGACAGCGCATCATGGTGATCGAGCGGGATCGCATGCTCATCGCAGAGCACGTTGAGCTTCTTCTTATAAATTTTATACGTGCACTGCGGCTCATAGCTCGGCTCGGCCATGCCGTAGAATTCCAGCGTCTTGCGCAGGCAGGAGAAATCAAACGCGCCATTATGAGCCACCAGCGTGCGGCCTTCAATATAGCCACGAATCTGTGGCCAGACGGCATCGAAGGACGGCGCATACATGGTATCGTCCTCGGTCAGTCCATGCACATTGGTATTCCAGTAGCTGTAGGTATTTTCCGGTGGCTGCACCAGGATGCTTAGCTGCTCGATGACCTCCCCCTGCTCGACGCAGACGAGTCCGATCTGGCAAATACTGGAGCGCGCAGGCTGCGCCGTTTCAAAATCAATCGCGGTAAAGGTAGGCATAGCGACCAAAGAGCGACCAGAATTCTGCTAAGGCAACCGCTATCTACTGCGAAAATGGCCATCCAAATCACATCTCTCATCTTAACTGCATTCAATTTTGATGCTTTGATGCTTTAATGCGAACGACCGTCACATTAGATGCAGATGTCGAACAATACATCCGCAATGCCTGCCAGAAATGACGCAAGAGCTTCAAGCGCGTCCTCAACGATGCGCTCCGCGAATCGCTCAAACCAGTAGACACAAAAAGAGAACTACTGCCCCCCCGAGCAATGGGACTGACGGTTGGCGTCGATCCACGCCGTTTAAGCGATTTCGCGGATGAGTTAGAGGCGGATGCATTCCTCGCCGCTGAGAATCCAGCAACCTACAAAGGCACAAGCAAATGATCCTACCAGACGCCAATCTACTGTTATATGCCGTCAACACTGACA
>JBLHTV010000103.1:0-5053 GCA_047627755.1 Lentimonas sp. | reverse complement strand
GGGTCGGCGAGCACACACTCTGCGCATAGAAAGTGCTAAAGCGTGTGCCCTGTGCAGCGAGGCGCGCCATGCTCGGCGTGCGATACCATTCGTTGAGCGGATAGACCACTGGCACTCCGTCGGCGTCCGTAAGGAACGGCACCGAGGTATCCATCACTCCCATGTCATCGACGAGGAAGATGATAATGTTGGGCCTGTCAGTTGCCCACTCACTGCAAGCAGCGAGCAGGGAAAGACTTATAAGCAGGAAGATACGCGGTATACTATATAATTTCAATTAATCGATGGTGACGCGACTGAGCGCGGTTTTCAATGGCAGATAGGAGCTAGCCTTAGGCTAGGGTATAATTTCAAAAGTTGTCACAATAATAGTTGAAGCCCTTGAACTCGTGGCGTCTGCGCTTGCGCAGGCCAATTTGAACGCTGCCTTGACTACTAGGCCGCCGCAAGCGACGACGCCACGTGACAACTTTCGCAATTACACCTGTGAGATTACCCACGCTCACGCCATTGTTTTTCTTTGCCTGGCAAAGCGGGTGATTCGTCTGGCATTGCCACATCACCGACTTCGAAGTCGAGCGCTGCGGGTGCGAGTTTTAAATTATAATACGGAGACTTGGTATTGGCAGTTAGATCAACCCAACGCACCATCTGTCCGGTATAAGAAGAGATACGTGCACCAATCGCGCACATCGTCGCATCAGCCACCTCGCGTGAAGCGTTGAGCAGCTCCCCTTTGCCGCGAATACTGCTGAGCAAGTCCACATGCTCTTGAATTATACCAGAGCTATGCTGAACCACTGCTGGATCGATCGAGACATCCTTACCACTGACCTTGGTGCCAGTCGTATAACCTGTCGTGCCGCGATAACTCTCGCCGACTCGATTATAGCAACCGTCAATTTGTCGGCATTGGCTATGGATGTGAATCCCATCGCCGTAATCCATATCGACACTGAAGAAATCGAATTGATTGCCGCCTGCGATCTCGCGACGCGCGCAACCTCCGTAGCCTAAAAATGTTTTCGGAGGACGTCCCATGACCCAATTCGTTACATCCATCTGGTGCACATGTTGCTCGCAGATATGATCGCCCGACATCTCGGTAAAGTTGAGCCAGTTACGTGCAAGAAATTCTGCGTTACTCATGCCTGGCTTGCGTGATACTTTCCAAAGCACGCCCATATCCCAAGAGATCACACCTCCGACGATTTGGCCGATCGCGTCGGCCTTCACCTTGGAAACCATATCGAGGTAGTTCTTCTGGTGGCGACGCTGCGTGCCGGCAACGACTGTGAGGCCCTTCGATTTAGCAAGTTCACCGACCTCGATGACCTTTCGGGCACCCACGGGATCGACTGCGACAGGCTTCTCAATAAAGCAGTGCTTACCTGCTTCGACACAGGCCTCGAAATGCACTGGGCGGAAGTTTGGTGGCGTCGCCATGATGACAACTTCGGCATCAGAATTCGCGACGATTTGATACGCAGTGAATCCGAAATGTCCCTGCTCGGCAGACAGCCCAAACTTTTGAACTGCCCCATTGACCTTGTCCGCAAAGGCATCTGCAACTGCGACCACTTCGACCTCAATGCCAAGTAACTCCGCAGCTTCCTTAAAATTATCGAGCGCTCCAGTGCCACGCCCTCCACAGCCGATCAAGCCGACCTTAATCTTGCCCGTATTGATTCCGTCCGTGGTCTGAGCGCCCAGTATATTAAAAGTAGAAACAGCGGCGGCCGAGAGAGCTGCTGCTTTAACGAAATCGCGACGTGTAAAGTTGTTCATCATGCTTGGGGGAGATTGGAACTATTTCTTTGCGGGTTTAAGTGATCCAGCAACGGGCTTTCCTGCGGCCCAGAGAAAACCACGAGTGACCATTTCCATATACTCGGCTTGCATCATCGTCTCATTATGGTGACCAATCGTGGTCGCAAACACGCGAGTCTTGTTGGGGCCATAAGCATTCACCCAGATGTTGGTGTTCATCGCACCAGTCTTCTCGGATTTTGATTCAGCCAACGGTGTCATTGTCGGATACGCCTTCTTGATGAAGTAGAGCTCACCGTTCGGAGTCGTCCAGTTACTCATGCCTTGCATGATCTCGTGGTCTGGTGCGGTGATTTGCACTTCAAAGGGATGCTTCGGCCCATGGCCGGGCGAATGCACGCCGCAAAACTTGAACCACTCATCTTTAGTCGGCCCCGTGCGATAGCAGTGCATCGTGCAGTGAATCAATACGGCTGGCACGCCATCCAAGTGCGGCTGTAAAATGCCGGCAATATAATCCTCATCGCCGATATTCGCGAAGCACTCGTTATGCACGACTACATCGTACCCCTTGGCCCAATCCGGATTCTTGTAAAACTCAAGCATCGCATCCCCGGCCTTGGTGCGCTGGTGCACGATCGTCCATTCAACTTTTTGCTTGGAGTATAGATCCACCGCCATGGGAATGATTTCTCGCTGATTATCGTAATCATGGCAGCAGCCGCCAGCGATCAGAAGCGCCTTGATGGGTGCTTGTTTGGGGTTAGCCGATGCGCTACTTGCGATCATGCAAGCGGCGGTAAAAATAAGAATTAGTTTTGCCCAGAATGTCATTTTATACTTTTTATTTGAGGTGAATTTTATTTCTTAGGCTTCCGCTCGGGGTAATCCTGATTGAGTTCTAGATCGTCATCGCTCGGTGTACGAGACGGCACGCCGTCTGCTGGCACATCGCCCTTGGCAGTCCATACGATTGCATTGAGCACGGTCTTACGAAAATCGTCCTGCTGCCAGTTTTGGTGAAAGTGACCGCCAGTAAAGCCGAAGCCGCGTCCACCGTCGGGACGTTCGTAGGCCCAGGCGACATGTTGTTTTTCACCCGCACTGACGGCGGCCATGACAGCTGGATTGCTGCCGCGGTCCTTATCTTTGGCGCGCGAAGTCAAGGTCTCTATTGGTGGCAAGGAAGAGAGAATCGGCGTGACGCCCTCCATTTTGGGTTGAAAGCGCATGTGATAATACCACTCGTCGCGAATCGTAAACGACTGAACGCCATTGGTAATCGGATGCTCGGGTATCTCATCAAAGCTCGCATCCCAATGCGGATTCACTGACCAACCGATTGCAAAATAACCACCAATCCAATTGAGGAAGGTTTGACCTAATACACTAGGCTCAACTTCTACGCCATAATGCAGGCAAGCCACACCCACACCATCGTCGACCCATGCCTGAATCTTATCCTGATGCTCCTTAGCTATGTGGCCTCTACCGCCATCGCAGTACATCACAATCGCATCCGGAGTCCGTTTCAATTCCGCCTCAATGGGCCAGGCTCCATCATCCACGACGCTGGCTTTCACATCGAGCCCACTTTCATTAAGGCATCGAGCCAGTAAAATCGATCCAGCGCGGTGCTCATGCGCCCCATAGCCGTGGCTTTTTTTGCCTGCTAGAAAGATGATTTTCTTGGTCGTGCCAGCAGACAGCGTTTGCACCCCACACAAACAAATGAGCAGGTAGCATAGAATTTTAAGGGTATGACTGGCTTTCATGATTACTATGCAGGTTGACAGTGCTTGGAGCAGAGTTGTTTCCAGCTTTTTTTAAGAAATTCTAGGCCCTCGACCGACAGCTGCTCGGGACTGTCATATAAAGGACGCCAGATCGCGGCTGCACGGGCGATCACTTCATTATCCTCCGAGAAACTCTCGATCACGATATCGCCGTCGTAGCCGATCGTCTGTAAGGCAGAAAGCACGCCGTTCCAGTCCACTTGATCTTGCCCCAGCAGGCCACGATGACTCGCGCTGGCATGCACATGGCCGATGTGCTGGCCATGCTTGAGGATGGCCGCAGCCGAGTCGTCCTCCTCGATATTCATATGGAAGGTATCGATGTGTATTTTAAGGGCGGGACTGCCGACACGTTCGATCAAATCCACCGCTTGTTCTAAAGTATTGATGCAATCTGTCTCGAAACGGTTGAGCGGCTCCATTGCCAAGATCACCCCTGCGGCTTCGGCCTGCTGACAGAGTGGTTTCAAATGCGACGCGATTTGCGCTAATTGCGCCTCGCGCTCTTCCGCCGAATGACGGCCCGCACGGCCCGTTTCCGAATACATCGGCCCACAGACCAGAGTGGAACCAAGCTGCGAAGCGAGTTTGATGAGCTCGGAGATGTATTGCACGCAGGCGATTTGATCTGCTGCAGATCCCCTTAAATCACGGCCTGAGCAAAAAGCGCCACAGACAATCGGCTGCTTCAGATCGGCAGTAGCCAGTGCATCGATCAAGCTAGGAACCGACACCGCAGATGGCTCCACGATGGCGAGTTCAACAACATCCGCTCCATAGGTTTTGAATGTTTGCACTAGAGGTAGGTCGGCATCGGTGAAACCAGAGCTGACAAGAAAGGTATTGAGGCCAAATCGCATAGAATAGACTTAAGAAGATACCATACGAAACACGTTTAAGCCTTGGAAATATTCCGCATTTTTGTGTATATTTTCAGCATTATACTAAATATACGACTTAAATCTAATGCAATCACTCCCATTACTACAGCGTCATAATCTCGATCCGAGCAGTATTCTCGCGCTCTTTTCGGCGCTCGGTGACGTCTATTTTTTCATGAAAGACCGTGAAGGTCGTTTCATCGGAGCCAATGACCTACAACTCGAAAAGCTCGGTCTCAAATCGGAAGATGAATTAATTGGTAAGACCGACTTTGATTTCTTTCCCAGCTACATGATTGCGCACTACGCCAAAGATGACGCCAAAGTCATCGATAGCGGCGAACCGATCCCCCGCCGCGTTGAGCTGGTGGCGAATCCCGACGGGTCGGTCTCGTGGCACGTCACCAGCAAATTCCCGCTCTACGACAACTGCGGCAACTGCGTCGGCATCATCGGCTGCATGCGCGACTTTGATCGCAGCGATAATGCTTGGCAGCCATATCGGCGTATGAATGCAGTGGTCAATTATATTAACCAACACTTTGCCGAAGCCATCGGAATGGCGGATCTAGCCAAAGTCGCCAGCTTATCCATCAGTCAATTTGA
>JBLHTV010000102.1:0-5068 GCA_047627755.1 Lentimonas sp. | reverse complement strand
CACCCTTGCGCTGTTTATGCCGCTGGTGATCGCCAGTGGTGGTAATTGCGGTGCACAGTCGGCGACCTTGATGGTTCGCGCGATTGCGACTGGCGATTTGGAATTGAGTGATTGGTTGATGGCTGTTAGCAAGGAGCTCTTCGTTGGTTTGCTGCTCGGTGGCGCAATGGCGGTGATCGCCGGTGTTGTCAGCCACCTGTATGGGGGCGATAGCCACATCGCATGGATCGTCGGGCTGAGTATGATTGCGATCGTGTTTGTGGCGAATAGCTTCGGTGCCTTGTTGCCGTTTGTGCTGAGTCGTTTGAAGGTCGACCCCGCAGCCGCTAGTAGTCCGCTGATTACCTCAGTGATGGATGTGCTCGGCCTGTTGATCTATTTCTCGATCGCAGTGCTCGTGCTAGGGTAGAAATGTGGGCGGTTGAAGGATCATTTGACGCATGGGGTCGTTGTTTCTATCGCGTTCCAGATCTTGACGCTTTTACCGCCAGATACTGATTAACTCACGCGGTATCGAACAAAAAACGGCGTGCCTAAAGGTAGACACGCCGCTTGCTTTAATAAGAAGTTGCTGAGTTAGGAGCGGCGGCGACGCATCGCGACGAAGCCAAGTGTCATACAACCTGCGATCAGCGCGAAGGCCGAAGGCTCCGGCACTGCATTGACCCCAAAGAGAAACGTTGCAGGTGCACTCGTGGATAATGTGTTAAATCCGTCGTTGAGGATTCCCGAAGCAGTCAATGTCACATTGTAGACACCTTCAGCGGAGAAGGCGAAGTTGTAGTGAGCGTGAGAACCGATATTTAGCGTTAGCACGTCATTTAATCCATCCGTGGTGTCATAGAGTAAATTGGGTGTACCAAAGCCGTCTGTTTGGTAGAGGAAGAAATCGCCTGGCCCAGAGAATCCAGACAGTTCTAGTGTGATTTCATTTGTCGCGAAGTCGGCCGGGTCGATTTCTTCGGCAGCAATGCCTATGAATGGCAGCGAGGTATCTTCAACCTGCGGGAAAATGAATATGTCGTCTCCCGCATTCCCAAGAAAACCAAAAGAGCCTGCCCCGGGTGCAGTTAGCCTGAAGTTGGTGCTATTAGCCTCATCTCCATGAAAGAGCAATGCATCGGATTCGTATTCAATATCATTTTCTTCGTCGTGAACATGAGGCTCCCATTCGCCCCCTTCATAAGCGATGCCAATATCGATATGGCCAGAGCTGAAGTTGATCTGCCCGTTAGCCTGGGCGGTCAATAAGCTGAGCGCAGATAGGCTCAGTAGAGTCGTGTATTTTTTATGCATGTGTTTGTGTGTCTAGTTGATGGTTAAAAAGAAAAGATGATTCGGCGGCGGAGCGGGTGATCACTTAGAGATTTACAGGATCTGCGGGATTATTCCCGGAGAGAATCTTTTGCTGCAGCGCTTCCGCCTCAATCGTGTCGACATGGCCATCCGCGAAGAGAAAGTTTGACGAGCCACCGAGCCCGTCCGAACTCTCAGAGCCGAAGCGATTTGGTTGAATGTCTGCGATCACGCGATTCCAGTTCCCCCAGCCCCGAGAGTGGGTGTGGTCAGAGTGATCGCCCAAGGGCATACTGTCCGATGCGATAAATGCCACCATCGTCAGCGCAGGGTTTTGGAGTCGCCATAGGTTTGTATAACTATTCGTGCGCATTTGACCGAAAGGGTCCATGTTCGGAACCACCACGAATTCATTTAGCACGTAACTCGTTAAGTTTAGCTCCAAGCGCTCGGGTCCTTGAGGATCTGCCGGGCATATGCGCACTTCATCAACTTCGCCTAAATAGGGGGCTATTGTGTAAATCCAGCTTTCATCGACATTTCGTACCGTGTGCGTCGAAAGAGGGAAGTAGCCGTTGTTGTTCATCGCGAACAGACTGATCGCTTGTCCAATCTGACGAAGGTTGGATGCACATTTGGCTTTTTGTGCAGATTGCTGGGTTGCCCCGATTGCAGGTATAAGAATCGCCGTCAGCACTCCGATCACTGCGATCACCGTCAAGAGCTCTATCAAAGTAAAGGCGGCAATACCTGCAGTACGGGATTTTCGTAAATCGTCCATTAATGAAAGTAACATTCATTAATGGACGCGGGTCAAGTATTAATGAAAGTGATTGTCGTTAATTATTAGGGTCCTACTTTGCCAATTCATCTGTTGAGGTCTCAGCTGCGGTGCGTTCTATCTGAATGCTGACAGCGATCTCTCCGGCAGAGGAGAAAGTTACGCGTGTGTGCAGTTGCCAATAACAGGCCTCCAGCGACATTGAGTACCAAATGCCATGGGAGTCCCGCATATGTCGTCGTCTGGCCAGCTGCGCCGACGCCCTCTTTTGAGCTAGGAACACAGATGCTGCAGGCCGCACAGGCAGCGGCGTTCGATTCTATCGCTAGTCGCGCATTCGGGCCCGACGACAATTGAACCGCCGATGCCGAATCGCTCCGAGCGGCAGCTTTTGCATAGCGCTCGTTGGCGAGTGCTACCGACAACAGCCCAAGGCCAACGGCTGCTATGCTAATCACCCATTTGTCCCGGTGTCGGCGACACCCGCTCCAAACAGCCAACGTAGTGGTCGGAATTACCAACAGAATCATCCATAGATGAAAGTTCGCATCGACCCAAAAAGTCGTCGCTAAAATAGGCAGCCCGACCAGCAAGACCGGAGTGATTAAGCAATGGATCGCGCAGATGATAGCCATCGAGATGGCAACTTGATCTAAAAAACGGCTACTGAGAGAGTGTGTCTGCATAAGTGTTAGTGACTTTCATTAACACCAAGCGAATTTATATTTCTAATGCAAGTCAATTTCATTAGTTAAGTGCGCTTATACTTTACCTGACCACGCGATATCGAGGGGAATGAACTTGAATCTCCATTGAGGCCTTACATTATAGGCATTATGAATTCCGCCCCTGACAGTTCGATAGAGACCATTTTAGAGCGCATGCGCGCAGGGGGCGGGCGGATCACGAAAAAGCGGATCCGTATCGTAGAAGTTTTGATGCAATTTGAGCATCCTGCGAGCGCCGACGAAATTCGGCAGAAAGCGGGGCTACCGGAAACCGATTTAGTGACTGTCTATCGGAACTTGGAGGCGCTGCAAAGCATTGGAGTGATTCAACGCATTCCACTCGAAAATGGCACGCAACTCTTCGAGCTGACTGCTCCTGGGGAGCACTATCATCACCTAATTTGTCGTGAGTGCCATCAAGCTGAACGCTTGGACCTCTGTATCGGCAAAGAAGTGCTGGGACGCGCGAAGGCTCACGGTTACTCGCAGATTACACACGTGATGGAAGTCTACGGCGTGTGTAAAGACTGTGATAGTCACAGCTAGTTCAAGCTGCGGGGCTAAAACGGGTCTTCCATTATTTTATTGTCCCTTATCTTCGGGCGTTTGCTGCACTGGCACTTTCAGTGAAGGCTTACTCGCAATTGTGCGGATTTTGTTGAGCGATTTACGGATCACCGGCGGGTGCATCAGTCGTTGTTCGAGTCGGTATTTTCCAGGAAAAATGGGTCATCGTCAGGCCAAGCAGCTGTAGCACTGGCTCGTTCGATTGTATCCAATGGGTGCTGCTAGTCATGTCGGGCGATTCTTGCTATAAGGATAACAAGGCCCGACGCATTGTAACCGAGGTGATGAGGAATCCATCGATGCGTTCGCCAAGAGCCGCGTCCAGGCTGCCAAATATCAGAACAGGCGAGTTTCATTTTCGACGGCTGAAATTGATGCGTTACAAAAGTACTTATAGACAACGACTTGTGGGACTATTTTGGCGTTGTTCGAAGTTTTGTAGAAAAAACTCAAAGTATTTTGAACGCTTTGGCGACTGGTCCGTCTATAGTACTATAATCTTGTTTAGATTTTTCATTAGTTTGTTGTTTGTAAAAGGCGTCGTCTCGAAAGAGTCGGCGCCTTTTTTATGTGCTGGGAGCGCCAATCTCCGTATTGGCTCTTCGCTAGGGTGCTGGAAGGTGCCAGACGGGAGTCTGGCGATCCCAGGCTTGTGCTTTAATTTCGGGCCTTGATTGTGGCGCGGTAGTGGACTACTCACTTTAGCTATGAATGACGCTGAGACTCGCTTACAGGAAATCAAAGATCGTGTGTTAGCTTTCGCCAAGGAGCGAGATTGGGAGCAATTCCACAGTCCCAAGAATCTGTCGATGGCGATTTCGGCAGAGGCGGCCGAGTTGATGGAACACTTCCTCTGGCAGAGTCCCGAGGAATCACATACAGATGTCGAGGCGACCAAGCTGCGTGGAAAGGTTGAGGAGGAGTTGGCGGACGTATTTATTTTCGCAATCGAGTTCGCTAATGTCACTGGAATTGACATTGCGGCGATTATTGAGGCGAAAATGCAGCGTAATGCAGAAAAATATCCGGTCGAGAAAGCCCGCGGTCGGAGTGTTAAGTACACTGAATTATAGGCACTTATGCCGCTTGATCGGCGTGCGCCTGCAATTGAATTTAAAAAACGTATAATATTTTGAACGCTTTGGCGGCTGGCCCGTCTATATACTATATAAGCTTTGTTTGATGTTTATTAGTTTGTTGTTTGGAAAAAGCGTCGTCTCGAAAGGGACGGCGCTTTTTTGTGTGATCTGCTGTAGTCCTCTCGATTCAGCCCGAGTTCTCCCAGATCGAAATCGGTTCCCGACTTCGCTACAAATAGTGGTGGTGCGCTGATCTTGCAGCGCATCGGCGAACCGTTTGTATGTTGAGCCAGACGGGAGCCTGGCGATCCCGGGGCGTGCAGCCTACAATCCAAGCTGCGCCTTGATGGCGGGCACTTTATTAAGTGCGGCTTTGAACTCTCCGATGTCGAAGTCGGCGACGACGAACTCGCCGAGCACGAAAGTGGGGGTCTTGGTTTGGCTGCTGTGCTTCACCATCTGCTCCATGAAGGCCTTGTTACTGCGCACTTCGCGGGTTTCTAGGTGAATGTTATTTGTGCTAAAGAAGCTGAGGGCTTCGGTGCACCAAGGGCAGCCAGATTTTACGTAAAGGATCGGTGTGTTGGAATGATTCATTGGGTGAGGAGCCTAACCCA
>JBLHTV010000101.1:0-5375 GCA_047627755.1 Lentimonas sp. | reverse complement strand
CTCTTGTCGCTTTCTAGGTCAAGCGACAAGAGTGTCGCTGCTACGTCGTTTGATCGCTGCGCTTGCAGCGTAGCCGCATGTGTCTGCACTAGATCAACCGTAGCCTTGAGGCTGCAATCAAGCGCCGGCTCTGGGCCATGGCCAGGGAGGTTCGGACAGGTCCATGTGTTGACCAAACCGCAAAGTGGCGAGAACTTCGCAAAGTCCTCGCCACATCCGGTAAACCCATGGAGGGCAAGAATCTGTGCCTGTTTATTCAGCAGTTTGGATGCTGATGATCTTTTGATCTTCGACTGGTTTGTCGCCAGCGCCTTTTTTCACGCCTTCGAGCGCGTCGACGATATCCATGCCGTTGACGACTTCACCGAAGATGGTGTGGCGCATGTTGAGCCAAGGTGTCGCGACGGTAGTAATGAAGAACTGGCTGCCGTTGGTGCCTGGTCCTGCATTTGCCATCGCCAATAGACCCGGGCGATCAAAGGAGTGAGTGCTCACGCACTCGTCTTTAAAGTTTTTACCCCAGATCGACTCGCCACCGCGTCCAGTGCCGGTTGGGTCGCCACCTTGGATCATGAATTCTTCAATGATACGGTGGAAAATAATGCCATTGTAGTAGCCGTTTTTCGCGTGGGTGCGGAAGTTTTCGCAAGTTTTTGGTGCGATGTCGTCGAACAGCTTAAACTCGATGCTGCCCTGTGTGGTTTCGATGATGAGATTGTCTGACATAATTATTTAATATTTAAGTGTTTTGATAAAACACAGTAAGTAGGCTGGTTTCTGCGCTCAGGCGCAACCGAAAATTTCCGCGCGATCGACTTAGATGAATGTGCCGGCGCCTTCGGGGAAGTAGGCAGCTTCGCCTTCGAGCCCGAGTGTGAGCGTGATATTGAGGAAGGTGATTTCGCCCATCGAATGGCAGAGCATGAAGCGATGGTCGTTGTGCATTACTGCCAGTTCTTTGCGCAACTGGTAAGTCTTTTCAATACTGGAAATTTGATCGGCGCACATACAGTTACGTAAGCGCTGCATACGGTTTAGTGCGAATTTAAGGCGTCGCCGTATTAAAGAGCGCTCTTCGCGTTGATACTGTCGACTCGTGTCTAGATTGATCAGGTTGGTGCAGAGCTTGACCACCGGTAGGTTGTTTTTGAAAAACTGCGGTAAGTAGAGGCTGCGGCGGCCTTCGTAGCATTGTTGGTCAAAGTCGATCGCGCGTACGCGGTACTGGCTTTGCTCAAAGTCAGGTGTCACCTCGACCACATAGTTATAGGCCCGCATATCACCGAGCAGTCGCACGAAGCAGCGCTCGTTGAATTTGATGAACTCCTTGGCGAGGCGGACTTCGTGCAAGTCGGAGCGCGGCAGGAAGTCACGGATGAAGTCGTCGCCGGGCACGCCGATAATGTGCTCCTCGATCAAGGTGTCGCCGTCGACCAGGAAGTTCATCTGATTGGGAGAGAGAAGCTCTTCGAGCTCAAGCCCGTACACACGAGACGCATCGGCTTTTTTAACGTAGAAATAGTCGTGGTTATCGTTGTATTGATTCACAACGCACACACGCATCGGTTTAGTATTACCGAAGGTGCAATAATCGACACGATCGATGTAGAGATTGCTGAGGATCGACTCGTCGCCGCCCGAACGCAGCAGGACGTAGATGCGTTTCAGACCGTCATAGAGATCACGGCCGAATTGTTGCTCATAGATCAAGGTTTGCCAGAGGGTGTCGTTGCCCTCCTTGTTGATTAGAGGGAAGGCGTCGTCGTATTTGAGTAAATCTTCGTAGCTGACGGGCGAGTCTAGGCTGCGATGGAATGTATGGAGATATTCCCTAAAGAGATCATTGATCGGAAAAAATTGCTTTCGCTGTTGGGTGACGGCTGGCTGCATCTGCCAAAAGATCGAATATTCAGTCGCGAAGGTCGAACACGGAATGGCATTGTGCGTAATTTTTTGTTAATCCACTAAAAAATAGTTCATTTTAATGTTGAACGAAGAGCGAGAGTGGGTGTCTTCTGTCGGTGGCCGGGTCCTATGCAATGTTGGACGGGTTGACCTCGTCAGATCCGGAAGGAAGCAGCGAACACCTAATCCTCGTGTGCCGTAGGGTGCCTGGCCACTTTTGTGTCTGGACATCAGGATCGGTGTGGATTCGTAGCGATTCCTCGTCTCTTTTTAATTGATTTTCGAAAAGGGCGAAGTTCTTGAAAAAGCCCCTTGCAACTTTCCTCAAATCAGAGCTTTTCTTAAAGCCTCGATGGAAAAAGGCTATCAAGTAATCGCACGCCGCTGGCGCCCTAAACAGTTTGATGAACTGGTAGGGCAAGACCATATCGTGCGCACTTTACGTAACGCGATTGATACCAAGCGTATCGCACATGCCTATTTGTTTGTCGGGCCACGTGGCACTGGTAAAACCAGCACCGCGCGCTTGTTTGCTAAAGCGCTCAACGCGGAAGGTGGACCCAGTGCGACACCAGACAATGAATCTGAGATCAGCCAAGCCATCATGGGCGGTTCCTGCATGGATGTGATCGAGATCGATGGTGCTTCGAACAACAGCGTCGATCAAGTGCGTGAACTGCGCGATGACTGTCAATACGCGCCAACGCAGTGCACCTACAAAATTTACATTATTGATGAAGTACACATGCTCTCGACTGCTGCGTTTAATGCGCTGCTTAAGACCCTCGAAGAGCCGCCTGCGCACGTTAAATTTTTCTTCGCGACGACCGAAGCGCATAAAGTCTTGCCGACCATCGTCTCGCGCTGCCAGCGTTTTGAATTTCGGCCAATTTCGGATAAAGTCATTGCCGACAAGCTGACCGAGATTTCAAAGGCTGAAGGTATTGAGGTTGAAGCCGAGGCCATTGCATCGATTGCCCGTCTTGCCAACGGCGGCATGCGGGATGCGCAGTCGATTCTCGATCAAATGATTTCATTCTGCGGCAGTAAAGTTGCGGACAGCGACGTGCTCGATGTGTATGGCTTGGTTTCAGGCGAGCGTATTGCAGAACTCGCTAAGTCGCTCGGCTCGCTCGATTATCCCGCGATCATTGCCGCGGTCGATATCTATGCCGAAGAAGGGCGTGACTTATTTCGTATTTTGCAGGACCTCGAAGTGTATGTTCGCAAAGCTTTGTTGGATGCGATTCAAAACCGTGGTTCCAGCGATCAACTCGGCGTCGCACTGACGACCGAGTCGATTATGCGTATGCTCGATGCCTTGAATCGTGGCGAAGCATCGGTACAACGCGGACTGTCGGAAAAAGTAAATTTTGAGGTGGTGCTATTGAAAGCAGCCGAAGAGTCCCGCTCGCGTGCGATTGACAGTTTGATCAAACAACTGGCAGGCGCAGGGGCGACGCTCCCCGAAAAAAAAAAGCCCTAGTTCCATCAACGCTTGAGACGATTGAGGTCGAAGCGACACTGGTTGTTGATACACCAGTGAAAGTGGCACTGGATGCGCCAGATTGTGTGGTCGATGCATTGCTCGATGTAGAACTGCCGGAGGTGGATTCCGAGCGTGCAGCCCTGGATGCGGCCGTAGATCTCCAGGCTCAAGAGACGGCCGGAAGTTTTTCTACTGTTAAGGTAGCACCCAAAATTATTCATTCAGGTGAACCGCTGATGACCACTGAGGAAGCCTCGGCACGACTCGGCCCTCAAGTGATCGCTGCCCTAGCAGCTAAATTCAACGGCGCCCTCACCGAGATTCGCCATCCGGATGAGGACGATATGCTGTTTTAGGCCAGTGCGGGCTGCCGAGCGGTAGGCGACTTGACCACAAGGAAACGACGGAGCGTCCCTCCAATTGTCTCCTCTTACGAGGCCTTGGGCGTTCACCAAATATGAGGATTTGAGCGCGAATAACACGACTCAGAAGTATCCTAATAATTCGCCACAACATCCTTGCCTGTCGCCTCACGTGATACAGCCATTTCTGCCTGTTTTCGTCCCGCCAGTCACTCAGCCCACTGATTAAAAAGACAAGGTGAAGGGCCGCTATAGATGAAGAAGTAATGCCTATATCACTAATTGCAGTGCACCGCGCACTTGCACTCAGAGGGAATAAGTTTAAGGTAACAGGTATCTCACTTTCCGTAATGAACTACGTATCCCGTTCCTCTCTATCAATTGCAGCTCTACTTACTCTGATTGTAGGGGGCTTTTTAATTCAATTTACTATGGCTGATGAACCAATCCCCTCTTCCGAATCAACTGCTGAAACTGTGAGCGAATGTGCGAGCGCCTGTGGGTTGCCTTCACATGTGGACCTTAGCGGTGATCGCTTTCCGATCTCTCGCTCCGATGCGGAGTGGCAGGATCGGCTGACTGAAATACAGTATCATGTCGCGCGCAAGCAGGGCACCGAGCGTGCCTTTGCCAATCCATACAACGACAATAAGGAGACCGGCTTGTATCGTTGTGTCGGCTGTGATACGCCACTTTTCAGTAGCACCACTAAGTTTAATTCCGGCACAGGCTGGCCGAGCTTTTTTACGCCGATTGATAAACGCACACTAGGCGAAACACGCGACG
Organism: Lentimonas sp.; assembly: GCA_047627755.1. Taxonomy (GTDB): domain Bacteria; phylum Verrucomicrobiota; class Verrucomicrobiia; order Opitutales; family Coraliomargaritaceae; genus Lentimonas. The sequence goes on along the minus strand of JBLHTV010000101.1, from coordinate 833 downwards.
TGAGCTATGGGATGACTCGCGTGGAAGTGCATTGCGCTGTCTGCGGGTCGCACCAAGGCCATGTCTTTCCAGATGGCCCTGAGCCGACGGGACTGCGTTACTGCATCAATTCAGCATCGTTGACTTTTGAAGCCGCTGAATCTGCCGAGGCGATCAAAAAGTTGGTTGAGGCGTGGTATCACCAAGCGAACTAGTATTTTATTTTTTCGAGCTTCCACCCGTGTTCACTTGCCTATAAAGATTGATGCATGTCGAACCTCCCCCCGTCCTCCAGTCGTCGTCAGTTCATTAAAGGCATCGGCCTGAGTAGTGTCGCAGCGACGCTAGGTGCGAGTACTGCCGCCGCGGATCGAGTGCGCCAGTCGAAGAGTCCGAAGGCAAAGAACCTAATCTTTCTAGTCGTGGACGGTATGTGTACGGGCACCTATGGCTTCGCGCATCACTGGAGTTTACGCCATCGCAAGGTACCCTTGAATTGGATGCAGGTCTATGAGCAACCCGGCCTAACACGCGCACTGCAGGATACCGCTTCGGCGAGTTCGCCGGTGACCGATTCGGCTGCCGCTGCCTGCGCTTGGGGCTGTGGCCAGCGCCTGCCGAACGGCGTAATCAATACGGATGCCAATGGCGTCTCGCTGAAACCTCTATTTTCTTATGCAAAGGAGGCTGGCAAAGCCACTGGTCTCGTAACGACATGCCAAGTCACTCATGCGACGCCTGCGGGCTTTGCGGCCAACGTTGAGAAGCGCGGGATGGAGGACGAAATCGCACAGCAATATTATGAGCGTGAGATTGATGTGCTGCTCGGTGGTGGCTTGCGGCATTTTCAACGC
>JBLHTV010000100.1:0-5522 GCA_047627755.1 Lentimonas sp. | reverse complement strand
TTTAACAATGAAGTCAAAACTGGCATCATCGACAATACCCTTCAAGACGCCCTCGGTCTCAGCTGGTCGTTCCAAGGGGAAGCGCGCGAGCAAGCCGATATTTTCAAGAGTCTTCAGAAGATGTCGCTCATCGCACTATTAATCATCTACGCCCTCCTCGCCATTCCGCTGCGCTCCTACATCCAACCGGTGATTATCATGGTCGTGATCCCCTTCGGGCTCATCGGTGCAATCGGCGGTCACATGCTGATGGGGCAGCCCATGAGTATACTGTCCGCGCTCGGCTTCGTGGCGCTAGCCGGCGTGGTGGTCAACGACAGCCTAGTGCTGGTCGATTTCATCAACCAGGAGCGTGCGGACAAAGGAATGCCACTGCGCGAAGCGATTGAAGCATCAGGTGCGAAACGTTTCCGCCCCATCATCCTCACCTCACTCACGACCTTTGCCGGACTTTTACCGGTTTTATTTGAAACAAGTTTGCAGGCGCAGTTCCTTATCCCCATGGCCATCTCTCTCAGCTTCGGCGTCCTCTTCGCCACTTTTATCACTCTGCTGCTGGTGCCCGCCTTCTATTTAATCCTTGAAGACATTCGCGAATTGACCCTCCGCAAATGGCATCGCCTGATAGGTAACCATGATGACTAAGTGTTTTTTCAATCACTCAAAAGTATGGAGTCTAATTGCGGCATCAACCATCGTCGCCAGCTGCGCCTTTGCTCAGGATACTTCGGACTTCGCCTCCAAACGTCTGCTCGATATCGCCTCCCGCGAAGAGCAAATCTATAAAAAGATCGCCGATGACCCTGAGTTCTACAGCTCCGAAGATCTGGATCGTCGCATCAATGAACTGATTACATCTTATCGCACCTACCTGACCGACAACACCGAAGACGTCAGCGCATTCGTCCTCTATGGCAAACTGCTCCGCCGCGTCGATCAGCACGAGCAAGCCTTCACCGCCTTCCTCAAGGCCGACGAAATCGACCCAAATATCGCCGTTGTGAAACAACAGATCGGCACCTACCTAGCCGAGACCGGTAAAGGTAAAGCAGCCCTTACCTTTTACCTCCGCGCGGCCGATCTGGAGCCCGAAGTCGCACTCTACCATTTTTCCATCGGACAGTTGCTCTTTCAATTCAGAGCCGAGTTCATCGAAGACAATATCTTCACCGTCGACGCCATCGACCGAGAAATAAGCAAAGCCTTCCGTACCGCTGCTACGCTTGAGCCAGACAACTTCGACTTTCAAATGCGCCTTGGCGAAGCTTACTACGATCTACAAAGCCCCGACTGGAAATCTGCTTTGCTACATTGGGACAAGCTCCACAAAACCACCGACGAAACACTGCAGCGCGAAATCATCGACCTCCATAAAGCACGCGTGCTCGGCAAACTAGGCCGCAGCACCGAGGCCAAAGTACTCGCAGCTACCATCGTGCGACCCAGTCTGCAGCAATCCAAACAGCAAGTCCTCGACGAAATGAGCGTGTATTAGCGAGCCCTGTAGCAGATATGCAAAGCGCCAGCGACCCATCAGCCATGCGGCTTTAGTAAATGGCCCCCAGAAAGGCGCCAATCAATCAAGCCATACAGTTCGTATTACATCAACAGGACGTGTAATAAGCGCTCTCATTCTGAAACAATCGATGCCTTTAATCGCGTTACAGGCACGTGTAACCTTCGCAGTACAACACTAACATCAATCTTTGCTGCAAAGACTTAAGCTGGTACTCCCGAGCAGATTCGAACTGCTATTTGCGGCTTCGGAGACCACTGCTCTATCCATTGAACTACGGGAGCAGATCAAAGTGAGGTAGATTTGTGACTAGCTGGCTGGGGTCAACGTGAAAAGCGTTCATCACGGCGATTCGCTCTATTTGCAGTGCCGCGCACCTGCGCGTGTACTAGCGACGGTTACGGCAGCCCGTTCTCAACGGATGGGAAGTACCATCATCTACTCGTTCCAAGGAGCGGCCGACCCAGCGCCGGCTGGCAGAGCCTCGGCGTGATCGCCCCTCCGCCACTCAAACGGACGCACTTTCTACTGGATTCTCATTTGCCAACGCACAACAGATTTCTGAAATCGAACGGTCGCACTCGCAACTATCCATCCTCAAGCAGCAGTAATAATTCGTGGGCATCAAATATCATCGCCCAAGGCGAAGTTTACCGCCTCGATCCCAGCGAGGGAGCAGGCATCCATCACTTTGACGATCTGCGCATGCGGCACTGCACCTGCGGGTGAGATGGTGACAATCGCTTCGACCTTATTAGCGCTACTGGCTTCGCGAAAGCGGCTCAGCATGGAAGCGAGTTCATTCAGCTGCGACACCTCTGGATCGTCATACGGATAATCGTTGACGATGACTTGGCCGTCAGCGCGAATTTCAATGATCTGCTCATCAGGTAAGTCCAGCGGTTCGGTCTGCTCGACCGTGCCGGGCAATTGAAACGAAAGGTCGGCCTCCTGCTGCTCCATCGTGGACGCCACCATGAAGTAAATCAGTAGCAGAAACACGACATCAATCATTGGCGCGATCGGCACCCCACCTGACTCGTCTGCTCGTTTTTTAAATTGTGCCATTTTTCAAATGGATTCTCAACGAGATTGATAAGTGGCGTAAATCACTTCGTAAGCGCCGACTTCGGCACACGAACGGAGCACCTCTTTAATATTGTGGTACGGAGTGGCACGGTCGGCGCGGACCTGAATACGCAAGTCTGGGTTCTCGGATAAGGAGGCCTTTATCGCGGCCTGCATCGCTTCGAGTGTTTGCGGCTGTGCACCCAGAAAAATCTGCCCTTCGGCATCGAGCGAAATGGTGCCACGGTCGGCAAGGTCTTCGGGTACATCACTCGATACAGACTCTGGCAAATCCAGCTTCACTTGACGATCCGCTTGCGCGAGGGTGCTCACTGTCATGAAGAACACCAGCAACAAAAAGACCATATCGATCATCGGCGTCATCGGGAAATCTTCTTCCGGGGGGCTTTTGGTTCGACGGCGGGCCATTAGTTAAATTCGAGTAGTTAAAATAAGGATCAGGGATAAATATATAACGATATTCAGCGTAGGCAAGTTTTGAATCATGGAGCATAAAAGGCGAATAGCAGTCGAACTGCTGAAATCTCACAATATCACTGGATTCTCTCGGCCACCGATCCATCCGAATAGGCACGGATCAGAACAGCGACGTCCATCGCGATTGCTTGGCTCAATATCAGTGGTTAACCGTTCCCATTGCCGGCTAACATTACATCCCGCACACCTGAGCATTCGTAAAAATAAGCATGCTGAATTACAGGCGAGCAGAGCCGCGCAAGGCATGTATTAGCCAAATGCGCTGTGGGCCAAAGCGTCTCACCCTCATGACTAGACCAAAAAAAGAGGCGCCCGCAATGCGGACGCCTCAGAAAGCTTTAAGCGTATCTTCGCAGACGTGAGTTGACGATGCTTCCACAAATAGTGCCTGGTGCGTCACCGGCAGCGGAGACAATAGAGAGTACACTTGGAAGCTGAACCTTTAGGCCGACGTTTGTATCAGCAGCTGTTTCTTAATTAGTAATCTCAAAATAGATACACACCAATAGAGCCATCACCATACAGTCAGGAGCTAGAAATCGGATCCGACCCTATTGAGTATAAGAAAGGCGACCATACATACGTAAGGTCGCCTTTGATTAAAATTAAACTGAAAATCAGGCCTATGGCACTAGGTAGAAGAAATCCTTCACCTTCGCTACAGTATAATCGCGATTAAGCTGCGCAATCATATCCAGCGAAATACTCTTCGGACAGACCGCTGCACACTCGCCAATATTAGTGCAACCTCCGAAGCCTTCGCCATCCATGGTGCTGACCATAGCGAGGGCACGGCGATCCTTCTCTGGTTTACCCTGCGGCAAGCTGTTCATGTGCGAGACCTTCGCAGCCGTGAACAACATCGCAGATGCATTCGGGCAAGCGGCCACGCACGCGCCACAACCAATACAAGCTGCCGCATCCATCGCATAATCCGCAATGTCTTTGGCAATCGGGCTGGCGTTGGCGTCGACTGCAGACCCATTACGGCCAGTGATGAAGCCACCAGACTGAATGATCCTATCGAACGCAGTGCGATCGGTGATTAAGTCCTTGATTACTGGAAACGGTGCCGCACGCCATGGCTCGATCGTGATGGTCTGGCCATCGTGGAAGTGGCGCATGTGCAACTGACAGGCAGTGGTGGCATTTTCCGGACCGTGCGGAATACCGTTAATCGTCAGCGAGCAGCTGCCGCAGATACCTTCGCGGCAGTCATGGTCGAATGCGACAGGCTCTTGGCCATCGGCGACTTGCTGCTCCGAGAGGATATCAAGCATTTCCAGGAAAGAAGATCCTTCCGAAATCTCGTCGAGTTGGTACTCAACAAACTTGCCTTGGCTTTGACTGTTTTTTTGACGCCAAACTTTAAGTGTAAGTTTCATAATTCTGTCTATTGTTGAATGTTTCGCTTACTTGTAGCTGCGGGTAGCGAGTTTGACCTCCTCATAGACGAGGTCCTCCTTATGAAGCTCAGGGTCAACATCGTCGCCCTTATACTCCCAGACACCCACAAAGGCGAAGTTATCATCATCGCGCTTGGCTTCGCCATCGTTTGTTTGGTGTTCGACGCGGAAGTGACCACCACAGGATTCTTCACGCATCAGCGCATCACGGCAAAGTAACTCGCCAAATTCCATAAAGTCAGCCACGCGCCCCGCACGCTCTAATTCTGGGTTAAGCGACTTGGCGTCACCAACGACGCGAACGTTGGCCCAGAACTCCTTACGTAATGCTTGAATTTCCTCAATCGCACCAATCAGGCCATCCTTATCGCGGGACATACCGCACTTATCCCAAATGATTTGACCGAGGCGCTTGTGAAAGGAGCGCGGCGATTCGGTGCCGTTGACCGACAGTAGAGCCTCAATGCGGCCTTGCACCTCTGCTTCAATGACGTCGAAAGCAGGATGCTCAGTCGTGACCGAGCCAGCCGCGGCGATGCCCTCTTCGGCAAGGTAGTTACCAACAGTATAAGGAAGAACAAAGTAACCGTCAGCCAGCCCTTGCATCAGCGCAGAAGCACCGAGGCGATTCGCACCGTGATCGGAAAAGTTCGCTTCACCACCAACAAACATGCCGGGAATCGAGCTTTGCAAATTATAATCCACCCACAGACCACCCATGGTGTAGTGCACCGCTGGGAAAATCATCATCGGCGTAGAATATGGGTTCGTACCTGTGATGCACTTATACATGTCGAACAGATTGCCATAACGCTCGGCGATCGCAGGTTGGCCGTCACGGCCAATCGCATCGCGAAAGTCGAGAAACACACCGAGGCCGGACGAAGCGACTCCGCGACCTTCATTACAAACTTCTTGGGCCGCGCGCGAAGAGATGTCACGTGGAGCCAAATTGCCAAAGCTTGGGTACTTACGCTCAAGGAAGTAATCGCGCTCTTCTTCGGCAACTGTATTTGAATCGAGCTTACCTTCGC
>JBLHTV010000099.1:0-5540 GCA_047627755.1 Lentimonas sp. | reverse complement strand
AAGGGCGATCTGAAGATCGTTTCGCAGATGCTTAAAAATCTGGAAGCACAACAAGGTAAAGTGGAGTTCAAAGCACCGCTCGTTGTGGCCGCGCCTACCTATAACATCATTGATGAACTCAAGGCCGAAGGTGATTGGGAGATGTTGCGGAAATATTCTGGTTTTGAATTCGACGATGATGCTCCGAAAGGCGCGGCACGCACTGAATACGAAAACATGATGTATCTTGAGCGTCCTGGTTGTAACCTATGTATGGGTAACCAAGAAAAAGCTGCCAAGGGTGATACTGTGATGGCCACCTCGACACGCCTGTTTCAAGGCCGAGTCGTTGAAGATTCCGATCGTAAGAAAGGCGAGTCCTTACTCGCTTCGACGCCGGTGGTGGTCCTCTCTGCGATCCTTGGTAGAACTCCCAACCTGGATGAATACAAAGCAGCGGTCGCAGGCATTAATTTGACAAAGTTTGCGCCGCCGACAGGCGTCTTAAGCCGATAGTCATTTGCGCTCCGTAAGTTTGAGCAAAAAGCTCAGGGATATCGTTTCCCTGAGCTTTTTTTTTGGCATATTTTCGGCTTTGGTTCTCAGCACCTGCTATGGCATTTCGGTACTGTTAGCACATTATGTATTCGATGCCGGGATAACGCGGACGACACGGAGGTCATCCCTCCCTAGTTGTCTCATGCGTTATTGGCAGGGGCGCGCTCCGCCTCGTCCGCAGCAGGGCGAAAACGAGCAGTGCCAAAAGGCTCCCTGTCGTAGCAACACTCCTGGGCTTTACCTCTGCCAAGCCTATAAGCCCCTAGCTGGGTCCGGCAAATAAAGCGACCGAGGTGCCTCTTCTACTGCTCTACTCAAGTCCCCTTAAACACTCGAAACGATCGCTTGAGTTCGTGCCATTTCGACTGCCCCTGCGGCTATCCGAACCTCAGCTATGTTTGATCGTAATCAAGGTGAGGTCGTCGGGTTGGCCTGCGTCGCCAGAAAAACGGTGCACACTGTTCATTAGCTGATTGAGGATCGATTGGGCACTGCCGTTACCGTGTGTTCTAAGCGCGTTCATCAGCCGTTCCCCGGAGTATTCCTCACCGCTGGAATTGACGCTTTCGGTCACGCCATCGGTGTAGAGAATCAGCGCATCGTCCTTGCTGAACGGCACGGTCTTGTCCTTGATCGTGAGGTCGAAAATTTCGGCTGGCACCATGCCGAGAGCCATACCTTGAGACTGAATTGTTTCGACGCTGCAAGTGCCATCGCTGGCGCGGTGGTATAAGAATGGGAGCTCGTGGCCTGCGCGTGCGAAGGTGATCTCCTGCTTCGCTTGATCGATGATCGCGTAGATGATGGTGATGAACATATCGCGCCGCATAGTGCTTTGCATTTGTGCGTTGATAGCGCGGAGCACCTCGGCGGGGGAGTCAAATTGTTGCGAGATATGGCGCAGGTTGGTCTGGCAAATTGCCATCAAGATGGAAGCAGAGATGCCTTTGCCGGAAACATCGGCGATGGCGACGCCGATTCGATTGTCATCTATGGCGAACACATCGTAAAGGTCGCCACCGATCTTTTGCGCAGCGGTATAGTGCGCAGCAAATTCAATGTTAGGGCTGGAGGGGAACTGGCTTGGTAACAGTAGGCTCTGAATGTTACTGGCGAGTTCGATATCCAGATCGAGTTTGTTCTTCTCGATTTGGAGTTGCATGGCATCGCTGTTATGCACCGCGAGACCAACTTGTTCGGCGAGCGATTCGACTAGCGAAAAGTCGGTATCGGTAAAGGCGAGCTCGTCGGCGGGGTTGGCAACCGCGAGCACCGCTATGAGGCGGTCTTGAAAGAGCACGGGGGCGACGATGATAGAGCGGACTTTGAGCGCGGAATCGTTGTGCTGGATGACACGCGGATCGTTGCTTGCATCGGCGATGAGTTGCGCACGTCTAGACATGGCGACTTGGCCGATCAAGCCTTCACCCATTTTAAAGGTCTCGGATTTGAGGATGGTCTCGAGGAATTGTGTGCGGGTGGCAAGTTTGGCGCTGAGACCTTCCGGCAGTTTGCGCTGTGGCGGGAACAGGCCTTCGACGGCGATGCCTTTGAGCGTGTCGTCGTCGCGCTTTTCGAAGATGCAGGCACTCATCGCGCCGGTGCTGAGAATCGCGGCATGGATGATGCGTTGAAACATGGCGGCACGGTCACTGCCTTCGGCGACTGCCTCGACCATGTTGTGCATGAACTCAACGACAATTTGCTTCTCCTGCTGCAGGAGTTGCTTCTCGTCTTCGATGATTTTAACGTGGCTACGCTTACCAGTGTAGAGTAGCCACATACCGAATAGTCCGGCTAAAGCTCCAAGAAAAAACGACATAAGGGTTCAGGTTTTTTTTGCGGAAGCTGGTATTAGTTTCCGCTCATTCCTAGTCTTGTTTTTCAACTTGATTTTTCAGGAAGGCGATAACGTCTTGAAATTTTGCCGCATTTTCGGCGTCGGCCTTGACCAAATTCTCGTGTGCGTTGAGCACGTTTTTGGCTGCGGAGACTTCCATGTTTTTAAGAGCCGAAAACTCGTCTGTAGCAACGGCGCTGTCCGGAAGGTCCTCGCCGATGGTGAGGAGATTTTGCAGGCCGAGGTTGCAGACGAGCTGGTGGTTGCGCTCACCTAATTTACAAATGATCAATACGCCTGGAGGTGTTTGCTTGCGCAACTCCAGCGCCGTACCTGCCAGGATGCCGAGGAAAGTGCTGTCCATCCCTTTGCAATTCTCGAAGTCGAGCACGATGCGCGCCTGGCCTGCGCTGACCATCTCTGCGATGAACTCACGAAACGTGTTGCAGTTTAGATAGTTCGCCTTCCCGTGAATCTGAACCACAACGGGATCAGAGTAGGCACTGACTAAAAAAGTAGGCGTTAGAGGCTCACTCATGCGTTGGAGTTTTGCGGCAAATGATAGTCTTAGGATTCGGAGAGGTTATCGCGAAGGAATTATTAGAGAATGCCAGCGTAGTGGTAGCTACTCGACATCAACAGCAGTACTAATTCCCACCGTGAGGTCAACCGTTTGTGTCGAGCCATCGGTTTTTTGATTTCCAGCAGAAGGCTTAGCCTTTGAGCGCCGCTTTGATTGCGTCAAAATTTGGTAGATCGTGCGGATCTTCAGCAGATTCGCTATAGAGGATCACGCCGTCTTCATCGATGACGAAAGCAGAACGCTTGGAGACACCTTTGAAGCCGAGAAGGTCTGCATACAGCACATCGTAAGCGGCAGAAACGTCTTTGTTAAAATCACTGAGGAGGGGGAATTTTAGGCCATCGACCTGTGCCATTTGTTCTTGGGCAAACGGGCTGTCGACCGAAATGCCGTAAACGGCTGCGTTTAGGTCGGAATAAGACGCGATACTGTTGCTAACGTCGCACATTTCCTGCATACACACGCTGGTGAATGCGAGCGGGAAGAACAGCAGAACGGTCTTCTGCTTGCCAAGGTTGTCGGCCAGAGAGATATCCTGAAGGCCGTCGGCGTTCTTGGATTTGAGTGTGAATGCGGGTGCTTTGGTTCCGGTTGCTAGTGCCATAATAAGAAGTGAGAAGTGAGAAGTGAGAAGTGAGTGAGAACTGAATTGAAAGAGAAGAGAGTATTTAATAAAGGAATGCGCGGCGCTAATGTAAAGCGTCAGATACCAGCAGACGCGCCTTTATGTGCACGTCTTCTATCCATTTGTTTGTTAGGCGAGCAGTTTGAAGAAGATGCGTTTGCCTGCTTGGAAAATTAATTGGCTGGTTGGGCGGTTAATTTCTTGGTTGGGATCGTCTTGTTTGACGCTGTCGATCTTCACTGCACCTTGCTGTACGAGGCGGCGGATCGCACCTTTGCTTTCGAATAAATCGGATTGTGCCATGACTTCAAACAGTGGTGCGCTGTCGGCGTTGCCGAGCAAATCGCTCCAAGTGAAGGTCGGCATGTCATCGGGAATTTTATTTTTCGAGAAAACTTGCTCAAACTGTTCCAGTTCATGCTTACCGGCGTTCATTGAGTGGAATTGGCCGACCAGTGCGGCCGCGAGGTGCTTTTTGGCCGCCATCGGGTGGCCTTCTTTGAGCTTAGCTATTTTATCGGCGTTGAATTCGAGCAGCAATTGATAGTAAGTCCACATCGTGTCATCGCTGATCGACATAATTTTACCAAACATTTCTTTCGGTGAATCGGTGAACGCGATGTAGTTGTCAGAGCTCTTCGACATCTTCTTGCTGCCATCTAGGCCGATCAACAATGGCATAGTGATGACTGCCTGCTCTTGCTTGCCCGCATCTTTCTGTAGGGCACGACCGACCAGCATATTAAAGAGTTGATCGGTGCCGCCGATTTCGACGTCGGCATTGAGTATGAGTGAGTCGTAGCCTTGGATCAGCGGGTAGAGAAACTCAATGATGGAGATCGGGGCGTTGCCAGCGTAGCGTTTGGCGAAGTCGTCGCGTTCCAGCATGCGTGCGACAGTCATCTTGCGGGCCAGTTTGAGGCAGTCCTCGAAGCCCATATCATCGAACCATTCGCTGTTATAGACGACCGTGGTCTTGTCCTCGTCGAGAATCTTGAAGGCTTGCACCAGATAAGTCTGCGCGTTGTCGATGATCTCAGCCTTAGTCAGGACGGGGCGTGTATTCGAGCGTCCGGATGGATCACCGATCAGCGTAGTGAAGTCGCCAATGATGAGAATGGCTTCGTGGCCGAGGTCTTGGAACTGGCGTAGTTTATTAAATACGACGAGGTGGCCGAAGGTGAGGTCTGGGCGTGTCGGGTCGACCCCAAGTTTAACGCGCAGTGGTCGGTTGCCGTGCAGGCGATCCTCCAGCTCGGTTTCGCCGATGACGGTGTCGGTGTTTGTACGAATGGTTTCGATCAGGCTCATAACAATAAGTTTAAGGTGCTTGAAGCTGATCTCGTACGGCGTTCCGTAAAGGAAAAAGCGTTAACGGATGGTGATGTAGGGCTCAATCGAGCGATTGCAGCTGGCAGATGCGACAAATGCATCGCGATCAGCTGTTTGTTCAAACAGGTAGAGTGCATAGCCTCCCCAACCACCACCGCAGTATTTATGGCCGACGCAGGCATCGGCTTCGGGGAGTTCGAGCATGCCTTCCTTCAACTGAGCGGTGTAGCTGAGGCTGATTGCCTCGCCGAGTTTGGCAATGTCGCCGGCAAAGACGGCGTCCTTGGCGGTTGCGGCGGCTTGTTCGATGAGATCGTAGTCGCGCATGTTGTCGACATTGCTTGGGGTGTTGTGCGGGATATCAGTGTAGTGTAGCGCCATGTGGCCGCGGAGAAAGTCGCCGTTGCGCTTAAAATCTAGCACTGGGCGCGGTCCACTGCGCCAGACGCAGACTCCAGTCTCGCGAATGATGGCAGGGTCTTGCCAGCCGACGCCCAGGTTGAGCTCGCTTTCGACGCCATCGTTGCCGTTGAGCAGCGCCCACGCACCACTGCCGCCAAGTCCGGATTTGATTTCGTAGTCCCACTCGTTGAGCGAGACCATTGGTGAAATGGCACAGTTGA
>JBLHTV010000098.1:0-5799 GCA_047627755.1 Lentimonas sp. | reverse complement strand
TCCCATTCGAGGTCGAGTGCTTTGCCGATACCGAACTGCCGACCGAGTTTGTCGGCCATCCGTTCGTGCGCGACGATTATCAATTGCCGCTCAGTTACGATCCCTCGGCACCGGTGCTGTTGCTGCCAGGGAGTCGCACCGCTGCGGTCGGTCGTATTTTTCCGCTGCTGTTACAGGGCTTCCAATTAGCGCAAAAATCGAAGCCGGAGCTAAAGGCCAAGGTCGTCTACCCGAGTCAACGTATTCGCGCTGTCTTGGAGACTGTGTTGCAGGACTATCCTTTGTTGCAGAGCTCAATTGAGCTAGTGCGTAATGAGGAGGACGGCTTGCCGGCCAGCGCAGTATTGATGAGCTCTGGTACAATGTCGTTGGCCTGTGCCCTGTCAGGGATTCCTGGTGCGATCGTGTATCGTCTCAACCCGATCAGTTATTGGCTCGGGCGAATATTGATAAAGATTCCGTATATCGGCATTGCGAATCTGCTGCTTAAGCGTCCACTGCATCCCGAATTTATTCAAGGCGCCGCCAAGCCGAAACGCTTAGCTGAGCAAATTCTAATTGCGCTCGATGATCCGCGAGCTGGCCACGCCGCTGCCGTGGGTGCTGCCGAACTTCGCGGGCTATTGCATGCAGGTAGTGATGTCAGTGCTGCTGATTGGTTGTTAGAGGCGTGCGAGCGCCGATCAGATGTCGCGAAGTAACGCATCCACTTCGTGTCCCAAATGTGGCAGCGCGTTTGGCTGCGGTGTAAAGCTGAGCTGGGATGAGCGATCTTATCTGGTAGCTCAATTGGACCGGTATTTGTGCCCTGATTGTTTGAAGCAGATCAAGTCGGAAGATTCGATTCGTATTTCAAATGCAACGCTCTAGAGCTATGATTGAAATCGATCAAAATCACGATTTTAGTAAAGTAGGGCTGTATCAAGGTATCCTTGAGGATGCTGGCATCGAAACGGTGTTACGGAATCGAAGTGCAGTGACGATGACGACATCAGTGCCGATTCCTAGTATGTATCCAAATATCTGTGGGCATACGCCTGAAGATGCTACGCGCGCACGGGAATTACTGGCGGTGTACGCTGAGTCTGCTTCGTCAGAGGTCGCTGCGGATTGGGAATGCGCGCTTTGTGGCGAAGGGAATGAAGGTAACTTCACCGAATGTTGGTCGTGCCTGGCGGATTGTCCTGAGCGTGGAGTTAACGATGAGAATTGAGCGCCGTAACGTTGCTGTTTGGGGAGCACTTGCTGCGCTATGTGTATTTTTGCTTAGTGGATGCCAATCGTCGGATGTCGACAGCTCCTTGAATGTCGGGTCGTCGGTGGTGACTGCTGCTGACTCAACAGTTTTAGTGGTTCCCGCAGCAACTGTTGCGATTGCCGCGGATCGAACCGGTGTTGCAGTGCAGGTGAGTTCGATTGCCGTAGGCGCGCCGAAGCAGCTTTATTCGGAGCAGGTGACGAAGTCCGATTTGTGGCGGATGAACATGCAACACGGCTGCAAGTTTTATGAACCTTGGAAGTATATGGGCACCAAAGATAGGAAGCATTATCTGATGATCTACCCGTTTCTCGGGTTTCGTGAGGTGTATCGTATCGCTGAGGCAGAGTATCCGCTTAAGGAACCTTTTGAGCTGACTGCACGCACCTCGGAATGGCGTGAGATTAATAAATTCTCGCATCATGGGACTGAGCAACAATTCATTATCGAGTCTCTATGGTTGGGTTCACCAGATGCTCCAGTGTCGATACAACTGGATGGGTTTCAAGACAATGGCGTTGGCGGCGAGATCGAAGACCTATTTATGCAGGACGTGCAGATTTTAGTAGGAGAGTAGCTGTTCAATCGCTGGAGGGTTCCCAGCGCAGCAACACTCTCTGAGCCAATGTTCGGTCATTTCCGTTCAATGCTAAAAGCCAGTTTGCAGATCCGCTACTTAGTCTGTTTGTAGCACGTTTGGGAGCCCATTGTGACGATGGTTTCAACGGTATCACTGCGCATTTATAATCGCCTTCAAGTAGATACGAGCCTCGGCTTCATCGGTAAATTCGCCCTCGAGTTGCGCTTCATAGGCGCGGTCGAGAATCTTGCCGAAGTGTGGCCCGGGCTTGATCCCGAGCTCGACTAAATTCCGTCCGAGTAAAATTGGTTTTGGGGCGCTGTCCTCGATCGCAAGTTCGGTGGCTTTTTTGAGCAGCCAGTCACCTTCGGGGAAGTCATTCACCACGATCGGAGGGCGGCCTGACTTGTCGGCAAAGGCCACGCGGGTGAGGCGGTCGACGCGTTTGACGCGGGCGGCAAGTCGGCGGATCGCAGTATCGCCTGCCCCATCGCGATAGAGTGCGAGAGGGCGCATGTGTTGCTCAACGAGTGGCAGCACTTCTTCAAATATTTTTTTCTGTCGCGTCAGGCGTTCGAGGAATGCGCGCGCGATCGGCACGCCGTCGACATCGTGGCGTGGGCTGCGAATGCGGCCGGTCTTTTCATCGACGAAGCTGGAGACAGCTTTGCCCATATCGTGGCAAAGCACGGCAAGGCCAACAATCAGGTCTTCCCATTCATCGCCAATTCGATGACGCGCATAGGCATCAAGGCAATGATAAGTGTGGGTCCAAACATCGCCTTCGGGGTGCCACTCCGGATCTTGCTCGCAGCCGACCAAGGCTTCAATTTCTGGGAAGTATTGCAGCCAGTTGCAGGCTTGTAGGAAGAGTAAACCTTTTGATGGCTGCGCGCCCTTAAGGAAGAGCTTTTTCCATTCTTCCCAAAGACGTTCGGAGGGCAGGTGCTCGGGCGAGAGCTCGCGGCAGAGTGCGATCGTCTCGGGCGCCGCTTCGAGATCGAAGCGGGCGATGAACTGCATGCCGCGTAACACGCGCAGCGGATCTTCACTGAAGGCGTCGGAGACGTGGCGCAGGCGGCGGGCATTGAGGTCTGTCACGCCGTCGTAAGGGTCGAGTAATTCGTCGGTGAGCGGGTCAATGCTGATGGCATTGATGGTAAAATCACGTCGCGAGGCGGCTTCTCTAGGCGACATACTGGGATCGCCTTCAACGACGAAATCGGTGTGCTTCGGCCCGCTCTTGGACTCGCGGCGGGGCAAGGCGAGGTCGATGTCGTGCCCCTTAATGATAAACACACCAAATGCGCGGCCCACAGTGTCGAGTCGAAATGTCTTTTTGAGGGTGCGCTCGACCTCGTCCGCGTTGAGTCCATACACTTCCATGTCGACATCCTTGGCGGGAATTCCGAGCAAGCCATCACGCACGCAACCGCCCACAAGCAAGGCGCGTCCACCGGCTGCTTTGAGTAATTCAGCAACCTGTGTGCAGGCTTGGCGCTGACTGGGAGGAATATTTCCGAGGATGTTCACTATTAGAGACTAGAGAGCTGAGGGGGCACTTTTTGGAGGGAAACGCTCCGTCGTTTCCGCCGTGGATTGGTTCATGCGCCTTTCTCAATTCGGCAATGACGGTAAGAGTAAGAGTAGGCGTAAGAGTAAGAGTAAGAGTAAGAGTAGGAGTAGGATCGCGGGGTAAACCCGCTCGCTACGCTGACTTTGAATGGCGGCAATGACGGAGCAGTGCCCTCCAGCTAGCGAACTGCTGGCCCGCCCCAATTGAGCTTGTCGCGGACGATCGCGAAGTGCGAGTGATCTGGGTTTTGCATGAGCCGAAATTTCTTTTCGGCCACAGTCACTTCGATTGGGAAGTTGCCATTGAGTTCGAAACGTACGCGTCCATCGATGGTGATGCGAGGGCTGGGACCGGGCTCACCGCTTTCGATTTTGATTTGGGTTGAGTGGTCAAAGATAACTGAACGATTACCAAAGGTGTGCGGGCAAATCGGCGTCATCGCAATGGCGCTAACTTTCGGGCCGATAATCGGGCCGCCGGCAGAGAGGTTATAGGCCGTCGAGCCGGTCGGAGTCGAAAAAATGAGGCCATCGCAGTGATACTCCGATACCGGATTGCCGTTGGCGGAAACGCAGAGGCGGATCAGCCCGCTGCCTTGAGTTTCTTTGATGACGACGTCGTTCAGCCCATAGATGCAGTGACCTTTTGCATTTGTGCAGCTCAGTATCGAGCGTTCGGCGATCGAGTATTTCCCTTGGATGAGTGCGGGTAGATCTCTTGCCGCCTCGGCTTCGGTGAAGGTGGCGAGGAAGCCGAGCTTGCCGAGGTTAATACCAAGCACGGCGGATCCGGATTCGAGCGCTGCATCCAGAACGCCGAGCAGTGTGCCATCGCCGCCAATTGCACAGCACAGGTCTTGTCCAATCAGGGCATCGGCGGTGAGCGGATATCCTTTTAAAATGTGTGTCGTCACCCCTTCACGCTCAGCCAGCGCGGCGAGGCTCTCCGCCACGGCGGCAGCCCCAGGCTTGGATGAGTTAACAGCAAAGGTGATGGATTGGATCGGTTTCATAACGAATAAGACGTACTGTGGTGGCATTCTGTGGTTAAATCAATTCGCGATTCAGCTTAGATGAGAGGCGCTTTATTTGTGACGAAGGCATTCTTGCCCGTTCATTTTCGGTAGACTTCGGCCTTGCCTGTTAATCACAGGCAGTACGGACGTCTGTTGGAGATGGCGTAGCCATGTCGGTGTCACTAAGAGCATTGATTATTGTTTGGAGCGTTGACCTAGCTTTTCTGTTGTATGGTATTCTGTCTGATGCTTGAAGAACGTTACCTGCTGATTGACGCGTATAATGTAATTTATGCGACGGATGAGCTGCGCGAGGTGCTGCGTGGGAATTTAGATGCGGCGCGCGATCGGTTGACTGAGATGGTTGCCCCGATTCACGATGCGGAGGGAGTGCGCACTGCGTTGATTTTGGATAGTCGCAATACCTCGCTCGAAGTGGATCATCCATTTGGTAAAAAGACCTTCGAATGGATCTATGCGCCGGCGGGGCTGTCGGCCGATGGCGTGATTGAGCGAATTGTGGCTCGTGTTTCGAACCCGGCGCGCGTCACGGTGGTGAGTCAGGATAATATGGTACGTGAGTCGATTCGAGCTAACGGAGCGATGGCGATGGATGCAGAGGAACTTTTTGCTTGGGCACGTGCTTGCGGTGCACGCCTCATCCAAGATGCGCAGCGACGCCGCAAGGCAAACGCCTCAGAGTGGAAGAACGGTCTCGATATTGATTTGTGACGGGGTGGTGGTTTTAAATTCTGCATAGCATTGGTGGTAAGACGGATGATTTCAGCCTGAGCTGTGGTGAGCATCGACCTTGTCGTCGATGCTATGTGTATAAGTGTCCGTCCTGAGGCGGATGATCTTGAGGGTCGACCAGTTTTACTCCCTTTGGAGTGCCTAAGTACCCAAGTAATAGCTAGTTCGTAAGCTTTGTTAATGAGCGTAAGAATGTTTCGATCCCGCTTGCTTACGGTCGCGCTGTTATTACTTCTATTTCTATGCAGACTAATCATGTCGAAGAAATTCAGGGGCTTTACGGGCCGTTCATTTTAACCGAGCGGGTGGTGCAAAAGGTCTGGTTGCGGCAGGATTATGCAATGGCGGGGTTGCAGACGGTTTCGGGCAAGACACTCGAAGTGAAAGATCCTGGTCGGTGGAATTTACAAGAGGGGCCCGATTTTAGAGAAGCGCGCCTGATTCTCGATGGTGTTGAAATTGTCGGCGACGTGGAGGTGCATTTTAATATATCGGATTGGCACAGTCATCAGCATGAGCGCGACGCCAATTTTGATGGTGTGGTGTTGCACGTGGTCTTACACCCCGAACGGCGAAATCCCAACCCAGTGAAAACATCGAAGGGTCATGTACCAGAG
>JBLHTV010000097.1:0-5812 GCA_047627755.1 Lentimonas sp. | reverse complement strand
GGGTAGCTCAGCACGCGGGTAGTCGAGGCAATCGCCTTCGATCAGGTGTAAGTTTGGTTGCTCAGGCAGGACATTCGCACGGATGTGCTCGGAGAGGGTGCTGTCGCGCTCCACTGCCCAGACAGTTGCTCCGGTGCTGAGAATGGCGCGAGTGAGGGTGCCGAGCCCCGGGCCGACTTCGACGACATGGCTGCTGGCGCCGATATCCGCCATCTCGACCGACTTGCGCACGATGTTACCATCGACGAGGAAATTTTGTCCCAGCTTTTTGTTTGGGAAATGCGCTAGCTCATTAAGCAGCGCGCGGGTTTGTTTGGGACTTAGTGGCATTATTCGGAAAAGTATAAAGGTATAAAAGTATGAAGGTGGGAAGGTGTTCAAGTATGAAGGTGGTGGATTCTACTTTCTCACTTTTCTACTTTCTCACTTTTTACTTTCTTACTTTTCTACTTTAACACCTTTATACTCTCTTAAGCGTTGTGAAACGCTTCGATCAATCTATCAGTGTCTTCGGAGCGCATGAGGGCTTCGCCGACGAGGATCGCATCGGCTCCGCATTCGCTAGCGCGTTCGGCATCTTCAATGTCAAAAATGCCGCTTTCGCTGATTTTAATGATATCGTCAGGGATCTGTGGTATCAGTAATTCGGATACGGCTAGGTCAGTCTTGAATCGCTTGAGGTCGCGGTTGTTAACACCGATAATTTTTGGGTCGAACTTGAGTGCTTTTTCGAGTTCTCGCTCTTCGTGGATTTCGTAAAGAGCGTCGAGTCCAGCCAGTCCAGCCGCGTCCCGCAGCGCCTTTATCTCGTCGTCTGCGAGTGCGCGCACGATGATTAAAATGCAGCATGCGCCGGCCTCAGCGGCTTCGACGACTTGCACTGGGTGCACCATAAAGTCTTTGCGTAAACAGGGCACCTTGCGTTTGTGAACTTCGAGGAATTCGACGATATCCCAGAGGTCTTGGAGGGTGCCTCCAAAATAATCCATATCCGTGAGGATCGACAAACAGTCGGCATCGGCGTTTATATATTTACGCGCTTGGTCGACCGCATTTAGGCTGGCCTCCGAAATTTCACCAGCCGAAGGCGACTTGCGCTTGATCTCGGCGATTACCGAGAGGCGGTCGTTACGGGCGAGGGCTTTGAGGAAGCTGCCGCCGTGGCAATGCATGTCGGCGAGACGAGAGAGTTCCGAATCCCGAATTGGGCGGATCTGGTTGCGTAGGGCGTGCCGCTTAGCGGCCATGATCTCGGCTAATTTATCCATCTATCTGATAATCGAACGTTAAACATCGATCTTTCAACACCGAATTTAGCTTAATTGTATGTTCGGCCGGTATTTATGTAAAGGAGTGAAGACAACTCGCCCACTTTGTTGAATCGACGTCGGCGAGTCGCCCAAATCTTTTAACGTGTCAGCTCGCACGACGTGCCACTACCCAATCGATGAGCTCCTCGGGTTCGTTTTCGTAGGCCCATGCGACGCGAAGAAATTCTGCAGGATGGATATTGTTGGCTTTGAAGAAACTTCGGTCGCCACCACAGCCATACATGGTCTCGGAGGGGAGTTCGCCGCGCAGCTTGGCGATGACTTTCGGCATGATGCGGGGGAGCCAGGCGATGCCGCGCACTTCGGAGTCTTTAGCTGGGAGGGTGCTAGAATCGAGGCGTTTCTCTGAGAGGCAGCCATTTTGCTTGGTTAGGAAGTAGTCGCGCCGGGCCTCGCAAATGGTAAGGAAGATTTCAAAGCTCGGATCGCCGCGGCCGACGAAGTCTTCCACGTAGTCGAAGACATCCATCAGGTTGAGCCCGTAGGTGGCGAGTTCGGCGAGTGTTGCGTCGTCGAGGAAGCCTGCGGGCTTTTGGTGGCCGGCTGTGAATTTAGCGACTGAGTCGGTCCAGATGGTTTTGAGACTTTGTTGGTAATTATAATGATCCATGGCTAACAGTGTTAGCACGGCTGGCTTTGATCTCAACCCTAGTGGGCGATTTTTTTTGGTTCATCGTCAATCAGTGGGAGGCGAGGGAGTGGGAACCCGCCCTCATCTCAAATTAACCGGGGCGCATCCTGGTTCTGTTGGTTGAATGGTCAGTTTTTCTGCGTGGCTTATTACTGATCAGTATCTCTACCCTGGTAAATCACGATGAAGCTATTTTTTGCTAGGGTCGTAGCCGGCTTTCCATTCGGAGACGGGCACACAGACCGGTTTGACGCCATTGGCGAAAAACCAAGAATCGATCGCGTAGTGATCACCCGTGCCATTTTCGATGACTGCGGCGGTGTTATGCGGAAATCGCAGGTGAGCGAAGCCGCGGTGCTGCGGGTAGCTGATGTGGTGATGGCGGATGAGGCCTTCTTGGTCGAGGAGTATGAGTGCGACTGTGGTATTGGCGGCTTCCGCGATACAGTCGAGTTGAGGTCCTGTGCTGGCGTGGCGTTGGTTTTTCGGATTGTCTGCGGAGGTGCCGTTTTTCTCGCCGATGATGGTCTCCATCGCCGCGACGGCGACCAGCAGGCGTTCGCGTTCTTCGGCTGGCCTCTGTGGTGCAGGTTCAAACAGGGCGCAGATGCTTTGCCATTCGGACTCGGAATAGGAGAGTTGCGAGAGCTGGCGACAACCGAAGGAGCGGCAGGCCTCGAAGTCTTTAACTTCTGGTTCTTTCAAGCCGAAGTGACTGAGATACAGCTGTGGGGCACGCGTGCTTGCACAACCTGCGATAAGTAGCGTGAGGAGTGTGAGTGCGCTCGGCAGCAAACGCATGGCTACTTTTTGTACTTCAGCGCGGCTGCAATAAAGTTAGCAAAAAGTGGGTGCGCTGCGTGCGGCTTAGATTTGAATTCCGGGTGGAATTGCACCCCGACATACCATGGGTGCTCAGCGATTTCAACGATTTCGACAAGGTTGCGCTCAGGGTTGATGCCTCCGACACGTAGGCCTTTGGATTCGAGTTGCTCGCGGTAGTCGTTATTAAATTCAAAGCGGTGGCGGTGACGCTCATTAATCATTTCAGTGCCGTAGGCGTCGAAGCTGAAGCTGTCTTTGGTGAGCTTGCAAGGGCAGGAGCCGAGGCGCATGTTGCCGCCCTTGGTGGTGAGCTCTTTTTGGTCTGCCATGATGGTGATTACTGGATGCGGCGTCTGCGGATCAAACTCAGAGCTATTAGCGTTTTCCAAGCCTGCGACATTGCGCGCATATTCGATCACCGCGATTTGCATCCCTAGGCAGAGGCCGAAATAAGGCACATTATTTTCGCGGGCGTACTGAGCAGCAGCTATTTTCCCCTCAGTGCCACGGTCACCGAAGCCACCAGGAATCAGAATGCCATCGAGTGAGCCAAGGAATTTCTTAGGATCTTGTTCGATCTCTTCTGCGTCGAGGCGGACGATTTGCACCGCGGTGTCGTTAGCGATCCCTGCGTGAACGATTGATTCGTAAACGGATTTGTAAGCGTCTTGCAGCTCGATGTATTTACCGACGACGCCAATTTCGACCTTGTGGCTGGGCGCTTTGAGGCGACGCACCACGTCGTGCCAAATCTTCATGTCGCAATCGGGGGCATCGAGTCTCAGATGCTCGATGACCAAGTCGTCGAGGTTTTCTGCTTTGAGTGCGAGTGGTAGTTCGTAGATCGAGGTCTCGACGTCTTGCTCTTCAATGACCGATTTAATCGGCACGTTACAGAACATGGAGAGCTTTTGGCGCATCTCATCGGTCATCGGCTCTTCGGTGCGGCAGACTAGGATGTCGCATTGGATACCAATTTCGCGAAGTTTGGCGACGCTCTGCTGGCTGGGCTTGGTCTTCAGTTCGCCAGCCGCTCTCAAGTAGGGAAGCAGTGTGCAGTGTAGGAACAACACATCTTGGCGACCGACTTCGAGGGCGAATTGGCGCATCGCTTCGAGAAAGGGCAGGCCTTCAATATCACCGATGGTACCGCCCAGTTCAGTGATAAGCACATCGACGTCCTCGTTGCCGCCGTCGTAGATGCGTTGTTTGATTTCGTTGGTGACGTGTGGGATAACTTGCACGGTTGCGCCGAGATAGTCGCCGCGGCGTTCCTTCTTGATGACTCGCTCGTAAACTTGACCTGATGTGAGGTTGTTGAGCTTGCTGAGCTTTCCGGAGGTGAAGCGCTCGTAGTGGCCGAGGTCTAGGTCGGTTTCTGCGCCGTCGTCCAACACATAGACTTCGCCATGCTGAAATGGGCTCATGGTGCCGGGGTCCACATTTAAGTACGGATCGAATTTCTGGATGCGCACTCGCAATCCGCGTTGTTCGAGTAGGGCTCCAAGAGCACCGGCGGTGAGTCCTTTGCCGAGCGAGGAAACCACGCCACCGGTGACAAAAATGTACTTCATGCTGTTTGACTGCGTCATAATAAAAAATGGAAAGCTTGCGTTTGCTGCCCTGCCTTCGACTCGCATTCAATTGATTGCCCTTTTGGGTTGGCAACCCTATTTAGGCGAATCTTTAAAAGAAGCTTGGCAATAAGCGGAACTTCTTTTGCGGGAGGTTTGAATTAGATTTATTTTTCTAGCCGTAGGCTGCTCATATTTGTCGGTTTTGCAGCATAAATCGTGCGAGCAAAGTTTTCTGTATACTTACCGTTGTTAATCACGCCGATTAGTCGTGCTAATAAAAGGGCTTTTTGAAGGTAGAAGTTTGAAAATCCTGCATCGGATCTTAGCCTTCGTATGTTTATTAAACGTAGAAGATTATGTACGCACTGTGTAGCTTTCTAAAATCGACCATTGGTCGAAAAATTTTAATGGCCCTCACCGGTCTGGTTCTTGTTTTGTTTGTGCTTGGGCACATGTTAGGCAATTTGCAGATCTTTTTGGGACCTGATGTCATTAACGCATACGCTTACAAGCTGCACCATGTCATGCCAGTGGCAATGCTCTGGGGGATTCGGTTGTTTCTGCTGGCTTGTATCGGGGTACACATCTGGGCCGCGATTTCGCTTACTTTAGACAATCGCAAGGCGCGTCCACAGGGCTACGCGCAGAAAAAATCGGTGCAGGCGACCTATGCTGCCAAGACGATGCGTATGAGCGGTGTAATCTTGCTCGCCTTCATTACCTTCCACATCGCGCACTACACGGCTCGCATTATTCCAGGCAAGGAGTATGATGAGCAGATCGCCGATGTCGCGCTGATCAAGGGCGGCAAGCCAGTGATGAACAACGGTGAAGTGGTAATGACTTTTAATGTCAACGACATGATGATTGCTGGCTTCCACGTTTGGTGGGTTTCGGCCTTTTATATCATCGCGACTGGTTTGCTCTGCATGCACCTAACTCACGGCGTGAGCAGTATGTTTCAAACCGTCGGCCTGCGCAACCAACTCTGGCGTGCACGGCTGGATCGTTTCGCACTCTCATATGGTGTGGTCGTTTTTCTTGGTTTCGCAGTGATCCCGGTCGCAGCCTTGACTGGCATACTTAAAATGACTGCTCCAGCTGTTGCAGCTGGTGAAGTGATCGTCAAACAACTTCACTAATAGCACTGAATACTAATGAATCTAGATTCAAACATTCCTGAAGGACCACTCGCTGATAAGTGGTCGAACCATAAGTTTAAAATGAAGCTGGTGAATCCAGCAAATCGGCGTAAGTACAACGTGATCGTAGTCGGTTCCGGTCTTGCTGGTGGCGCTGCTGCGGCGAGTCTTGCAGAGCAAGGCTACAACGTCTCTTGCTTCTGTTATCAAGACAGTCCACGGCGTGCGCACAGTATTGCAGCGCAAGGTGGTATCAATGCAGCCAAAAATTACCAGAATGACGGCGACTCAGTACGTCGTCTCTTC
>JBLHTV010000096.1:0-5812 GCA_047627755.1 Lentimonas sp. | reverse complement strand
ACTGCTTCCGTCGTGGCACCGACTAAGAACCTCAAGCATCTTCCTCCGCACTGGAATACACAATCGGCTAAATTCGTGCACAATTGCGAATACCGTTTCTTCCAACGCCCAGACGACGCAATTATCCGCGGCTACGACAAGCAGACCGAAATCGACCTCAGCTCGGCTGGTAGCTTCCTCAGTAACTACGAGCCGCTTGACCGTGAAGATGCGACCGAAGAGATCGAAGACGCAATTCGCTTCGGCCAATATACCGAGCCGATGCAAGGTATGATCCGTGAATTCCATGCCAATCCGTCACCAGACTATTATTCGACCAACGCAAATCCACGAATCGTCGATGGCAAGCCGACCAAGAATCCACGTTACCTGCAAGTCCGTCCTGATCTACGCGACCAGCGTGCGGTCTATCTGGCAGACATCAGCTCGCGCCTATACCGTCGCCAAGATGCGCATTCGCCAGTGCTCCGGCCGGTCACAGCCATCCTCCCCGGTCGACGTAACAACCCAGCTGAACCCGGCGTCATGCCGCTGTGCGTGAATAGCCCAATTCATCACATGCAGCTTCCTGAGCTGTTCATAGAATTCATTGCCAGCATCACTGGGAAATCGCCCTCCACCACAGGAGCAGGCTCGGAAGGTGCTCTGACAAAGGGTCCATTCAACGCCCTGCTGCCGATATACGATTTAAACAACGCGCTGGTCTCCTATTTGGCAACTGAGCAACCCGCATTCATCACCGCAGCTGGTTACGTCGGTCCGAACTATCGAGTCGACCATGACATCAGCCTGCTCGTTCCAGAGATCTGGTGCCGCATGAAGCCTCACGAAATGGATCCTAAATTCCTAATCGAGCATGGCCACCTGGAACAAGTACAAGACTTTGAGCACAAGGGCGAACACATCCAAGCTAGCCGTATCGGCTATCGTATCACGGCTAAATTTGTCCGCATCTTTTTCGGCCGCGTCTTTAATAATCCTGAGACCGTCCTCAATAAAGAGATGCTCCAACCTGAGCTGCAAGATATCGAAACCTTCGTCACCGGCATGAAAACCATCATAGCAGCCCATCAGGAAGCGGCACTAAACTACTTCGCTGATGGATCGATCGAGGACGCATGCCCACCACTGAAGGCCCTGCTGCATATCATGGCTTACGGCGATTACGAAGGCCAAGGTCTTGATTCCGATGCCGTGCGCAGTCGCTTCACTCGTGAGTCAATGCTCAATAGCGATTGGTATCAGGCCCGTCTAGAAAGTCAGCAGGCGCAAGACATCAGGTCTTGGACCGGACATGTCGACTACCTGAAACATTTCCTCACAAAAAAGTCGCACACCGGTGTTGCAACCCGCCTCAAGATTAAATCAAAGCTCACTGCCGCCGAGCAAGAACTCGCGCGCGTCAGTTCGAAGCACTATACCACGACACTAGTTGGCACGCTCGGCCGCCATCCAATCAAGTAAGTGAACGGCACCAGCGTTACGCCCCACGCACCACTCGGAAAAGCTCACGCAGCTTTTCAGGGTCTTTGACGCCTGGAGCAGTCTCGACACCACTGTTGACATCGATACGACTGGCAGTGGAGTGCACCAGCGCATCGAGCACGTTCGACGGAGACAGTCCACCAGCAAGCATCCACTGCGTGTCCTCATACTGGTGCTTCAGGCTAGCAAATCGCGCAAAATCACCCGTATGCCCAGTACCACCGACCTGATCCTTAGAAAACGTATCGAGCACCACTATATCAGTATACTCCAGCACGGATTCCGGAAAAACATCCGTCGGCGCGACTCTCGGGGCCAACCACAAACGATCACGGCACACAATTTCAGACCACCGCGCCACCCTCGCCTCGGCAATCGGCAAGCTTGCGTGAATTTGGAAACGACCAAAGCCGGCATCGCGATAGCGCAATAAATCATCTGGAGCCGTCTCCACATCGACGATCACACTTTGGCCCGCAGGCACAGAGGCAGCCAGCGCCACCGCCCTCTCTAGGGTAATACCCCTCGGCGATTGCGGATACACAATGAAACCGAGGAAATTTGCCCCCAACGACAACGCCAACTCGACGTCTTCCTCACGCGTCATACCACAAATTTTAATGTCAACATCTTGATTCATCCACCCAAGCTAAGCATGTCCCTGATATAGGCAAATTCTATACCATTCAAAAACGGATCAAAAATTACACCAAATAGTGACCCACCAAGCGATTTAACACCTGCGCGTTAGTTAGGACTGATACAAACTACTTAAAACTGATCCGATTGATTAATTTAAAAGGATGACCATAGTAATGGTGGAGCATAAGTAATTGCGATTCAGTTAGCTAACCTAGAATTTGGAGCCACTAAAAAAAATATATAAATTAGCTGCATAAACTTGCATTAGAATCACGCCTATGCAAGTTGCTGATTGCCGCTGTTTTTATAACCGCGAGTTTCTTGTCTTTTCATTTGAAAATTCACTCTCTATTCATACGTTATAGTTGCTCCCTTAAGCACTACATTAAATATTATCCCCCTATTCATCATGGCACGATCAAAAGTAAATAAAGGCATCAGTCGCATCGACTCCGGTTCAACTCACGGATGGTTCGTCCGCGGCTATCGTAATGGCAAAACCTACTCAAAACTCTTCAGCGACCGCAAGTCGGGTGGCAAGGGCAAGGCTCAGAAACTAGCGAAAGCATATCGCGACGAGCTCAACGAGGAACTTGAAGCCATTCCTAAAAAACCACGCCAACGCCGGATTGTTATATCCGATTCGCGTAACACCACTGGTGAGCTTGGCGTTTCCCGCACCACCAAGGTCGGCCCCAACGGCACGAAGCACGAGTGCTACTCAGTCAGTTGGCGCCCAGAGCCTGGATTGCAAAAGTGCACTTCTTTCTCAATCAAAAAGTATGGCGAGAAGAAGTCCTTCAAAATGGCAGTCGAGCATCGCCGTAAGATGATGCGTGAAATCCACGGCCCGAGCTTTTACAAGAAGCTCAACAAGCAACTCAAGGCTCGCGAAGCATCATAAGCTTCGAGAACAATGTGAATGCCTTCTTAGGCACTTGACGCCCAGAGCGCAGCTCCATTGCTGCGCTTTTTTTTGCTTACTAAGCTCATAGCCTAGTTCTAGCGCTAAAGTTTTGTTTCTTTCTGTCCGGATTTAAATCGCAGTGAGCCTGCCAAATAGTTTTAAGCCACCCAGTCGCAGGGTGGCTTTTTTATGATTCACCGGCACTTCACAGGATAGGTATTGCCAGTGCGCCATACCACTGCGGTCTGCACGGAAGCGCCCCCTCCGAGTCGCATTGCAGCGGGATTTATCAGTTATTGCGAAAGCACGACTGTTGCAGATCAAGGCTTTTGATCCGCGCAATTTGCGCTGAGGCAAACTTAAATCTGTGCCAAAATCTGCTGCCCCGGTTTGGAGAACTCAATGGTGCCGATTAGGGCACGACCCGCCTCACTCATTTTCACGGCAGTCTTCTGCAAGATGCTCAGAACCTTAGCTTCAGCATACTTCGCGATCAAATCATCGAAGCCGAGTTCTAGAAAGGACAGACAAAGCGCATCTTCCAAGGTTTGGCAGTCAGCGTCTGTCTTAATCCCCTTTTTTAGATTCAACGACTGCACACGCTCGATACTTACAGGATCATAACCCGCCGCTGCCATTAACATCCCAGCTCGCTTAGCATGAAAATGCTTCAAATCCTCTCGCCATTTCAAATAGCCGACGCGATTCATCGGATAGTCCGACCGTGGACTCTCCCAGCGACAAATATGCTGCGTTTTGGCAGCAATGCGCAAGCACTCAGCCGCGTTTGGTTGCAGGCGTAAGGCCCACGCTAGGTGGCGCCCAGCATAGAGCACCTCTTTCGGATAACTCTCACCTTGATACTCAATTGAGGTCGGGTCTGCAGCATTGGCCTGATCAATTAACGCAATCACTGCGGCATATTTCGTGCTTAATTCCATATTAAAAAGAATTAACCTATGTCCTGCACACACGTCAATCGCTTCGACACAAGTAAAGCACCCACTCCAACAACGGCAGCCGAATTAAATCGAGCACAGTCAATCACATCGATGGCTGATAATATACTTTATCGTTGAAACAACGCAGTTGCACTACAGCCCTTGCGCATTTAACGCAGTATTCCATTGAGCGATACGCTGCTTTTGTTCTAGGAAGAGTGCGTCCGTAGAGCCCAATACATCAATACTATTGATTGTTGCACCTTGTTGGATCGCATCGACGACTGACTGCCCCTTCGTCACCTTACCAAAGATCGTGTGCTTTCCATCAAGCCACGGCGTGGCATTATGTGTAACAAAGAACTGGCTGCCGTTGGTACCACGCCCCGCATTGGCCATCGAAAACAAACCTGCCTGAGTATGCCGCAGCGCTGGATGAATCTCATCCTCAAATTTATAGCCTGGCCCACCGCGACCTGTGCCGGTCGGATCGCCACCTTGAATCATGAAATTAGGAATCACACGGTGAAACGTCAGACCATCGTAATAACCACGCTTCGCGAGATTGAGAAAATTTGCCACCGTTACAGGTGTCTTGGTCGCAAACAATGTCGCCTCGATGTCTCCCTTAGAGGTGCGCAGCACAATATCGACGTCTCTAACTCGAGCAGGCTCGGCATCAGCGACTAGAGGTTTAACGACCTTAGACGGCACGGCAGCGAGTGCTGCAGGAGCTTCGACCTTTGGCTGCACAACGGGAATCGCTGACAAACTGGGTTTAACTGCTTCGGGTGTGGCAGTCTCAGTCATGCTGCACGCAGCAAGCAACAGAATAGATAAAGCACATAATAGAATTGAGAAACGAGATTTAATCATGTTGTGCAGTTTTAAGATCCGACCACCAAACTCAAGTGTTCTTCTTCTCTAATAGCAAAACAACCTCCACTAAGGGAGGCTGCTGAATAAATCATACGACTTCGAATCGACTAACTACCGATTTTGATTAACTCGACATCGAAAACCAGCATACCGCCGGGCGCACCACCTTGTGGACTGTCACCATAAGCGAGCTTACCTGGGACCCAGAAACGACGCTTTTCACCTGCAACCATCAGTTGCACCCCCTCAGTCCAACCTGCAATCACTTGGAACAGGCCGAAAGTAGTCGGCTCGCCACGTTGCACCGAGCTATCAAACAGCTGACCATCCAGCGTCCAACCACTGTAATGCACAGTCACCATACTCTCCTTCGTCGGATGCTCACTGCCAGTGCCAGCAATCAATACCCGTGAAGCCAATCCACTGTCACGCACTTCAGCGCTATCAGGAATAGCTGCGACATCTTCTGGCGTCTTCGGGGACTCTGGTGCTGCTTGAATTTCGAGCAGCTCCACATCAAATACCAACAGTCCACTCGGGCGTCCACCTCCCGCATTCTCTCCATAAGCGAGCTCAGCAGGAATCCAGAAACGACGCTTCTCACCTGTGACCATCAGTTGCAGCCCTTCAGTCCAACCCTTGATCACGCGATTGAGTGGAAAACTGGTAGATTCGCCACGCTTCACTGAACTATCAAACAGCTGCCCATCGGTGGTCCAACCACTATAATGCACCGTCACGGTATCAGCAGCCGCAGGCGATTCAGAACCAGTGCCCGCTTGGAGTACTTTCGAGGCGAGGCCTGTTGCTGTTATTTGGGCATCTGCTGGGATGGCATTTACGTCGACTGGTGTTTTAATTTCCATGCGCCATGTATCTGCCAAATCACCATTTCGGGTCAATCGAAATCCAATCAATCCTGCGTTTCGGGTCATTTTATTGAGCCCTCAATCAATCA
>JBLHTV010000095.1:0-5855 GCA_047627755.1 Lentimonas sp. | reverse complement strand
AGTGACGATGATTCTAAAGTCTGCCGTTGCCTTGTGATTAGGCGCGGTGATTAATTCTGTCTTTAAGGTCACGACATGCCACCCGTCTCTTGGGGTAGAGATCGTCGACTTGAGTATTTTGTAAGATTGAATGGTGAGCGGGGAGTTTTTGACGATGTCCCCAGACAATTTAAGTTTATTGGCTTCTTCTTCTCCGAAGAATTTTCGGGTAAGTAGCTCATGAAGAGTTGCATCTGAGTAGTGCGCGCTCGGACGAATCCAGGCGCAATATTGATCGGGGAGATGTAAGTCTCCCATTGCGATTTTAACTGTTTTCTCTGCAAATTGTTGCGCAAGTGCTTTGTCTGCCTGTGGGTTTTGTGATTTATAGCTGGAGACTGCGCACCCCGATAAAAAAACCAGGTAGAAAGTCAGCAGGCATCTAAAAATATGTTTTTTCATAAATAAAAGAAGGCATTGGTTTTGTGCATCGCACGAACCGTTTGTAACTAGAAAGATCAGTATAAGTGATGTCAATACCCTCTTGGTAACCCCGAATTAAGCAAGGCGCTGGTGCAAAATTTTGATTTTACCATTTCTGCTTTGTGGCTCATCTACACTGGGATGCAGGCTTACTGGCCGCGCGAAAAGTCATCGGTAAATCATCCGTAAAACGTCTAAGCGAGGTGAGGGTGCTTAATTGTATGCATGTATATTTGGCGAGTCGCCGTCCTTCATTTACCCTTTTCCAATCTGCTATTCTGCTGAGACTTTCATCAGTATCGCTGGGTGAACCCGCTCGCTGCGTATAAACCTAAATGGTTTCACCATCTACGCTTTGCTCCGTCAGAAGTCGGCACCCAAGGGCATAATAAAAGTCCGAGAACGGTTCTTCGCTATTTTTAGTGGATCAATGAAAACCGGAACACTCAATTACCTCTGAGAAGAGGAATGGCTTGAGATTCCAGACCGGAGAATTTCACCACGGAGGTACAGAGACACGGAGGAGTGATTGACTTAGAATTACAGGACGAGACGCTTGATTCCATCTTTCAAGACGGGCACATTAAAATTCATTAGCAGTCCCACCCGGCAGTCCGTCAGCCGCATATAAGTTAACAACTGGGCGTCGAAAATAGGTGCGAGTTCTTTAACTACTTTTAACTCAACGACAACTTTATCCGCGATGATGAGATTCAGGCGAAAGTCCTCATCCAGCACTACGCCTTTGTAATTCAACTCCAGTTTTAATTGTCGCTTAAATGGGATAGCCCGCTTCTCAAGCTCTTTTCGTAGATGCTTTCGATAAGACCCGGTCCCCAATAGCGATGCACCTCAATTGCAGCACCAATGATCTCCTTCGTCAGTTCTTCTTCAATAAGTGATTCATTCATAAATAATGAGAGTTTTAAATTTCTAATGACAAGCAAGCCTCCTCCGTCTCTCCGTGCCTCCAGCGCAGCGGGTGGTTAAAAGTCAGAGCACTGAGTGCCCTAACCATTAAAAATAGCGAAGAACCCCGAGAACAGTAGCCAGTCACTGATAATCAGAAACTTGCAGCGAAACCGCCTCTCGCCATTTGGCTTCGCCCTTCGGTTGATTGTCGTTGCTCTCGGAAGGTGAAGCGAGATGTTTTATAACTCATTGCTGTTCAACTCTGATATTTATTATGCCCTTGGGTGCTGTCTTCTGGATTCTGACTACTCTTTCTAGGATAATTTGAGCCCGACCTTGCAAGCAACGGCGGCACGATCTCATCAGTGCGCGAGTTTTCAAATCTTCCCTTTGACAAGGGCTCTTCGCTGGTCGATTTTCCCGCGATGGCAGATTTTAAGATCGGACAGCGCTGGATCAGCGAGACAGAACCGGAACTCGGGCTCGGCATATTGGAGTCGGTTTCACGGCACCAAATACGGCTCATTTTTACCGCGGCTAGCGAGGCGCGCTTGTATGCACCGGCCAATGCGCCGATCAAGCGGGTCGAGTTTCGCGTGGGCGATTCGATTCACTCGCAAAGCGGCGCAACTGTGCTGGTCGAGTCGGTGCGGGATGAGGAGGGCCTGCTGATCTATGTCGGCGGTGGCGTGGAGGTGCCGGAGGCGGAGCTAGCGGATACTATCAGCTTCAGCAAGCCAGAGGATCGCTTGATCGGCGGACAGATCGATCAGTCCAATGCCTTTGCGCTGCGCTACGAGACGATTGCACGCCAACATGCGATGCGTAAGTCGGATGTGGCCGGCTTTACGGGTGGCCGGATCGACTTGATTCCGCACCAACTTTACATCGCTGCAGAAGTGGCGAATCGCTACATGCCGCGCGTGTTGTTGGCGGATGAAGTGGGGTTGGGTAAGACCATTGAGGCGTGTTTGATTTTGCATCGCCTGCATTTAACGGGACGCGCGGAGCGCATGTTGATCGTGTTGCCAGAGTCGTTGGTGCATCAGTGGTTCATCGAACTGCTGCGGCGTTTTAATCTGTGGTTCCATTTGTTTGATGCCGACCGCTGTCAGTCGATTCTAGATTCCGAGCTGGAAGCGAACCCGTTTATGTCGGAGCAGTTAGTGATCTGTAGTATCAGCACGCTGCTGGCGGACGAGCGCTGGGCCAAGCATGCGACCGATGCGAAGTGGGATATGTTGGTGGTCGATGAGGCCCACCACCTCGAATGGACGCCGGAAGTGGTGAGCCCTGAGTATCAACTGGTCGAGGCGCTGACCCGCAAGAGCCATGGTCTGCTGCTATTGACGGCGACGCCCGAACAGCTCGGCGCCGAGGGGCACTTTGCGCGCCTGCGTCTGCTCGATCCAGAGCGCTACCCTGATCTGGATAAATTTAAGGAAGAGCAAGCGAGCTATACGAAAGTCGCTGCGGTGGCAGGCAAGTTGCTAAATGGCACGAAGCTGACCAAGGCCGAGCGTGCATTTTTGCGCGAGGTGTTTGAGGAGTATTCGGATGCCGAATTTGCGACGCGCTTGGAGGACGGTAAGTCGCTGCTGAACGAGTTGGTGGATCGGCATGGCACGGGGCGTGTGATCTTTAGAAATTCGCGTGACTCGTTGACTGGTTTTCCAGAGCGCAAGGCGATGCCGCAAAAGCTTAGCCCGCGCAAGATGCTTTCAGAGGAGGAGCTCCAGGCGCGCTTATTGCATGAGTTTGATTTGGATGCGACCGCTGCTGAGCCTGAGGCGCCGGTGGACTATCGGCATGGGCCGCGGATTAAATGGCTGGCGGATCTGCTGCGCGAACTGGGCGAAGAGAAGGTGCTGTTAATTTGCCGCACCAAGGAAAAGGTGCAGGCAATTTTTGAGGCATTGAGCGAAGAGATCAATGTAAAGGCGGCGGTGTTTCACGAAGACCTGACGCTGGTGAAGCGCGACCGCAATGCGGCGTGGTTTGCCGAAGCGGAGGGCGCGCGGATACTGCTGTGCTCGGAAATTGGCAGTGAGGGGCGTAACTTCCAATTTGCGCATCATTTGGTGCTGTTTGATTTGCCGCTGAATCCAGAACTACTGGAGCAGCGCATCGGCCGCCTCGACCGTATTGGTCAGACGGAAACGATTAAGGTGCATTTACCCTACTTGGAGCATAGCTGCACGGAGCTGTTGATGCGTTGGCACCATGAAGGCATCGATGGTGTCGAGCATTCGCTCAAGGGCGGGTATGCGTATTTGGAAAAATTTGGTGCGGCGATTCGCACGCTCGGGCCGGTGTATCACGAGGGCGATCCGGCGATTTTGAAACAGGCGGACGCGTTGATTGAAGACAGTCGCAGCTTCCGCAAGGAGCTGGAGGCGAAGTTGGGTCAGGGGCAGGACCGTTTGATTGCGCTCAACTCCTTCCGCGAAGAGGTAGCCAGTGAGTTGGTGGATCATATTCGTGTGCAAGATGGCGATCGCACGCTGGATCAATTTATGAACCGCATCTTTGATCACTTCGGCGTCACCGTCGAAGATATTGAAGATCGCAGCTATCACCTGTCGCCAGGGCAAATGTTTACCGACTCTTTTCCGGGATTATCGGAAGAGGGCATGGTGGTGACCTGTGACCGTAAGCGGGCGTTGGGGCGGGAGGACATCGGATTTTTGACTTGGGATCACCCGATGGTGCGTGGCTCGATCGATTTGGTGCTGAGTTCAGAGAAGGGCAATAGCTCGATCGTGGTGTGGGCCGGCAACTCGGTGGATGCGCCGCCGATTTTAATTGAGGCCGTGTTTGTGCTCGAGAGCGTGGCGCCGGCGCGGCTGCATGTAGATCGCTTTTTACCGCCGACCCCAGTGCGAGTCGTGGTCGATATGGCTGGGCAGGATTGCTCGCAAGATTACGGTCATGCGTTCGTCAACAAACACGCGCGTGATGAGGAGGCGTTCCGTTTGAAGCAGAATCCTGAATTGCTGCAGGCCCTCGTGCCGGAAATGCTAAAAGCGGCACGTGGCCATGCGCGCGAGCAGAAATCGACCTTACTGCAGACTGCGATGACAGAGGCGCATGCGCGCTTGGATGGTGAGGCCAAGCGCTTAAAGGAGCTGCGTAAGGTGAATCCGAATGTACGTGAGCAGGAGATTAAGATCGCCGAAAATGTAATCACCGATGTGACGCGGCATATCGCTAAGGCGCACCTGCGGCTCGATGGTGTGCGCCTGATTCTGCGGGGGCCGGGGAATTGATAGAGAGCTGAGGCTTGAGAAAGCTTAGAGCTGAGGACTGAGGGCTGACGAAGCACGACAGTTCGAAGATGGTGAACCGAAGGGTGACTGAACTGTGTACCCTCTGGGCAAGTGAAGGAACAGGCTTGAGAAAGCTGAAAGCTGAGGGATTCGCAGCGACTGGCTTTAGGCTAGGATGGATCGCACTCGAAGGCATCGGGTTCAACCGGCTCGCGTCGAACACAGCGTTGTACCAAGAATCGTATTCCAAGCGTAGACTATCTATTGGGGGATATACTGGTACGCGTTATGTTTTGTGATTTTGGAAGGCTAGTGAATCGCTTGCCCGACACGCAGCCGCAGACCAACAAGCACCCCACGATAGAGTCTCCCGCGGAGGCGCAGAGGCGCAGAGTTTTCTAAGACGAACCAAAACAGGAATATCACAAAAAGACTGTAACTGAGGAAAGTGCCCAAGTCCACAACCTGCTAGCTCTGCGCCCCTGCGCCTGCGCGCGACGGAAATCTTTGTGGCGTCGTCGCTTGCGGCGGCCTTTCCGGCTGCGCGCGACGGAGGTCTGCCGTCGCGATGTCCCCTCGTGTTGTGCGGGCATCGAGATGATGCCCCTTCAGGATATCCGCCTGTTGGCCGTTTGTTCCGGCGCGGCGCCTAGCTCTGGTCGTTCGCTTCGATCACGGTGTAGCGCGACTGGAACTTCAAGGTGCGCTTGCTAGTGATGATTTCGAGCTGAATACTCTTGGTGTTATTGGGGCCAATTTCGCAAATGATGGTGCTGGGCGCTTTTCCTTTTTGGAGGCTGTGGGCTTTGCCGCGAAGCATGCCGCCATGTTCGTGTAGCTGATCGACTGTGAGATCAATGGGAAGCACGATCAGGCCGGTGTCATTTTTTGACTGTTTCAGTGGCACGATGATTGTATAGGTGGCAACTAGGTTGCCGTCTTTGCGCGTTAACTCGCTCACTGAGAGCTTCACCGAGGCGATGCCGATGCGGCATTTAGTATCATCGATTTTGAACGAAAACTGATCCCATGAACTAAATGGCTGTTGCAGGCTAGTGTCGCTCGCATGCAAACACGGTTCGGCAGGCCCGCAAAGAACCGCTAACAGGATGCATCCGCTGGAAATGAGTCGCTTCATTCGTACGCTAATTCGTCTGCAATAGAGGAATTGTCAAATGGTTTTCTCAATCGAGAGCGGCCGTTAGACGTTGG
>JBLHTV010000094.1:0-5860 GCA_047627755.1 Lentimonas sp. | reverse complement strand
TCTCTGCGTCCGGCGTGTGGCCTGCGTGTAGAGTGAGGGTGCCGAGAGCGGGTGCTTTCTTATCTGTCATAGCTTGGGAGAAGTTGAGAGTTGAGAGTTGAGAGTTGAGAGTTGAGTTGAGTTGAGAGTTTGAGTTTGAGTTGGGGGGTGCGGGTTTGCCAATTTGCCCTGCAAAGCCCAGAAAGCGCAGCGGGTAGATGCGTGGTAATTATTGAGTGTTAGTCATGCCGTCTCTTGTTTTAGTGGCTTCCCAGGAGAGGCCGACCCTGTCCAGAAAACGTGCGGCTTCTTCGAGGAATTCGTTGTCGGGTAGCGTATCGCGGAGGATGTATTTGTATTCACGCAGTGCGTTATTAAGCTGTCCTTCAGCAACAAAGGCACGTGCGAGTTGCTTGCGCCTCTCGACAAGGTCTGGACGTTTTTCGAGGATATCCTGCAGCATGTCGATCAGCTGAAGATTAGTGAATAGCGAGTCTTCTGGGCTGTCGTGAAGGTCGATCTGATCGACGAGAGCGGCTTTTGGCTCCCATGCATTCGGCCAGCGTTCAGACATGCCAGTCCACATTCTGGTGGGCTCGGCGATCGAATAAGCAAACGCTGCGCTGAAGGTGATTTCAATCAAGACTAACAATGAGCATCCCATGACCCAGAGTTCTTTGCCAGCGGTGCCCATGCTATAAATAAGGCGACCGAGCGCGCTAATGACTAGGGCGACAATCATCGGTAGGGCGACGTATAAGTGGTGGTCTTCGTGCGCGAGGGTTCCGTTAATAAAATGGCCGTCTTGACTGGTGCCATACACGATGAGTGCTAGATAACTGCAGAGCCCCAGCAGGATCGTACGGCTCCACTTTTTCTTGATGTTAAAAGCGAGTAGGATGAAAAAAGGCACGAATAGTAGGAACGGCATTAAGTTCATTCCAACACCAGTTTCGTATATGGCGTCGATGTCGAATTGATGAAAGAGGGCGTTGTTTACAGGCAAGAGCGCCTGCTGGGTGAAGTGAGCCATGTTTTGCCCTGCGTGATTGAGCCGTTCTGTGCGACTGACTGTATCAACTCCTGCTACGTTGGCGTTTCCGGCATTAATCCACATCCCTAAAAAGAGGCAGAGGCAGAGCATCGGTAGTAAGGGATTAAATGAATTGAGATGTACCGATCGTTCTTTTTGAAGAATGACCAGAGCGAGAATAATTGGGATGGCAAATGCGGCTGGGTGTACCAAGCAGGCGATGGTCGTGAGTACAATCGTGGCGATGTAGTCGCGCGCGCTGCGGTTGCGGTTGCCAAAGTAGAGCGCACTTAATATTAAGATCAAGGCGATGATCTCGGTGCGGTATCCAGCCCAGAAGAGTGTCTGTATCGTGGCCGGGTGGAGCGCGAAAATCAGCGTGACTGAAAACGCGGCGGGAAATTTGAGCGTCTCTAGGTTTTTGAGGAACAGGATGGCCGCGAACAGATGCAGTAAAATATTGATGCTTCGGTGAACTGTTGCGGTGGGCAGTGGGATGGCTTGTTCGAGAAAGTAACTACTGATAGCGATCGGGTTGTTTTGGCGAATGCTGTCGAGGGTCCATGCCTGTTGCCAGCTATCCATCGACTGAAAGGCGCTGCGTTCGATGGAATCGAAGTCGGACCAAAGCACGTCCGACATCAGTAGTGGGCTGAATACCAAGATGACTAATGCAATGAGCACAAAATAGTCACGCAGGCGAGCTGGTTGCAGGGCGACTGTTGCGCTTCGTTTGCGGCGCGTGCCTGGCTTTTCGGGAGGGACGATCAGCTTTTCCGTGCGTGGCTTGCGCGCTTCTGTGTTGTGAGTCTGGGGCATGGTTAGTGCGCGGTCTGAATTGAGTAGCTATCGAGGGATTTGCCACGTCGACTGACGGCCTGTGCCAATGATTCTAGGTCAATCTGAGCGCCGGCAACTATATTGTTACGAGCAAACCAGCCGCGGTTGGTCTCTATCGCGATGAGCACTTTTTGATTGCGGGAGGGGACGCTATTTTCATCGTTGGGGTAGAGCGCATGTATCTCGAGTAAACGTCCGCTGGCATCAAAATAGCCGAGATCCAGAGTGATGTGGGTGTTACGCATCCAGAAGGAACGTGGCTCTGGCTGTTTAAACAGAAACAGCATACCGTGGTTTGTGGGCATCGATTCGCGGTGCATTAGGCCTTTGCTTTGTTCGCTTTGAGTGAGTGCGAGTTGCAGCTGCAGAGGCGTGCCGTCGATTAAAATCGGGAAATAGGTGTCGCTGGATTCTGGCGCGCTCATCGGCTCTTGCTGAGCACAGGCAATGAGCAGTAGGAAAAGGGCGAGTGTGAACAGTAAGCGGAAGAGAGGTTTCATAGAGATTCGATTATTAAGTCGAAGCGTGACAAAACAATTGGGATGAATAAGGGTTATAACGCAACTATTTGAAATGAAAAGTAAATCCTCAGTTATCCGTATTCTCTATGCTGCCTCGGAGCAATCTGCCGATATTTTCTACCTGACGAAGGTTTTTGTTCCAGATCCGTTCTTGTGCTTCATCGTCGGCGGGCGCTCGACCGCTGTGGTCAATCGTTTAGAGTATAGCCGAGTCCGCGCGCAATCGAATTGCGATCAAGTGCTGCTGCTGGAGACGGTTCAGGGGCAGGCGGCAAAGGCCTTACGGATCGAGCTTTCGGCGGTGGGGCCTGCCGAGATGATGTGCTATTTCGCAAAGTTGAATAAGGTGCGTGAACTGGAGGTGCCTGAAGATTTCCCATCAGTGTATTTTTCCAAGCTGTTAGCAGCGGGCATGCAGGTACGAGTCGGTGCAGACCCGTTTTTTCCAGCTCGTGAGTTGAAGAGCGATGCTGAGGCGAAGGCAGTGCGACAGGGCAATGCTGCGAGTGCGGCCGGTATTCGCACGGCGGAGAGAGTGTTACGGGCATCTAAGATTGTCGGTAAGTGTCTCAAATACGAAGGGCGCACGCTCACTTCCGAGTGGCTGCGCATGATGATTGATCAGGCTTGCCTGTCAAAGGGCGCAGTGGCGCAAAATACGATTGTGGCTGGCGGCAAGCAGGGCTGTGATCCTCACGAGGGCGGGCACGGGCCGCTTAAGTCGAACGAACTAATTATCGTCGATGTGTTTCCGCGTGTGCAAAAGACTGGCTACCATGGTGATATGACACGCACTTTTTTGAAAGGCCGCGCGAATGATGCACAGCGAGCACTTGTCGGCGCAGTGCGTGATGCGCAACTCGCAGCCTTGGCAAAAGTGAAGGTAGGCGTCAGCGGCGCAACGGTGCACGCCGCCGCAGTTCAGCTATTTGAGGGGCGCGGATTTTTAACTGAGCGTCGCGGCGAAGGCTTTGTGGGATTCATACATTCGACCGGGCATGGCCTCGGATTAGAGGTGCATGAGGCACCACGTGTGTCACCGAATGCTGGACGTTTACGTAAGGGCCAAGTGATCACGATTGAACCTGGATTGTATTATCCGGAGGTCGGTGGTTGTCGCATCGAAGATGTGGTGCGTGTGACCAAGGAGGGCAGTGAAATGCTTTCTTCGATGCATTATAAGTGGGAGCTGCGCTGACCCTTCGAGCAATGAAGGTTTAGCCATCTGAAGTTAAATTGTGGTTCGATCTCAACAATCGAACGGCCGCCGAAAGATTAGGATGCTTTGCTATTTATTCGTTTCTCGACCGAGTAATAAAGGTATTAGGTGAAAAAAAGGAACACCTGTTCTGATCGGCTACAATCAGTTGTTGGTATGTAATGTGTCCTATACCAGCATGAGCATCGAGGCGCAACTCAGAGCGACATTTGTAATTAAGTCACTGGGCTGCACGATTATCAACTTTCGCGAACTATTGATTCCACGGGCATTTGGCTAATGCCATCGCCATGCCGCAGGTGTCCGTGACACCTGCAAAGGCTAGGCCCGCGCCGACGAAGCCGGGCACGATTAAAAATCCGCCATGGATGTATGCACCTGCAAGCGTACCGCACAAAACGAGCAGACCGGCTGCAATGCGTACTTGTCGCTCAATCGAGATCGCTCCCTTCCCATAGGCGATGTCGAGCCCTGCGTCGATTGCGGCAAGAGTGCCGCCTTCGACGACGATCGCTTGTTTATGCCCAGCAGCAATTAATTTCTCGGCGGCGATACTGGCGCGTTTGCCACTCTGGCAGAGAATGTAAACAGCTGTATTGGTGCCTTTGGATTGGCAATAGGCTGCGGCGTCTAGCCGATCGAGTGGCTGGAGCGTTGCACCGACGACATGGGCAGACTTAAACTCGGCGGGGGTGCGCACGTCGATGACGGTACCGCTGGCGGCCATGATTTCGGCAAGGGTGGATGCTTTGATGGTCTGAGTGCTCATGAGAGAGAGGCTACGAGGGCGGTGGTTGAAATTCAAGTTTACTAGGTTTTTTTATAGGGCTGCTTCTGATTTGAATCAGCGCGGTAAGCGCAGCCTGACCCGATTCAAAACCTTGAACAGATGTTTCTCCGGATTTTGTGAGTCTTTCCGCCTAAAACACTTGGCGATTGCCATTTCTGCGCTTTAATCCCGCACTTAACTTTTAAAAGTTCCGAAGGTTTTCACTTTCATATTCAACACTATGCAAAAAACAGCACTCCTCTCCGTCAGCGACAAGTCCGGCCTCGTCCCGTTCGCTAAAGCACTCGTCGAGCAGCACGGCTACCGGCTGCTCTCCACTGGAGGCACTGCCAAGCTTCTCGAGAAAGAAGGCATTCCTGTCACCGAAGTGAGCGACTACACTGGCTTCCCTGAAATGATGGAAGGCCGCGTTAAGACCTTGCACCCGAAAATCCACGGCGGTCTCCTCGCTCGTCGCGACAAGGCAGACCACATGGCAGCTGCTGCCGAGCACGGTATCGATATGATCGATCTCGTCGTGGTCAACCTGTATCCGTTCGAAGCAACCGTTGCTAAGCCAGGCGTCTCCTTCGAACTCGCGATCGAGAATATCGATATCGGCGGCCCATCGATGCTTCGCTCTGCCGCGAAAAATCACGCATCGGTTTCCGTGATCGTGGATGCTGCCGACTACGACCGCGTGCTCGCTGCGATGGGCGACGACACTGCGCTCACCAGACTGCGCCGCGAACTCGCGCTGAAGGTATTTCAACGCACATCGGCTTACGACGGTGCGATTGCTAAATACCTCGAAGGCCAGGTCAACGAGCCTGATCTCGGTGCGATTTCCGGGATCCCGACCAAGCTCGACCTTAGCCTGCCACAGGCACAGGTGCTTCGTTACGGTGAGAACCCGCACCAACAAGCAGCGCTCTATGGCAGCTTCTTCGATTGCTTCGAGCAACTTCAAGGCAAGGACCTCAGCTTTAACAACATCATCGACATCACTGCGGCGACTTACCTGATTGGTGAATTCCAAAAGCCGACCGTTGCGATCCTCAAGCACACCAACCCGTGTGGCGTAGCCAGTGCCGAGACACTCGTCGAGGCATGGGAAGAAGCATTCGTGACCGACCAACAAGCACCGTTCGGTGGTATCATCGTGGTCAACCAGACTATGGATGCCGACCTCGCTGCCATCATCAGCAAGATTTTCTGCGAAGTGATCATCGCTCCAGACTTTACTCCAGCCGCTCGCGAAATCTTCGGCAAAAAGAAGAACCTGCGCCTGATGACAGTGAAGGGCACATTGCCTGCCGACTCACTTCAGGAAATGCGTTCCGTCGTAGGCGGCGTGCTGATTCAAGATCGCGACACTATGCCGGATCGTCCAAGTGACTGGAAGATCGTCTCCAAGCGTCAGCCAACTGCCGAGGAAATGCGCGCCATGATCTTTGGTTGGAATGTGG
The DNA here is from genome assembly GCA_047627755.1 of Lentimonas sp. Classification (GTDB taxonomy): domain Bacteria; phylum Verrucomicrobiota; class Verrucomicrobiia; order Opitutales; family Coraliomargaritaceae; genus Lentimonas. Next base: position 30 of record JBLHTV010000094.1, on the reverse strand, counting down.
TGAAGCATGTGAAGTCCAATGCCATCGTAT
>JBLHTV010000093.1:0-5960 GCA_047627755.1 Lentimonas sp. | reverse complement strand
TAGCAAAGCTCAAGAAACCGCCAAGCGATACTTTAAAGCTTTCTCGTAGTCTTCTGTTGGATCCGAAAAAAGGCGCATCGGTGCGGGCTTGTATCGGTTTTGCGCGCAATGGCCTGGAGCATGTTCGCGAGACGATCAGCCCGGAGTGCTGGGAGGTGATCGAGGAGATGGTGCTCTATCTGCGTCAGGAATCAAAGCAGTCTGTGACTCGTGCCCGGTTGCGTCAGCTGAGTGAGAAAATCGTCAGTGAAACCGCCCGCTTTAATGGCACCGCTGAGCGCACATTGTCGCACGATGACGCCTGGCAGTTTTATCGTATCGGCGTGTTTTTCGAGCGCGCCGTGGGCACCTTGTCTTTGTTGGCAGTCGCCTTGCCACGAATCGTCGAGACCTATCAGGAAATGGACGAAGAGAGCGCCGATTTGACTGCTTTATTACGTCTGCTCGGTTCTTTGGATGCGTATCGCCGCGAGTTCCGTTCGCGTGCCTATGTTGACCGCGTCTCCCGCCTGATCATTCTCGGTAAGAGCAACCCGAGCTCAGTGACTTTTTGTCTGCAAAATATGCATTATGCAATCGGCACACTATCAATCATGGGGGACCGTGCGATCGGGGCAGAGATTCAAGGGTCGATCTTAGAGCTGATTGATATTCTCGATGACTTCTCGATCACCAAGAGTGAGGGCTCCCAATTGGAATCACTGGATTCGGGCGAGCTACACACTGATTCGATGAATGTCTCGCCCGAGCAAGTGGCAGAGGAACTGACTGCGATGACCAAGCATGTGAAGCAGCTCCATAAGCAGATCGAAGATGTCTTTTTCAGTCACCAGAACGTCTTTGCTCAAGACCCTATGCTCTTCGATTTCAACTGATTATCGCTTTCCAACTAAATTAACAAAAGTTTGGCTTAATAGCTGCTTAATTTTCTTTGAGGTCTTCCTTCCTTTATAATATCACGCACGATTCGCGCTCATTCACTTGAGCGCTTTAATTGTTTTCAACTTTCTCCGAACATGCGCTTTCGCGTTTCTCACACCACACAATATCAATACCTTCAGCCGGCATCAGAGTCGTTTGCTGAGTTACGTGTGTGGCCACAGTCCAACGACTCTCAAAAAGTTCTAGAACGTAAACTCATCGTCGAGCCGGATACAGTGATCGATCATTACGAAGATTACTTTGGTAACAATGTGGAGTTCTTCTCGATCCCGTATCGTCATAATGCATTGACGGTCACATCGGTCGCCGAAGTTGAAACCTGCGTGGTCACGCCGCCGTCTTATGTACTTGAAACACCGGTCGGTGAGGCCCGTCAGATTTTCAACAGCACACCGTATCAACATTTCGAGTTTTTGCAGCCCAGTGGTCTGGTGCCGCTCAATCAGCATAAACTGATACGCAAGCGTTTCTTCAGGCAAGCGGAGGAGCTCGGTAGTGCACTGCTCAGCTTGAATACCTGGATCTATCAGAATTTTGAATATCAATCCGGAGTAACAGATATCACCACACCGATTTCACAGATCGTGAAAGAGCGCTGCGGGGTCTGTCAGGATTTTGCCCACCTGATGCTGGCGATTCTTCGCAGCAACGGCATCCCCGCTCGCTACGTCAGCGGTTATATCGAAGCTTACGATCCGAATTTGGTAGATCCTGAAATGGTTGGCGCAGCGGCCAGTCATGCCTGGGTGGAAGCTTATCTGCCCGGCGGTAAATGGTGGGGGCTCGATCCAACCAATAATCAGGTAGCGGGTGAGCGCCATGTCGTGGTTGCCGTCGGGCGCGACTACAACGATGTCGCCCCCATGCGCGGCACCTATAAAGGCGCGAATGACCAAAAGCTGAACGTGATCGTTTCACTCAAGCGTAAAGAAGAAAGGCAGGCACTTAAATTATGAAATTATCGATTCGCCATCTGACACGCCACCGTTACCAAAGCGCGGTTAGCTATAGTCCACATCAGTTATATTTACGACCGCTCGATTCTCATCTACGCCAAGTCGATCAGTTCACTGTGGAGACGATACCTGCTTCCACACAACGCTGGGTGCGGGATGCCTATGGCAATGCCGTGCTTGCTTGTAATTTCGAGTTGCAGGAATCGGAGGTGTTGGAGTTCCGCACGCGAATCGAAGTGACTATCCATGAAGACAATCCATTCGACTTTATTCTGGATTCCTATGCCACTGGCTATCCTTTCGCCTACCGCGAGCCAGATATCAAGGCCTTGCTGCCATTCATGGGGAGTAGTGGTCGCACGCAGGGCGCATTGAAAGTGATTGATTGGTTATCTGGAGCTGCGGCCACACCGAAGGCGCATCTGGATGTGGTGCAGTTTTTGTCCGACCTCAATAGCGCGATTCGCCGTGAGATCGCCTATGTGCGTCGCGATGAAGAAGGGATCCAAACGCCCGACGCCACCTTGGATTTGAAAACAGGTTCCTGCCGCGACATGGCCGTACTATTTATCTCAGCTGTTCGAAAACTCGGTTTTGCCGCACGTTTTGTCAGCGGTTATCTATTTGATCCACCGGTCGGAGCAGGCGGTGATCATTGCTTCAATCGCGCCGTCGGCTCGATGCATGCATGGGCAGAAGTCTATCTCCCCGGTGCTGGTTGGAAGGGCTTCGACCCCACCAACGGTATTCTAGCCAATGGCTATTTTATTCCTTGCGGAGTCTCGCATGAGCCCGCGAGTGTGGACCCTATTCAAGGAAACTATTTTTCAGAAGTGTCAACGGATTCGACCATGGAAGTCGAACTAGAGATCGAGGAGATAAACGATGCCCGATAATCGAGAAGCCATCTTTAACTGCGCAAAAAGCGTCGAAGCATTCTTAGAGTCGAAACAGATCGCACTGACCATGGGCGGCGAGCCCACCTTCATCGTCGCACAACCCGATGCGCCCGAGTGGAGTACCGCCGCGATGGGGCCTGAGAAGCTGGGCTATGCGCGTCGTATGACGGCGAAGTTGATTGAAAAAGTCTATCCCGGCGCACTCGCCATGCAGGTGTTTGGCAAGTGGTATCCCGGTGAGCCTTTGCCACGTTGGAATTTCATGACGCTCGACAATCCGGTCGCGCCGATTTGGCCCGAGACCGAGCGCTTACTTTTCGACGATGTCGCTGGCTCGAACACTGGCGCAGAAGTCGATGCATTGATGCAGGCCATTGCGAAAAAGCTGAAGCTTAAAAAACAGCTTTTCCCCGCAATGGAACCAGCAGAGCAGGGCGGTTCGCTTGCGGGGCTAGTGTTGCCGCTTGATTATTTTGACGGTGTTTGGCTGTCCGCAGATTGGCCTTATTCGAAAAAGAATCCGATTCAGCTTTCCTGCGGCGATAGTCCGGTCGGTCTTCGTTTACCACTCGAAGCCTTATCGCCAGCGCTTTGCCGCAAAGCGCTGACGATCGAAGTGCGCAACGGCGCGATCGAAATTTTTATCCCACCACTGCAATGGCCGGGCTTCAGTGCCTTGATTCATTTCTTGCGTGGGATCGTGGTGGACTTGGATCTTAAAGACATCGTGATCTGTGGCTATGCGCCCAGTGATACCAAGGGTGCGGTCTTAACTCTCGGCCTCGCTGCCGATCCCGGGGTCTTGGAGGTGAACCTGCCGCCGACGAATACTTGGGCCGAGTACGATGAAGTATTGAAGCAGAGCGCAACCGCAGCCGCTGCAGTGAAGCTACAGCTCACCAAGTTCCAATTGAATGGCGTCGTCTACGGCACCGGTGGTGGCTCGCACCTCGCATTCGGCGGGCCCAGCGAAGCGAAAAATCCATTTCTCGTTAATCCGAAACGCATCGCGTCCTTGCTCCGCTACTGGCAGCGGCATCCCGCACTGTCTTACTTCTTTAGCGGGCAGCATGTCGGCCCCGGCAGCCAAGCACCCCGCGTCGACGAAGGCCCGCGCCATGGTCTTTACGAGCTCGAAGTCGCTTGCGAGGGACTGGAGAAAATGAAAGGTACCATTGATGGACCCTTGATTGATCAGTTCTTTAAAAATTTGCTGACCGACTCTTCGGGTAACACACACCGTGCGGAGTTGTGCTTTGATAAATTCCACAATTTGTCAGCCCCCAACGGTTGCCTCGGCATCGTTGAGCTGCGCGCGTTTGAGACCTATGCACAGGTGGAGACGATGTCGGTCGTCGCGCTCTTTGTGCGTACGATCCTAGCACGCCTCTTTAAAGCACCTTTCAAGAAGAAGCTTCGCCGCTTCGGACCGCAATTGCATGACCGCTATTTCTTACCCGCATTTTTATGGGAAGATGTGCAAGCGATCTGCGCCGACTTGCAACAGCATGGCTTCGATTTCGATGCCGAGTGGCTACGCCCCGTACTTGACTTTCGTTGTCCCACCGTAGGCACATTGTCGATCCCCGGTGGATCAGTGGATATTTGCCAAGCATTCGAGTCTTGGCCGTTGATGGCGGAAGAAAGTCAGGGCGCGGCGACCGTGCGCGTGGTTGATAATTCCAGCGATCGCCTGCAACTGACGCTCTCTAAATCCGCATTGCTGGAGCAGGGGACACTCCTGGTCAACGGAGTCGAAGTACCTTTCAAGGAAGTCGATGGGCGAATGATTTGCGGACTGCGCTATAAAAGCGCGAGCGCCTATCCCGCCCTACATCCACACGTGCCGATCCAATCACCGCTTTGGTTTGAATGGGTCGAGCGCAAAAATGGCAAGACCACTCAGGCCGCTCGTTATCATTATTGGAACCCGCATTCAACAATCTACAGCGGACGTCCCAAAACAGAAAAAGCCGCGGCAAAACGCCGCGAAGAACGCTGGCAAACTGCCGAAGATTTGATCGGTAATCAGCCCGCAGTCATGAAACCTAAGTTAGCGCCCGAGTATAAATATACCCTCGATCTGCGCCGTCAGTTAAGAGCGTGAGGCTGATGGCTGATGGTTGAGGGGTGATGACTGATGACTGATGGCTGATGATTGATGAATAAGGGCTGATGACTGATGACTGAGAGGTGGTGACTGATTGCTGAGGGCTGAGGCTGAGGCTGAGGGCTGATGGCTGAGAGGTGATGACTGATGACTGAGGGCTGAGAGTTGATCTTTTTTAACATGCGCCACGGAGTTTGAGCGCGAAGGAATTTGTTAACCACTGTCGAGGATCCTGCGACGACTAGACCGCGTCGCGAGCTATGTGCGGATTTAAATCCCCACAACAATTTTAAGGCCCCAGCCTGCCTTATTGTACTCTTAACTCGCAGCACGAATTACTTTTCCAAAGTATGCGGGAACCTATAAGGCATAGAGGCACTGCCATTGGAGGGACGCCGTCCACTGCGCCCGCACAGCCTACCAAGTGGCGATCTTTACCGAATTAACCGGCGATCTTTAGATTGCCTGACCTGAGCCTGTCGATGGTTGCGATTGACCCCTTTGGGGGGTCACTGCGGCGCTGGTTCACCGTGGTTTACTTCACGGGCAAAGGGATCATCCGCCGCTAATGGCCGGCGCGCTGTTGCTGCAGATCGCAGTAGCGCGGAATAAATTTGCGTGACTTGCTTTTCCAGCGCCTGCGCATGGAGCTGACTGCTGGTTACGTCGCGCTCGATTGCGACGAAGCCCTCTAGCTTCCCCGTGTCATTTTTGATGGGAGTGATCGATGTTGAGACCCAGTAGGAGTGCCCGTCCTTGTGGTAGTTCAAAATTTCAGACTGGATATATTGGCCGTTACGGACGGCATCACGCAATGCTTGAGCGGTGGCAGAATCGGTATTTTTACCTTGCAGCAGCTGGCCTAATTTACGCCCGAGTGTCTCTTTGTGGCTATAGCCGCAGAGTTTGCGGAAGGCCGGATTTGTCCATGTAATAGATCCATCCGCGTCTGTCATGACGACTGCATCTGAGACATTGTGTGCCAGTGCTTTAAAACTGAGAGATTGGCCGCGTATATTCATCATCACGCTATCTTATTTTGGAAGAAGAGCA
>JBLHTV010000092.1:0-5978 GCA_047627755.1 Lentimonas sp. | reverse complement strand
AATACCAACTATAACTGAGTTCGAAAAGGAGGTGCCAGATGCCAAGTGATACAGATTTTCTATTAGCGATCGAAGACTTGACCGTGAGTTTTGATGGATTCAAGGCAGTCGATGCTTTGACGCTGTACGTCGACAAAGGGGAGCTTCGGGTCATCATTGGTCCCAATGGTGCAGGTAAGACCACGGTGTTGGACTTGATCAGTGGAAAGACGAAGTCGACGTCGGGCAGCATCCGCTACAAAAATGTCGAGCTGACTACAATGCGGGAGCACGAGATCGTCCGCGCCGGTATCGGACGTAAGTTTCAGACGCCGTCTATTTATGAAAAGCTGACTGTTTTTGAGAATCTAGAGATCTCATATCCATGGGGGCGTAATGTTTTAGGTTCTCTGCGGTTTAAACGGAGCGAAGAGGTCGTCACTCGGATTTGTAACATTGCAGAAGAAATCTTCCTGCAAGACATGTTGGAGTTGCCGGCGGAATTGCTCAGTCATGGTCAGAAGCAGTGGTTAGAAATCGGTATGTTGCTGGTGCAGGATCCAGAGCTCGTGATGCTTGATGAGCCTGTTGCGGGGATGACCGCAAAGGAGCGCGATGCGACTGCCCTGTTGCTGCGTAAAATAGCGAAGGAACGCTCGATTGTTGTCGTTGAGCACGACATGGACTTTGTGGCAAAAATCGCCGACAGAGTCACGGTTTTACACTTAGGTAAGATTATAAAAGAAGGCACAATGGACGAAGTTAGGAATGATCCGACGGTCCAGGAAGTGTATCTTGGGCACTAACCAGTAATCATTGATAAAATTATGTTATCTATAAAAGACTTAAAAGTAAGCTACGGCGAAAGTGAAGTGATCGGGGGCTTGAACCTAGAGCTTGAGCAAGGCGAAATTCTCGCGGTGATGGGGCGTAATGGTATGGGCAAGACAACGCTCTTCAAATCTATTATAGGCGTGCTTGGCTGTGGGCCTAAAAGTAGTATCAAGGTTGATGATGTCGAGGTCGCGCAAAAGCCGAGTTATAAGCGTGTGCGCGCAGGTTTAGCATACGTGCCGCAGGGGCGTATGATTTATCCGACAATGACGGTTACGGATAACATCCGTGTCGGACTCGAAACTGCAAAATCTAAAAATATACCGGATTATATCTACGAGCTCTTTCCCGTTCTACATGAAATGGGAAAACGTAAAGGTGGTAATCTTTCTGGCGGTCAACAACAGCAGCTGGCGATTGCCCGCGCGTTGGTGACTGATCCTAAGGTGCTCCTTTTGGATGAGCCGACCGAAGGTATCCAGCCCTCAATTATTAAGGAGATGGCACGCACCCTGAAGACGATCAGGGACATGCATAATATTTCCATCATCGTCGCTGAACAGGTGCTCTCCTTTACCTTAGATTCCTGCGACAGGTTTCTAGTCATGGAGGGTGGATCCATCGTTCACTCTAGCCCGCGGGCTGATGTGGATGCCGAAAAGATAAAGAAGTTTCTCTCCGTATAGTATCAATGCAAAAGGAATGAATAGAACATAGTATAAACACGAACAATAGAAAGTAATCATGAAAACGTTAATTAAAGTTGATCTAAACCTCCCCCCGGAAGAGCAGGACGTCCTGCACAATCGCTGGCACCCTGACATCCCTATGGTCGCAATGGTAAATCCAGGTGATGAATTTCGCGTGGAGTGTATCGACTGGACTGGTGGACAGATCAGCAATGATGATGATGCCACTGACATTCTGGAAGTGGATCTCACCAAAGTGCACTATCTGAGTGGACCGATCGGGGTAAAAGGCGCAGAGCCTGGAGACTTGATGGTGGTAGAGATTTTGGACGTCGGCGTGGCAGATGAAGCCGATTGGGGTTTTACCGGATTATTTGCCAAAGAAAATGGCGGCGGTTTCTTGACGGATCAATATCCAGATGCGCGTAAGGCGTGTTGGGATTTTCACGGCATCAAAACCTCGTCGCGTCACATTCCAAATGTAGAGTTTGTTGGCATCATGCATCCCGGCTTGATTGGTTGCTTGCCATCGCAAAAACTTCTGGATGATTGGAATATACGTGAGAAGGGACTGTTTGATACAGATCCGGAACGTGTGCCACCGTTGGCAGCGTTGCCGTATCCAGAAACGGCACACATGGGGCGTATGACGCCCGCTGCAGCGGCAGAAGCAGCGAAGGAAGCGGCGCGCACCGTGCCGCCTCGTGAGCATGGTGGTAATTGTGATATAAAAAATCTGACACGTGGCTCGAAGGTTTATTTTCCTGTCTATGTGGAAGGTGGTGGGCTCTCGATGGGAGATCTCCACTTCTCGCAAGGTGATGGAGAGATCACGTTCTGTGGTGCGATCGAGATGGCTGGCTATCTTGATATTCGCGTGAGCTTGATTAAGAAGGGCGTTGAGAAATACGGAGTGGTTAATCCGATTTTTGAGCCGAGTCCGATGGAGCCTCGCTACAGTAATTATCTGATCTTCGAAGGCATCTCAGTCGATGAGAATGGTAAGCAGCATTATTTGGATGTGAATGTCGCTTACCGCCAGGCCTGCCTCAATGCGATCGAGTATATGAAGAAATTCGGATACACGGGAGAGCAAGCGTATGCGATCTTGGGCACAGCACCAATCGAGGGGCATATCAGTGGTATTGTCGATATTCCGAATGCCTGCGCGACACTCTTCTTACCGACCGATATCTTCGACTTTAATATTAAGCCGAATGCTGAAGGACCGAAGGTGGAGGTCACTCCTGGCACAGACTTAGCAAAGGCATAGTTTTTCTTAGGGAGAGGTCAGTGTTGTGAGTTATTTGTGTAGTCTCGCAACACTGGCTTATCCCTTTTTTAGCATTTAAACAATTTAAACCATTTTTAATTATGACACTTTTTGAATACAACTGTGAGGCGCATGGCCTCTTCGAGCTAATGCGTCCAATGGGCTTGCGCAAGCACCCGGCGCCTTGCCCTGAGTGTGGGAAGCTATCGATGCGGGCTTTCTCGATGGCTAAGGTCTCGCATATGAATCCGGCCAAGAAGGCAGCCATTGAGCGCAATATTAAGAGTCAGTTTGAGCCACATATCTGCAGTGTTAATTGTGGACATGAGGCGCCGGGGTTGATTCCCCCGAGTCATCGCCAAAAGCCTAAGGTAGAGTCTTACAATGGTCCGCGCTCGTGGGTCATTGAGCACGCGATCTAGGCTTGATTCAATTTTGGCGTCTGTGGGGGTGGTACGCGCGGCTGGCTTTTTTGCTGCGTTGTCTTTGGCGTTGGAGCTAGTCGATGGTGCCTATCGCTGCATCTTTAAAAAGTCGCGGCTGGTGCGCTTGATCTTTTTGATACGTGTGGCCATACGCTGCAGATCGCGTTTGTCCATTTTTTCGATAAAGAGTTCGCCGTTGAGGTGGTCGGTCTCATGCAGGATGCAGCGGCCGAGTAGGCCTGTGGCTTCGAGCACGTGTGTGTTGCCTTCAGTGTCTTGATACTCGCAACGCACGCCAATCGGGCGGGCGACTTTGCCGCGGACATCAGGAAAGGAGAGACAGCCTTCTTCGTAAACATCCTCATTTGGGTCGATGACCGTGACCTTCGGATTTGCCAAGGCAATCGGCATAATCAGGTCGAGTGGCGGCTGTTTGCCGTCGAAGCTGTAATCGAACTCGGGCTTTTCGCCTTCGGGTGGGCGCACGTCCATCACGCAGAATTGGAGTGCGAGGCCAACTTGCTGCGCGGCCAGGCCGATGCCGTCTTCGTCATACATGGTGTCGACCATGTCGTCGGCGAGTTGTGCGAGTGCGGCATCAAATTCTGTGATGGGGTCGCCGATTTTGCGTAGGATGGGTTCGCCGTATTGTGTGACTCTTAAAAGCATGTAGGGAAACTGAAACTGCGACGAGTGCTTGTAAAGCTTTAGGGCGAATGGATTTTCGGCGTGGACTTCGTCGAGTTCGTGGTTTCCCATGTTTACTGAGATGGTTTTTGTTAAAGTGATCGACAGTGTGTGTCGCGCCTTGGATGAGGCGTCGGTCAGATATGCTTTGATTGGTGGCTCTGCGAGGGGTGCAGCGTGCTACGATCGATTTGGATTTTATCTTGATGTTAGATGATTTGGATCGGAGTGATGAGATTTTTTCCGAGTTGGGCTATAATCGGGCGTTTCGAAGCGAGAACGTATCCCACTACACCTCAGATAATCTGAATTTAGGGCGGATTGATATTTTGCACGCATTTCGGGGGCCTACACTTGGTATGCTGGAGCGTGCTGATCGGCTTTCGGTTGCAGAGGGCGTGACTTTACCGGTGGTTCAGGTGGAGGATATTATAGGGCTCAAGGTGCAAGCGGCGGTGAATAACCCTAGGCGGGTGACCAAGGATTGGTCAGATATACGGATGTTGGTCGAAGTCTCCGCTGAGCAGCAATTAGCTCTGGATTGGAATTTGTTGACTGACTATTTGACTCTCTTTGGTTTGACGGATCGAGTTCAGGAGATGAAAGTCTGGTATGGCGAAATTAACGGAGATTGAGCGTGCTGAATGGTTGCGCGTGGCGAGTGTCCCAATGGACGAGCCGCCATTGAGCTACAATGAGCGCATCGTTGCTCCGACGACTGAAGCTCGTGAACGCTATGCCCGTTTTGCGACTGAGGCTGCGAAATTATATAAGGGAACGAAGCCTGTTCGCTTTGAAGGAACCCATTGGAAGCTGTAGCCGAGTGCTACTCGGTCTCGCTGGTGCTTTTAGTCACTGGGATGTGCACCTCGGAGCGTTTGAAGATACCGGGCATGAAGGGGCTATTCCAATAAATCGCACGCGCGGGGCCGGCGGCGAGCCATTGATCCTGCTCGGATAGGTGCGTGAGAAGCTGTGCTTGGGCGTTGTTGAAGTTTTTGGCGCTGTACCCGCCGCGCACGCCAAGGCTCAGGACGGTGCGTTCTGGGAGTTCAATGATGGTGACTTCGTCAGTGTCTTTGAGCTCTAAGTCGGCGTAGTCGGAGCCGACATAGAAGTACATGGTGCCAGCTTCGATCGCCGCTTCGACGGGTGTGGTCATGGCGATGTCGTTGGCCTGAATATAGCGAAACAACGGGCGAAAGAGTCCGTTGTTGGACTCGAAATAGCTTTTGTCGGATTGAGAGGCGAGCAGTCGCGCCGCGGGGATCGTTTTGATCTCGATGGTACTGACGTCAGTTCGAGCGAAAGCGCTTTCGTAAGCCGACATAGGTTGAAGAAGAAGCAGAGTTAGAATGGTGAGTTGAACGGGTCTCATGGGATGGGGTAATCAGAATAGTAGTATGCGGCAGTCTTGTGCAAACCGCACGAACAATAGTATTAAAAAACAGATTTCGGCGGCAAACCTTACAAGTCGTTTTATACTGCCGCGCATAAAGATTTGTGAAAACAGAATGAATGAAGCTCCACTCAAAGTGGAGCGTATTGGCGAAGTCGTTTCGATCATGAGACTGCGATGACGGAGAGTGCTGCAAGATGGATCAACGTCTCTGCGCGAGATCAATTGTGGTAGCTCTTGCTCTGCTGTTTTGCTACGCCATCTACGGCAGATCTCTGTCACGCGGAGGCGCAGGGGCGCAGATTTATAGTGAGAGTGGAAGTGAAAGTGGGCCTCCGTCGCGCGCAGGCGGAAAGGCCGCCGCAAGCGACGACGCCACAAAGACCTCTGTCGCGCAGAGCTATCAGGTTGTGGACTTGGGCACTTTCCTCAGTTACAGTTGTTTTGTGATATTCTTGTTATGTTTTGATTTGGTTCGTCTTAGAAAACCCTGCGCCTCCGCGCCTCTGCGGGAGACTCCATCGTGGGGTGCCTGTTGGTCTGCAGCTCGGTGTAGGGCAAGCTATTCTCTAGCCTTCCAAAATCACAAAATATGATGCGCGCCAGTATAATTCCGCCGTTGCCAGTTTTGCGAAACACGCCTTGTGTGAACGCATGGAATTAATCGTTGCGTTAGTCGTTGGGCTTTTTGT
>JBLHTV010000091.1:0-6085 GCA_047627755.1 Lentimonas sp. | reverse complement strand
TGCCGGGCTTTGGGCCGATTTCGATAAGGTTGTCGGCCGCGCGCATGACCGCTTCATCGTGTTCGACCACGACCACAGTGTTACCTTGATCGGTGAGTCGGCGCAAAATCGAAATGAGGCGATCCATATCTCGGGCATGCAGGCCAACGGATGGTTCATCGAGCACGAAGAGTGTGTCTACCAGAGATGAGCCGAGACAGGAGGTGAGGTTGACTCGCATAGTCTCGCCGCCTGAAAGGGTGCGGGAGGTGCGGTCGAGCGTCAGATAGCCAAGGCCGACATGGTCGAGGAAGGACAGTCGGCTGATGATTTCGCTGAGTGCCGAGTGATCAGTGGAGGGCAATGCTCCGTCATTGCTACCCTGAGTTGAATGCGGCAAAGACGGAGCGTTGCCTTCTAGTAACGTGAGTAACTCGCTAACACTTTTTTGGTACAGGTCGGGTAGGGAGTGGTCGTTCCATTTCCAGTTGAGTGCTTCGGGTTTGAGGCGTGAACCGTTGCAGTCAGGGCAACGCGAATAGCTTCTGAACTTCGAGAGAAATACACGGACGTGCATCTTGTAGATTTTACTCTTGAGCCAGTCGAAAAAACGATAAATGCCATACCACTGATTGTGGTTTTGTTTATAGTTCGGTTCGCCTTCTAATATGAAGCGGATTTCTTTTTTGCTCAATTTTGACCACGGCAGGTCGGTGCGAATTTTGTGTTTTCTGGCCGCGCGCTGTAGGTCGCGTAGACTTTCGCTATAGACAGCGCCATGGAACGCACGAATGGCACCGTCGTCGACTGATAAGCTCTTGTCGGGAGTGACTAAGTTATAATCGATCTCGATGATGCGTCCGAAGCCCTTACATTTTTCGCAGGCGCCAATCGGTGAGTTGAAAGAAAAGAGCGGTGCTGTGGCAGGTCGATACGTAATGCCTGTCTCGGGAGAATGTAGCCCGTGGGTGAACTCAGCGAGAGTTGCGCCATCTGTATTCAATATTTGAATCTGTCCTTTGCCGAAGGTGAGCGCGGCTTGTGCGGCTTCGATGAAACGAGAGCGGGTCTTGTCGTTGATCGCGATGCGATCTTGAACGACAAGAAGTGAAGAGTGAGGAGTGAGGAGTAAGGAGTCCGAACTCAGTAGTTCGTCAATGCGCATGATTGTTTTTTTACCACTGCCCACTACCTGACTTTCACCCTCACTCGCTGAAAGCGTACTATCACTCGGTGCGCAGCACAGCGCGACACGCGTATAACCTTGGGCCGAAAGGGGTTGGAGGATCTCGCTCCAGTCGAATTTTTCGGGACGAGTGATCGGGAATGCGATCAGCACGGCTTGGTCTTTGTGCGCGTTCAGTAGCTTTTTCCAAATCGATTGTGGGTTGTCGTCGGTGATTGGCTCACCTGTGGCGGGATCGATCAGGGTGGCGACATTAGGAAACCAGGCTTTGAAGAAATCGCAGAGCTCGGTGATCGTGCCGACGGTGGAGCGCGAGGTTTTAACCGTGTTGGACTGTTGAATCGCGATCGATGGGCGGATGTTCTCGACCGAATCGACTTTCGGGCGATCCATCAGCTCCATGAATTGGCGCGTGTAGGGGGAAAATGTCTCGACGTAGCGTCGCTGGCCTTCGGCGTGCAGCGTCTCAAACACAAGGGAGGATTTGCCCGCGCCGCTGAGTCCGGTGACGACGGTGAGTTGCCCGATGGGTAGGTCGAGGTCGAACCCTTTGAGGTTGTTTTGGCGGACGCCGCGAAGGTGGATGTATTCTTTGGAGGCCATCGTGTATGAGCCAGAGGAGGTTAAAAAGTTTAAAACGGTAAGAGGTCTAAACGTGGCAGACTGCCAGACCTTACACCTTGAGCTTTCTGAACAGAAAAGAAGAGATTATTTTAGTTCATTCCTAGTAAGTGTGGCTTACACAGACTGAGAGGGACGAACGTGCTTTAAGTTTCAGTGGCCGGTGTTTGGCACTCTTCGACGGCTCGGCGAAGTCGGCGGCGTAGGTGGGTGCGGCGGACTTGTTGATCGTTGTTTTTAATGGCCATGGCGTAGGCGTCTAAGGAGCCGACTAGATAGACTTTTTGCCGTGCTCGTGTGATGCCAGTGTAAACAAGGTTACGCTGCAGGAGCATGAAGTGTTGTTTCAATAAGGGAATGATGACGATGGGGTATTCGCTGCCTTGGCTTTTGTGAATTGAAATGCAGTAGGCGAGTTGAACTTCGGAGAGTTCGCCTTTGGTATATTCAATGACATCGCCAGTGAACTCGATGGTGATACTAGAGCTGTCGGCGGCAATGCTGCGGATGATGCCCATGTCTCCATTGAAGACATTTTTGTCGTAGTTGTTGCGGGTCTGGATAACTTTATCCCCGATGCGAAAGGTGCTATCGCCATAGAGAATTTCAGCGGGCAGCGGCTGGCGTGTTGTTTCGCGAAAATGGGTTTGTTTGGCGGGCGCGTAGTCGGGGTCGGAACGGAGTTTGGACTCGGCGGCGGATTTGGGATTGAGGCATTCTTGGATCTCGGCGTTGAGCACGGTGATGCCACCAGTGCCGCGATGCATCGGCGACATGACCTGAATATCGCGCACGGCGTTTACTTTATGGTGTTTGGGGATGTAATCGCGGGCCAAATACAAAATCGCTTGAACGCACTGTTCTGGAGTGTCGGCTTCGATGAAGCTAAAGTCCTTACTGGCGTCGAGATCGCGGAGGCTGCGGAAGGTTGATCCTGGATGGGATTCACCTTTAAGGATACCGTGCGCGGTGGTGACAATGCCGCTTTCTTTCCCTTGTCGGTAAATGGTATTGAGCCGAGTGACGGTGGCTGGCGGAGCGGCCATGAGATCGCCCAAGACATTTCCGGCGCCAACCGAAGGGAGCTGATCAGCGTCGCCTACCAGCAGCAGATGCGCACTGCTTGGTACTGCTTGTAGCAGGCTGGCAGCGAGGCGGGTGTCGAGCATACTGGTTTCATCCAGGATGAGTAAGTCGCAGGGTAGTGGGTTGTCCTCGTTGTAAGTGAAGGTACGCGAGGCGCCGTCGTATTTGAGTAGTCGATGGATCGTGCTTGCGGGCGCACCGGAGGCCTCGGCCAAGCGTTGCGCGGCACGTCCCGTGGGCGAAGCGAGTAGGATTCGGGTGTGCTTGGCGCGGAGGATGTCGACAACTGCGCGGAGGATGGTGGTTTTGCCTGTGCCAGGGCCACCGGTGATGATGGAGACTTTTGAAGTAAGTGTTTTGCGCAGGGCCTCGGCCTGTTGATCAGCAAACTCGAAGCCAGCTTTCTGCTGTGCCCATGTGATCGCTGGCTCGATCTTGATTATAGGTAAAATCGATGCGGTGCTGTCGATTCGGGCGATGGCTTCGGCGATGCGTTTTTCCGCGCTGGCGGTGGTGGGCATCTGACAGGCGGGGCCGATATATTCGTTCTTTTCATCGAAGGCCTTAATTGAAAGTAGTTTCTTGGCGTCGTTGAGCGCATGAATGCGGCGCTGAATATCGACGGGATCGACGCCGAGCAGCTTGGTGGCATATTCGAGGATCATTTGCTCGGTGCCCAGTGTGTGCCCCTCGTCTTCAAGGGTACGCATGGTATGGAGGATGCCGGCGTCGATGCGTTCTTTGCAATTAGTCGGAAAGCCGAGGTTGAGGGCTATTTTATCAGCGGTTTTGAAGCCAATACGTTCGATATCTTCGGCGAGCCGGTAGGGCTCATCTTGTAGAATTCGTTTGGCACCGCTGCCGTATTTTTTGACGAGTCGCACGCATTGGGACGGGGTGACGCCATAGGTCTGCAGAAACATCATCACATCGCGCACCGCACTTTGATCGTCCCAGGCCGCTTTAATAGACTTGGCGCGTGTTTTGCCGATACCAGGAATTTCGTGAAGTCGGCCAGAGTTTTCGCTAATGATCTTCAGGGTGTCGGCTCCAAAGTGGTCGACAATTTTCTTAGCATAGGATTTGCCGATGCCATGAATGAGGCCGCTGCCGAGGTACTTGCGGATGCCGTGCACCGAGGCTGGAAGCTGGGACTCGAAGCTGCCGACTTTAAACTGATCGCCGTGCGTGCTGTGACGAGTCCATTGGCCGTTGAGCTTCAGCGTCTCGCCGCATTGTACGCCCGGGAGAGCACCGAGAATGGTAACGGGGCGCTTGCCGTCGGCAACGCTGACCTCGGCCACGCAATAGGCATTCTCTTCGTTGAAGAAAATGATCCGTTCGAGGACGCCTGTGATGGATTCGTTTGAGTGGTTCTCTGCCATGGTTGCGGGCTTTTTAATAGACCTACAGAAGCGTGACGGAAGGTCAATGCGTGTATGACATCGCACGCAAAAGCCATCGCCGAGTGTGAGTGCTTTTAAAATCAGCAGGTGGTGTTTATCCCTAGAGACTCACCAAGGGTGTTGGCGGTGATCCCAGGTGAGGCCGCGCAGGGTCTTACTCGGCATCAATGGTAAAGATTAGAGGGTCGAAATGCTCGTCGCAGATCGCATCGGTTCCGCCTGAAATGAGGGGTGCCGGTACTAATTGAGCACTCTGAACGGAAAGGTCGCGAGCTGCTGGGGTGTATTTCCGAGATTGAATCTTGTCGTCGCTCTTCAAACTTTCAGGAATATATCGGTCGTTGACGTATCTGGGTTCGATTTGATCAAAGGTATTTTGCAGACGTGTGCTGTCGCCTTCGATCTCAAGGGCTTTGAGGGCATGAAGTAACTCCTGGTGGGACTCATAGAATACTTCGAGTTCACTAATCACAAACGACCAAATTCCTCGCTTGACGGGAGCACGCCAGCAGAGGTTTATCTTTCTGTGGACCACATACTTATAAAAAAGCAGCTTAGCTAGCACTGATCCCTGCTAAAGATTACAGAAAAACAACAATAACCAACTAAGATCGAACTACTGCTGGCCCCAACCATGGGACCACTTCACATTTCTCTGCCAGTCGCTTCAACAATGGATTCTGAACCTGAAAAGCATCGCGGCCGTAAGAAGCATCGAATCGAGCGGAATTTTAGGAACTCTCGGAACTCTCACATTTCGCGCAATTCTAGGAATTCTAGGAATTCTCGGGGCAAGCGCCGCAAGTCGTCACCGACGAAGGCGACGTCGTCATTTGCTCCGGTGTTTGCTTCGAGAGCCCCGATTACGATGGGAACGCCTCAGAGGCCGTCGAAATGTGCTGCCTATCTTTGGGCCTTGTTAGGTGTTTGCATATTGATCCTACTGGGCGGTGGGCATCCTACTTTTGCCTTGGGTTTTGCATTGGTTCTTCCGGGAGTGGCCTTGTTGCTTCAACCGCCGGAGCTGAGTCTTGGCAAGTGGATCGATGTTGGTATTGTTGGAATGCTTGGGACCATGCTGTTTGCTTTTGTGCCTTTGTTTTATTGGTACGAACCCGCATGGCGAACCGCTGCGATTGATGTCTTCGGGATTGAATTACCTGCGGTTTTAACGGTACATCCATGGATCAGTTTTGAGGCATTCTTGTCGGCGATCGCCGGCTTTAGTTGGCTGTATGCTGCGGGGAGTTGGAAGGTAAATATTAAAGGGCGCAGAAAGATTTATTTCGCGATATCGTGTGCGATTTCGTTCTTTTCCACCATTGTTATCTTAGGTAATTTGTATGATTGGCGTTATCCTGGAGCTAAGGATTTAACTGCATTTAGCTTATTCCCGAATCGCAATCAGACCGCGGATTTTATTGCAATTGGCGGAGTGTTTGCGTTTGGCTATTCGATGGAAGGTTTGAGTGGCAAGAAGTGGACTCATATTGTCGGTTTGGCCGCTTCGTTGCTATCGTTGCTCGCTTTGATATATGAGGAATCCCTGGCGGGAATCATGTTGTATTTTGGTGGTATCTTTCTATGGTTTATCTTTACTTTGCGACGTACTGCTGTGTCGCATTTTTTTAAAATAGGGTTACCGGTGCTACTGTTGCTTTTCAGCTTCTTTATTAGCAAGCATGAGACGACAGTGAGTCGCACCACTGAGTTTATTTCTTCATCTGCGGAGTGGGGAAGCGATTTTCGAGTATTAATATTTAGGGATACTTTAAAGATGATTCAAGATGCCCCGCTTACGGGGGTG
>JBLHTV010000090.1:0-6192 GCA_047627755.1 Lentimonas sp. | reverse complement strand
TATTGTTTGAGCGCGGCTTCGAGACAGCAGGTCACCGAGATTCCGGTACGATAGTTGCCTGCCAGATGTAGGCCTGGGTGATCCTGCTCGATGCGCTCCATGCCTGCGAGTTGAGCGGCGTAGCCGAGTTTGTATTGTGGGATGGCTTTGTCCCAGTGCTTGTGGTGCACGAAAGTGGGTTTACCTGTGATGCCAAGGAGCTTTTCTAACTCTGGTAGCACGGTTCGTTGGAGTGTTTCGGTGTCAGCTGTAGCGCACTCGGGCTGGCGCTCGCCACCGACGAATACCGTGAGTAGCACTTCGCCCTCGGGCGCACGTTGTGCAAAGATACTGGAGGGAAACAGCACTCCGAGAATCTTGCGACCTTCGCATTTTGGCACGAGTGCGCCGAAGCCGTCAATCGGGTGCGCGACGTCGGCGCGTTTAAAGCCGAGGCTTAGCACTGAGACGGGCGGATGATCGATTGCACCGAAGCGGCGAAGTTCACCTTGAAGGGCAGCATCGAACGGAAGGTGTAAAAGGCGATGTGCGGGAATTGTCAGAATGAGTCGATCAAAGCTTTCTTCGATCGTGGTGCCGTCTGGGCTCGACCATGCGACTATCCATCGCTCTTCAGATTTCCGTATTGATTTTATGGATACGGCGGTATGCATGGACTGGCCGAGTGCTGCGGCGAGCTTTTCGGGTAGCTCTGCGATGCCATTCTTAAATGAGATTATACGCTTACGCGGCTTTGGACCTTTGTTAGCGCGCGCGGCTCGCATCTTGGCGAAGCCTCCGCGAATGAGTCCGCCGTGATTCTGGTCGAGTGCGTGTAGTTTCGGGAAGGCGTGCGGGAGTGAGAGCTTTTCCGGATCACCCGCATAGATGCCACCGACCAGTGGGTTGATCGCGTAGCGGTAAAGCTCGTCGCCGAGCCGGCGGCGAGCGAAGTCAGCCACGCTTTCTTCGACCTCGGCAGCAGCAGCTTTAACGAACGGCTCTTTGAGCACGCGGAGTTTGCCGAAAAATGACCAAAGCGGGCTGGTAATCGCCGAAAGTAGACTCATGGGAACTACGTGGGGTTTGCCGCCGCGCACGATGAAGCGTTTGTTCGCTTCTGGTCGAGCTTCGATTATGGAAGAGTTCAGTCCTGGAATGCTGTCGAGAAAGGCTTCGATTTCGAGGCTGTTGAGTAGGATTGAGTTTGGCCCTTCTTCTGCCAGATAGTCGCCTTGGCGGTGACTGCGCATCGCTCCGCCGGGGAGGGCAGATTGCTCTAGCACGACGCAGGATTTGCCGTGCTGTTTCAGCTGCCAAGCACAGGCCAGACCGGATATGCCGGCACCGATGATGCAGGTCTTTGCCGCTGAGTGGTGGTCGGAAGCGTCCATATCTGTTGATCCTGAGTAGGGTTTACGCGTGTGTCGAGTTTGCACCTTGTGATTTTGGCGATGCATGATTCGTTTAACGGAGATGAAATATCGTAAATTTGGCAATCTCGGATGGAACGTTTCAGAAATCGGCTTTGGCGCTTGGGCGATTGGTGGGAGTTGGGGCACACAAGGCGATCCTGATTCGATGGCAGCGCTGCATCGCGCGGCCGATTCGGGCGTTAATTTTATTGATACAGCCGAGGGCTATGGCAATGGCCACAGTGAACAGCTGATTGGCAAGTTTTTGAAAGCACGGTCGGAGGAGATTTTTGTCGCAACCAAGACGCCGCCGATGTCGGGGCCGTGGCCGCCGAGTCCTTATTGCCACTGGGAGGATCGCTATAGTGAACGGTATTTACGTGAGAATGTAGAGCAACGCCTGCGTCAGTTGAATGTGGAGACGATTGATCTTTTGCAGCTGCATACCTGGACGCGTGCATGGAACCGTGATCCGAAGCCGTTGGAGATTCTGCAGAAGCTGAAGCAAGAGGGAAAGATTCGTGCGGTCGGCATCTCGACGCCCGAGCATGATCAAAATTGTGCGATCGATTTGATGCGTATGGGGATTATCGATTCGCTGCAGGTGATTTATAATATTTTTGAGCAAGAGCCTGCGGCAGAATTATTGCCCGTGGCGGAAGAGCACGGTGTGGCGATTATCGGGCGTGTGGCCTTTGATGAAGGGGTGCTGACGGGCAAATACACCGAGGATCATCAATTTTCAGCGGGAGACTTTAGAAATGATTATTTCGCGGGTGATCGCTTGGCACGGGCAGTGACGCGTGTAGACCGGATTAAATCGAGTCTCGGTGAGGGTGCTCGCAGCATGCCAGAGACGGCGCTAGGTTTTGCACTCGCCCATTCTGCCGTGAGCACGGTGATCGCAGGTACGCGCAATTCGGAACAAGCCGCCGCAAATGCAGCAGTCTCGGACATGCCGCCACTGGATGAGAAGACCTTGAAGGCGTTGCAGCCGCATAACTGGCGGCGTGCTTTTTGGTATGGGGGTAAGTAAGCAGGTTTAGATGCCCCTCCTGAGGTAAACCCAGTCGCTAGGGTATTTTGTAGCGAGCAGGATGGTCCCGCGATTGTGTCGCGGGCGGGTTTATCCCGCGATTGCGGATGCATCGACGCTTATGCGTTCTTTTGACCGGTCACGACTTCCATCAAAGCTTCGACACATTCGATCTTGGCGCTCGGGATCATACCGTGGCCGAGGTTGAAGATGAAGCCCGGCTGTTTGCCTGCTTGATCCAGCACACGCTGCGCTTCGATCTGAGTAATCTCGGGGGTCGTCGTCAATACGACGGGGTCGAGGTTGCCTTGGATCGCGGTGCCGTGGCTAAGTGTGCTGCGCACGCGGCGTAAATTCATAGTCCAGTCGAGGCTGAGGACCGAGGCGCCAGTATGGATTTGATCTGCGGCTTTGTGCCCCATACCTTTTGCGTAGAGGATTACAGGTACGCGTTTTTTGAGCTCTGTAATAATGTGGCGAATCCAGCGCAGCGACCACGCTTCGTAGTGCGTAGCTGGGCAAATTGCGCCCCATGAATCGAAGATTTGCAGGGCATCGGCACCTGCGTCGATCTGCATGTGCAGGTATTCGACGATCGAGCTGGTGAGCTTTTGCATGAGTGCTTCGAACTGCTCTGGCTGATCCCATGCGAGTTTCTTGATGGCAACAAAATCCTTGGCTGAGCCGCCTTCGACCATGTAACAAGCAAGCGTCCAAGGAGAGCCGCAGAAACCGAGCAATGCTTTTTCGTCACCCATTTTAGTGCGAGTGAGTTTGAGCGCTTCGGCGACGTAGTTGAGCTTCTCGGTAATTTTTGATGGGTCGAGTGCGGCAATCTTCTCTGGCGTATCGAGCAGGTAGTCCATGCCGATGCCTCCTTGGTCGCGAAAATGATAGCCTTGGCCGAGTGCTTCGGGAATTACCAAAATGTCCGAGAAGATGACTGCAGCATCAAGGGGGAAGCGTTTCAGCGGCTGCAGGGTGACTTCGGCGGCTAGTTCCGGTGTGCGTACCATTGTGACGAAGTCGTGCTTAGTCTTAAGTGCGCGATATTCTGGCAAGTAGCGGCCAGCTTGACGCATGAGCCAGATCGGTGGGCGATCGACAGGCTGGCAATGGGCGGCGGCAAGAAAACGTTCACGAGAGTTCATAGTAGTGTAAATTAAGAATGAGAAATTAGGACGAAGCGCGACTATGCGAAGATTGTAAACTGTCTGCGGTTTATTCGAGCGGGGTGACTGCCGCGAGAGCCCTTTCGGCCGCTGAAGGAACAATTAGAAGCGAGGTTTACTGCAAATGGCAAAGCCATTAGGAACTTTGATTAATTGCGAGCCAATCTTTTGGTTTTAAAAAGACGTCGTACAGCGCGGCTTCGGCAGAACCTGGCTCTGGGTGCCAATCATAGTCCCAGCGGACCAGTGGCGGGAGTGACATGAGAATCGATTCGGTGCGGCCTTTGGACTGTAGGCCGAAGTGAGTGCCGCGATCATGGACGAGGTTGAACTCGACATAGCGGCCACGGCGGTAGAGTTGGAAATTACGTTCACGCTCGGTGTAAAGCACGGCTTTTCGCTTAGCGACGATTGGCTGATACGCTGGCATGAAGTGGTCGCCTACGGACTGCATAAAGGCGAGGGCTTGCTCAAAGCCACCTGCATTGAAGTCGTCGAAGAAGATGCCGCCGATTCCGCGTGGTTCGTTGCGATGTGGAAGGAAGAAGTATGTATCGCAGATATCTTTGAATTTTAAATACAACTCGCTGCCGAAAGGCGCGCAGGCGTCGCGCGCGGTTTGGTGCCAGTGTACGGCGTCTTCGATGTGTCCATAGTACGGGGTCAGATCAAACCCGCCGCCAAACCACCAGATGGGTTCACCTTCTGGAGGCTCTGCATAAAAGAAGCGCACGTTCATGTGCGTCGTCGGCACATGTGGATTCAGCGGGTGGCAGACGACTGAGATACCCATCGCCCGGAATGGTGCACCGGCCAACTGTGGCCGAGTCGCAGTGGCAGAGGGCGGCAGGCTGGCTCCCTGTACATCGGAAAAATTGATGCCCGCCTTTTCAAACACGGCACCGCCTTCGAGCACGCGTGAGCGACCACCGCCACCTTCGGGGCGGTCCCAATTGTCTTCGCTAAATTGGCAGCTGCCGTCCTCCATTTCGAGAGCAGTGGCAATGCGATCTTGGAGGTCGAGTAGGTAGCTGCGGACGATTTCTGGATCTACGGTTGGCATAAAAGACAGGAACTTGTTGCAGATTTAGCCAGGGCACAAATACTTTTGAAGATGTCAGAACATCTTTTACCAGACGCGCTTGTCGCGAATTTGCCGAAATCGGTGCTTATTTTTGGCTGTGGCTATATTGGTACCGCTTTGGCGGAGGTGTTGTTAGCGGCTGGCACGCGAGTCGGTGCATTGACGCGCAACGTCGAGAATGCGGCGCGGTTGCGTGAGTTGGGAGTGCACGAGGTGATTGTTGCTGATTTAGACAGTGAGGCTTGGCATGATGAGTTCTCAGGGGCTTATGAGTCAGTCGTGAATTGCGTGAGTTCGGCGGGTGGTGGAATTGATGGCTATCGGAAGTCCTATCTGGAGGGGCAACGCTCAGTTCTGAAATGGACAAAGGGGCGGGGCATTCAGAGTTATTTGTATACCAGCAGCACATCTGTCTATGCGCAGGATGGCGGCGTGCGGGTCGATGAAACTGCGGATACTACGGACGCGCCGCTAACCGGACAGTTGCTGTGCGAGTCGGAGCGTTTGCTAGCGTCTGCTGCTGATACCGTTGGTGCGTGGTACGTGCTGCGCCTCGCCGGTATATATGGACCGAGGCGGCATTATCTACTGGATTTGTTGCGCTCAGGGGAGTCGGTGATTCCCGGAGCCGGTGACTATTTCCTGAATTTGATTCACCGCGACGATGTTGTGACAGCTATATGTACAACGCTGTCGTGTCACCAGGCAGAAAAATCTGGTATTTATAATCTCTCAGATGATCATCCTGCCACTAAAGCGGTGCTCGCTGCTTGGTTGGCGGAGCAATTAGGGCAAGTAACGCCGCGTTTTGATCCTGAGCATGTATCACCTCGCTTGCAGCGCCGGGGCGGGCGGATGCCGAGTCGTCAGATATCAAGCTCGAAGCTTCGCGAGACATTCGGATGGTCGCCGCAATATGAGGATTTTCGGGCTGGCTACCGCGATCTGTTAGACATGTAGAAGTATTAGCCCACCTAAAAACTGGAGTTGCCAGTGGCAGGAAATTTCTATTATTATTACCTATGCCATTAAATAAAGTTTCTATTGCGATTCTACTTAAAGAGAAAAGCACTTCCGTCTATTGCATTGCGGTCAATTCGACAGTGAAAGCAGCGGTTTTTGAGATGAATCGGCAACATGTCGGTTCGATTATTGTCAAAGATGCCGAGAAAGTGGTCGGTATTTTTACTGAACGTGATGTTTTGACGCGAATCGTAGCTGCTGGGCGTGATCCTAATACGACTACAGTGAGTGAAGTGATGACGCCGGACTTCCTTTCGATTACGCAGGGTACTACGGTGGAAGACGCAATGCAGATGATGACCGACAAACGAGTGCGTCACTTACCTGTGATTGATGACCAGCAGCTAATCGGACTAATTTCGATCGGCGATGTGACGCGTTGGTTGTTAAAGGTGAATGAGATGGAGGCCGAGAATCTCCGTAATTACTTATTTGGAGAGTATCCTGGTTGATTTATTTTGGTTGAATACTTTTCCTGGAACT
>JBLHTV010000089.1:0-6258 GCA_047627755.1 Lentimonas sp. | reverse complement strand
GATGTGTGTTATATTTTGTTTTCATAATAACCTAAAAAGGAGTCTCACCGAAATGAGACTCCTTTGAGTTAAATGCAACAACTTCTTAATTTAGAAGCTGTAGATAAGTTCTGCAGCGAGTTCTGTTTTGCTATCATCACCGTCCTCAACAAAGCTAACCTCAAGAAGACCGAACACATTGTCGGAGAATGCGTAGCTTGGAGAGATTGTGAACTTTTCATAATCAGTGCCATCGTAATCAACATCAGAGAAACGAAGAGTAATACCCGCATCGCCTAATGAATAATAAACCAGCGCCATGTATGCTTCAAGCTCAGTATCATCGGTGTAATCAGTTTGAACATATTCAATCGCAAAGGTAAATGCATTGACATCATAACTAGCCCAGAAGTTAGCAGTCTCGTAACCTGGATCATCCGCATAGATGAATTTAGCTGTCAAACCCTCGATGCCAGTGTAGGCAGCGAGGAATTCAACAGACGCTGAATCATCTGCTTCACCGACCCATAGACCCAACGCGTAATCATCCGTTGCATAGTCAGCAGATGCACCATAAGCGTATGCTGCAGTATATACAGGACCACGGCCAAGATAGCTAAACTGGAAGAGACCGGTTGCATCGTAGGTCTCGAAGCCTTGGTAGCTAAGAATGTTACCCAATGTAAACGAGAGCTCATCAGAGGCCGCATAACTGATAGTAACGGTTTCAAACTGTGTATCCACATCTTCACCACCACCGAAGTTACCACTGCCAAAGAAAGCCAGCTCTGCAACCGCAGACCATTTACTATCTACTGGGTTAAACGCAAAACCCAGTTCAAACTCAGCAGCACCACCCTCAAGGTTTTGCCCGTCATCGGCATCAGTGTAAGCTAGGTCAATATAACCATAGGCGCTCAGATCATCAGTGAGTGGAATCTCTGCATTCGCAACAGATCCGAAAAGTGCAACACCCGCAAGTGATGCTAGCAGTTCTTTTTTCATCTTCATAATTTTATTTATTTGTTTGTTTGTTTGTTTTACGCTGCATAGTTGCAGCGTACTGTTGCTAGCTTCCTCCATGCCAATTTTTCATTTGTGCGGCTATTTTTTCAAAAAAAAAATCATTATAATCCATGAAACTATGAATTCTTTCAATGGACCAGAGACATCTCATGCACACCACGCCTTTTAACTAACGCATCCATTTATCAAATATAATAAGACCTACTTCAGCCACAGCAGTCCACTCATAGGCGCTTGAATATCATGGCTTTAGTGACAGCCCGTACGCGCCTGGCTTATACTTATTAAAACAATAAGACTTAGCCAAAGCACCGCCGCTTCTCGCAATTTCAAGCGCCATTTAGATAGGTACACTTCGTGTCCTCAATCCCCAAAGGCCAAGTGCGCTAAAGTACATAATCAGCTTATCTACGATATTAAAATCGAAAAAATGCTTCTATATTGGCCACTGTGGATAAAAAAGCGCACCCAATTAGCCTACTAAAGCAGCAAACTTACCTCTTACTCTCAAGCTAGGCAGCCGATTTAAAAGCACAAAAACGCAGCGTTGATAAAATAAATTGGCGACGCCGCGCGCGCTGAAGATACGACACGAGCCTAAAGCGGCTGACCGCAATAACTGCTCCACTCTCGGCGACTTGAGCGAGCGCGCTGCACATCGCGAATATCGAAATGCGCAATATATTGAAGAGATGGCTATAGGTTCGAGCCCCTCAATGACATCCAACAGAAAGCGCAGCACATGAAATAAATCTGCGCCTTCGCGCTCTAAGGAACATGAATACTCAAAATACAAGTTGTTCGACAGGTGGTTGCGGCGGCAAGGGGCTATGCCCCGGAATCGCATTGCTACTCGCCTATCTAGTCGGCTTCGGCCTCGCCGAACTAACAGGAATCACACTGCTAGGCTTCCTAGTCGGCCTACCTTTATTCATCGTGCTGGTTATAGGCCTGCCACGAAAGCGTGCCGCCGCGGGCGAACAGACAAACGACTAAGCAAACATTCAAGGTCTAGCACATGAGAATGTGGCGTGTCCGCTTGTCGGACGCCTTCGCCAGATTTGTTCATAAGCCAGGCCCCACCCTGGGCTCGTCCCCAAGGCCATAGTAACAAGTGAGCACAGCACTTTCGAAGTTCCGCCATTACTGCTCCACTCTCGGCGGCTTGCGAGCGCGTTGCACATCGCGGGCATCGAAATGAAGAATATATTTCTGCTCAAAATAAGGATCCGTAAACGTCTCTTCTAAATTGATCACCTTGCGCGGGCGAATACCAAGCACTTCCAACTCGCCGTCCATTTCGCCGCCCTTCCAGTACAGCACACCATTCGGGATCGTGTTCTTTTCGCCGCGACGCACGTTGTTTTTAATCCACATGAAAAACTCGGGCAGGTTTTTCACTGCACGACCCGTTACAAAATCGAACTGCTTTTTGACCTCCTCTGCGCGAATCTGCTTAGCTTCAACATTTTTCAAACCAAGCTGGCCGATCAAATCCTGCACCACCGTGATCTTCTTACCAATTGAATCGATCAAGGTGAAATGCGCCTGCGGATAGCAGATCGCCATGATAATGCCAGGAAAGCCGCCGCCCGTACCGACGTCCATGATCCGCGTGCCATTCATTAACTTCAGATGATTCGTAATCGCGAGACAATGCGAGAGGTGCCGATCCTCCAGGTGCTCGATATCCTTACGTGAAATCAGGTTAATCTTCTCATTCCACTCACGCAGCAGCACCGCCCAGCGCTCGAGCACAGGCCAGGACGCTTCAGGAATATTGGGAAATTGTTCTCTGAGATGATTCATATCGATCAAGCACTAGATGCTTCGGCCCGGATGTCGAGCGATTGTGCTTGTCTCTAATTTGCCAACCCAACTGGAATGGCGCAGGTCACCTCATCCACCAGCAACAAAAAGCTTCATCAGTATAAAATTTAACTTAATAAAGCTTTTTGACTTCACTGTGCCGAACCTCCGAAGAGACGCACACCAGACCAATTGATCCCTGAAGTATCGGTAAAACGCACTCAAACTTCGATTATATCAGGCACTCAACTTAAACAGCGGCGCCATCACCCAACTCGTTTCGCGCTTTAATCCGGCGATCCGCTTCGAGGATGATTGCCTCGCAGCCGCTGAACTTGTGGTCGTCGAGGCAAAGGCGCTTCTGCTTGCCTTCGACCTCATAGATCGCGTAGGCGATGCCTTTTTTCTCCCACTGCTTACGGTCGATCTTCACGATCGAGTCTAACTCCACGCGTTGACCAGACGTGCCAATCACGACATCGCCCTCAACCCGCACGCTCAACTTGTGGTTCCACAGTACCCACAACCCAAAAAACACCGAGCCAATCATCATCACCCAGCCGATCATCCGTTGCTCACGGATCGACGCATCGGTGCGCTCCTTCGGCATGTCACGCTTGTGGCCAGCCTCCTTCGCATGACGCTCCCACGCAATGCGCAGGTATTCATTCACCTCAGCACCGTGCGCCTTATGCTCCACGGCTTCAATCTTACCAGACGCAACCATCGCTGCCTCAATTTCGACAAATTCCGCATGCCGTTCCGCACCATTTGGCCAGACAACATAACCATCCCACAGGAACCAAGCCGAAATCGTGGAAACCATAAAAAGCATAAACAGCATCCGGCGCCGCCATTCCTTTGAAATTCGTGCATCAACATTCATGCATTCTTAGATGCACAATTCTAGCGCTCACGCCAATAGCAATTTGAGGCTAAATTAACATAAGGTCTCAGGCTGGCATGGTGTCTTCCATGAAGACCACTTTAAATATTCCCAATAAGCACATGAAGGCCTGACTAAAGGCCACAAAAGCGAAGACCAAGACGGCAGCTATCAGCAAGGCGATCGAAGAGTATATTTACCAAGAGAAAGTAAAGAAGGGCATGGCTTTGGAGCTGAACGAAGTGGACCTCAATTACCCCGCACAATAATACCACTGATTGATACCTCTATCTGGCTGGATTTTACCAATAAGAAGAGCGAAGTCGAATTAGCGCAGCGCGTGCAGGAGCTAATGGCTAGTAAGCAAGCCACATTAGAATGAGACGCGCGTTTGTATTCATAATAGGACGTTCAATGTTCGACGCTCGACGTTCAACGTTCCCGCCAAACAAACTTCAGCCACTAGCTCTCTCGCCGCAATATCGCTAACGGCGGATGATTCGCGATCCCTCGACTACTCAACATTCCGGTCACGACCGCCAGTCCGGTGACAAACGCCACCGCTCCCACGACTTCTGCGACGGGGGGATAAAAATCGACCTTAAAGACCCAAATGCCTAGAGCAGAGCTAGCGGCGAGCGCAAGGCCGACTCCGATGACTGCAGAGACAAAGCCGATCAAGGCATACTCCAACGCAAGAATCGTCCGAATCTGCCGCCCGCTCGCACCAATCGTGCGCAACAGCACGCTCTCACGGACACGTTGATTGCGGCTGGTGGTAACCGCGTTGGCGAGAATGATCACCCCAGTAATCGCGGTGAACAGCCCCATGAATCGGATGGCGAAATTGATCCGTCCAAAGATGCTTTGCAGCGCGTCGATCACCACATTCAGGTCGACTGCGGAGATATTGGGATACTCCTCAAAAAGTTCTGTCTGCAGGGCGGCTGTCGTCGCCACATCGGGCGAGCGCGCCACCGCGATCCACCACTGAGGCGCGGCCTCTAAGACACCGAGAGGGAAAGTGGCAAAGAAGTTCGGGCGAAGCTCGGTCCAATCAACCTTCCGCAGGCTGCTAACCTCGACTTCCATCGGGATGCCTTGTATATCAAAAGTGAGTGTATCCCCAATTTGAATACCCAGGTTTTCGGCAATGTCTGCTTCCATCGAAATGGGCACGGGCTCCTTAAAGGCATCCCACTGCGCCACATACTCCCCTGCAACCAAGGTCTCAGCAGATCCCAACACGCCACGGTAACTACTGCGCCATTCGCGATTGAGTATCCATTCGTCGATCGTGTTATCAGGATCGTTCTTGATCGCCGAAAGCGTGCGACCTCTGACCGCGCTGAGGCGCATGGTAACAATCGGCGCGGCTTCCATGATTTCGATCCCACTGGCATTCAAGATCGTCGCGAGACCGTCGTATTGGTCTTGCTGCACATCAAAGAAAAGAATGTTTGGTTCATTGCTCTGCGCCACGATATCTGTCTGCTGCAGCAAGCCAGTCTGGATCAAGATCAGCGTGAAGATCAAAAACGTCCCCACCCCAAGACTGACACTGAGAAAGACCGTGCGATTATTAGGACGGTGTAAATTCGCCGAGGCTTGCCGAAGGAGGAAGTTCGATGGTTTGAAAAAGCGCTTCAAAATGAACTTCATCAGCAAGGCGACCAGCCAAAGCACCAAAGTCACCACGCCCAAGCCCGCGGCAAAGACTAGGCCATGCCACCAGATCTCCGTGCGACTCATACAGAATGCGGCCAACGCCGCTGCGGCGCAGCCAGCGAGGCCGATGACGAACGGATCACGGCGCTTTTTGCCACTTTCAAAGTCGGCACGTATCGCTTGCAACGGGCTGATGCGCCGAAGCGGTAGCAGCGGAAACAGCCCGAAGATAAAGGCGGTGATAAACCCGTAGGCCAAGCCCGTGAAAATACTCGGCAGGTGCACAAAGAAATCTAGCTCAAAGGGCAACAGCGGTGCGAGCAGGCTCGGCAGCACTGACTGACAGAGCACGCCTAAGGCCGCACCCGCCACCGCGCCGACCAGCGCAATGCCGGCGACCTGCACCAAGAACACCCCGAAAGCGATCCGGGCATCACTGCCGAGACAACGCAGGATCGCCACCGTATCGCGTTTCTTTTGCAAATAGGCGTGCACCGCACCAGCGATACCGACACCTCCGAGCAGCAGCGCGACAAACCCGACCAAGCTCAGAAAGCGGGTCAGGTTCTCCAGAGGTTGCCCGACTTTCTCGCGCTGCTCCTCGACCGTGTCGGTGGAGAGACGAGCGCTGGCAAAACGATCGGCGAACTCAGCGACGATTTGCTCAGCCGGCTGAGCCAGTTCACTAAAGTAAACCCGGTGGAAGGCGATGCTACCTGTGCCAATCAAACCGGTCGCTTCAAGCTGCGAGAGCGGAATATAGACCCGCGGCGCAAAAAGCCCAGCAAAGGCGGCCTCACCCGGCACGCGTTGGAGGCTGGCGGTGATGGTAAAGTCGAGCTCCCCGAGTCGGACGCTATCGCCGACTTCCAAGCCGTATTGCACCAGTA
>JBLHTV010000088.1:0-6299 GCA_047627755.1 Lentimonas sp. | reverse complement strand
TCAGTCAGCGCCGCGCCTATGGTATCAGCAATCTCAGCAAGATCGAAATCTCGCTCGCCACCTTCGACTTCAATTTTAATTTCGGAGCGTTGGAAATGGTCCTTGCCGATCACCGCCGCCCAATCAAACCGTGGTTTTTTATCTTTGGGAGTCGACGCGTAGCGCTTGAGTTCGAGATCTTCTTCAAATGAGATTTTTTGGATCATTGTTTGTTATTTTAGTTCAAGTTAGTAAATGGGGTGGCTGGGTAGGCCTTAGAATTAGTAGCGTTGGTCAACGGAGTGCGGACGAGGTCCGCACTCCGGAAATAACAAATGTGCGAGCTTTTAAATTATAGCTCGTCGTCGTCGACTTGTCCCAGAGCAGATGCTTTCTGGTATTCGGTCACACGGCCTTCGAAGAAATTTTGCTCCTTCTTAATGTCCATCATCTCAGCGAGCCAAGGGAATGGATTGGAGACGCCAGAGTTCAACGGCTCTAGACCAACATCTTCAAGACGACGGTCGCCAATATAATCGATGTATTGGCAGAATTCTGCAGCACTGAGACCAACCGAATTGACTGGTAGGCAGTCGCTGATGAAGTCCTTCTCCAATGAGATGGCTTCGCGCATCAAGTCGCGCAGCTCTTCCTTGAAGTCCGGCGTCCAAACATCAGGATTCTCCTCGATTAGATCCATGATCAAATTGCGGAACACCTCGAT
The DNA here is from genome assembly GCA_047627755.1 of Lentimonas sp. GTDB lineage: Bacteria > Verrucomicrobiota > Verrucomicrobiia > Opitutales > Coraliomargaritaceae > Lentimonas. The sequence goes on along the minus strand of JBLHTV010000088.1, from coordinate 5,596 downwards.
ATGATTGGACTCGTCGCGCAGTGTGTAGCGAAACATTTGGCCGATACCTGGGAATTTGTTCTGACGGTAGAGCGACAGCACCATACCGAACAGACCGTAGAATTGAGTGCCTTCCATGCACTGGCCGAAGAGAAACAAGTTCTTAGTGAATGCCTGCTTGTCCTTTGTGGTGTTCAAATCCATATCGCGGCGCAAGCCACGAGAGTTGGTGACCACGAAGTCGGTCTTGCGCTTAATGGTCGGGATGTCCTCGAACATCGCCTCACACTCATGCGGGTTGATACCAAGCGAGCTGATCATATAAACCAGCGAGTCCGCGTGAATATTCTCCTCATGCGCATGACGGCCGAGCAGCAACTTGAGCTCGGGAGCAGTAACCAATTCACGGGTCACGTGTTGAATATTATCTCCAACAATACCCTCAGCCGCAGAGAAATAACCGATTGCCATCTTGATGATCCAGCGCTCCGCATCAGAAAGATCGGAACTGCGCCACAACTCGACATCCTTCTGCATCGGGATGTCTTCCGGCTCCCAGTGATTGTTCTTCATGGTCTTATACAAATCATAAGCCCACTGGTATTTCAGCGGCAAGATATTGAAAAACATCGTGTCTTTGCCGTTGATGATCTTTTTGGCAGCATAGGCTTCTGCTGCTTTCGTTTCGTCGAGTACGAAGGTTTTATCTCCGATTGTATAGGATTTTTCCATGAGTATGTGTGAGTAGTAGGTGGGACTTGAGATGATTTAAAAAAAGAATGAAAATCGCAGAAAATTAACGGGGAAAGCTGTCGCTGCAATTGAAGCTGTTGAGAGGGAGTAAGATAAAATATTTCAGGGCGTAGGTGGGGTCGATCACTAAGACCAACCATATGCGCCCGAATCTGCGCTGTCAAATGAATGAACACCGTATATCGTATATTTTTCTTAAAAAAGCACTAGATATAGTATTTATGCACAAGTTATTCGCAACGCACTGTGAATAACTTATGCGGCAAATCCTTTAGAACCCGCATATATATGGGCTTTATTAGTAATCGACACACAGGTCAAATATGGCAGTCAAATTCGCCCAAAAAATGGGCGCTATGCCAAAAAGTAGTCGCGGCTCAAAAAAATGCACTTAGCCCTGCAACTTTCTTTGTAAAATCTCGATTGTTTGAGTAAGCATGATTACATACGAACAGACCACCAATCGAGCTTGGACAATACACCCCAACAAGCCTGCTGGTATTATGCCGAAAACGACCCCCATCATAGCCCCTGTAGTGATCGTTGAAGATATCGATAGCGCCTGCATGCGCGCACTCGCGGCAGGCGATCGTAGCGCCTTCGCCAGCCTCGTCCAGCGCTGGCAGACACGGCTAATCAACTTCTTTTACCGCTCCACTCGCAATCGCGCCGACGCCGAGGACCTCGCTCAAGAGACTTTTCTCGAACTCTACCGCGCCGCGCCACGCTATACGGCCCGCGGCACCTTCAGCGCTTTTATCTTTACCCTAGCCCGCCGTCGCTTGATCGACAATTACCGCAAGAGCGCACGCCGACCGCTCGATTTCATTGATCCCACCGACTTCGTCATGCAGCAACAAGCCGAACCGGTCGATAGCAGTCACGAGATCGAACAAGCCTTTCACCGCGCCCTTGCAGCCCTACCAGAGAACCAGCGCAACGCCATACTGCTACTTCAACAGCAAGGGCTCTGTTATGATGAGATCGCCGAAACCCTCGGCGCCAGTCTCAGTTCTGTAAAGACATGGCTACACCGAGCACGCACTCACCTACGCCACGAACTCAAGGATTTCGCCTAACCCACCTCACTGACCATCTTCGCGCTACTCGCACTTCGTCATACTTTTATACACCAGCTTCGTCCCACCTTTATACTTTTCCACATTCATACCTTCTCACACCAGCTCCGCTGGTCCTTCATACTTTCTCACACCAGCTGCGCTGGTCCTTCTCATGAAAACCACAGACTCACGCGACCCGCTCGATCGCACGATCGACGACCTCCTCACCAGCCAACCACTCAAGCCCAGCGCTGACTTTACCACCCGTGTGCTAGCCGCCGCTGAAGCACTGCCAGACGCGAAACGCCGCAGCAGCCCTGTCGGGCAATTGCTGCGCTTCGCCCTGCCGATCGCGGCACTAGTCGTGCTCGCACTAACGCTCGCACCGCGGATGTTACCGCAACCTGCCACAGAGGCAACCCCCTCGCTCAGCGTGGCCGAAATGCAGGAAATATTTTTGCTCGGGGAAGGCCTCAGTGGACTCAGCCAACTTCAAGACGACCACTTTGGCAGCACCAGTCTTCTCAGCACACTCGATGCACTCACTTTCGAAAACGAATCATGAAAGCTAGCACACTAATCGCAGCACTCGCCTGTCTATTAATTGCAGCTACCAGCGCGGGTGGCCAAGACGCCCACGATAGAGGCCCCCAAAGCCCACCCCAAGCAGGCTCAGGCAAAGAAACACGCCTACTGCAGCACCTGCTGCAAATGAACGACGCCGAGCTGGTCAACTTGCGCCAAACCGTCGAGCGCATCGAAAAGATGTCCCCCCAAGAAAAGACACAGTTACGGGAACGGATCGGCACAATTAACAAAATGGCACCTGGGAAAGTCGCCGCTATGCGTCAGAAATTTGAAGCAATCCCCAAGGAGCAACGCGAAGCCATGCGCGAACGCTGGATGGCGATGAGCCCGGCACAGCGCGAAGAATGGCGCACCAAGCTCAACGAGATGTCGCGTGCTGAGCGCAAAGCCATCTTCGAACAACAGGGCTTCATGCCACCGCCTTCGCATAACAACAAAAAAGGCCCGCGGCCACAGCGTCCTGGAGTCGAGGAACCACAGTCTGATAGCGGCCTCAATGCCGATGCTACACGATCAGAAAAAGAAAATTAAAAAAGTTAAATCGCTTGCTTGACAGAAGAGACTTCAGAAACATTCTCCGCATCTTCGTTAGTGATCAACGTCACTAACAAACTTGCTGGATTAGCTCAATTGGTAGAGCAGTTGACTCTTAATCAATTGGTTCGGGGTTCAAGTCCCCGATCCAGTAAGTAGGCCACCTTAGCTCAGTTGGTAGAGCAGTTGATTTGTAATCATCAGGTCGTCAGTTCGACTCTGACAGGTGGCTCCACTTTGGATCCCGTAACTTTCCACAAGGTTACGGGATTTTTGTGCCTACTAATATGCTCTAGATGAGTGACTTAAAGGATTCGGTGAGAAGCCCCAAGTGTCACGATTCGTGCTTAGGCAATGCCAAATAAGCTAACGTCTAGAGAGTTAATGGATTTCTACTGCCCTTAAAAAATGCTGCGCAGCCACACTATCATGTAATCGAGCTCACACTGATGGTCCCAGCTAGCCAACAACGCTTGCGATGAGACAATGCCACCGTTTACTGAAAATCATAACATGAGCCAAACAAAGCAAAAGCATGTCGTTATCCTATCAGGGGCAGGAATAAGCGCCGAAAGTGGCGTCGAGACTTTTCGTGCAGCAGATGGGCTATGGGCCAATCACTCAATCGAAGATGTTGCTGAACCGGAGGACTGGTTGCGTGATCCTGCTTTGGTGCTGGATTTCTATAACTAGCGCAGACGTCAACTTTCCACGGTCGAACCGAATACGGGACATTATGCCCTTGCCCAACTTGAAAGCACCCACCGTGTAACGGTGATTACACAAAATATAGATAATCTCCATGAACTGGCGGAATCCACCGAAGTAGTCCACCTACTCGGGGAACTCTACGTCGCTCGTAGCACAGCCGATGAAAACCTCCACTACCAATTATAAGGCAAAGACATCCACCTCAGCGATCTCGGTGACCTGGGAAGCCAGCTGCGGCCATACATTGTCTGCTTTTAGGAAGACGCGCCCGAAATTAGACGTGCGGAAGCGATTGTCAAAACCGCCGACAACTAATTGTCGCAGGAACTTCTCTCAAAGTCTCCCCAGCCGCAGGACTCATCAGGCTCACTCGCAGGGGCACTCAAAAGTTCCTAGTCAACCCAGAACTCCCCGATCTAGCACTTCAAAAACAGTTCACATGCATCCCAGAACCAGCTGGAACCGCCCTGCCCGAACTGATTCAGCGCCTGCAGTAACATATATACGCTTCAACTCATTAGCCCAACCTCGGGCTCAATGCTTCAACTTCAGAGACGATTTGAGATGGCTGCAGCCCCAAAACCCGGGAAAGGTTGAACACTGTGTGCAACGTGGGCGGCCGCAAGCCACACTGCAGGATCATGTGACTGTCGATCACTTTAGGCAGCACGGACCTCTGCATGACTGAGCGACACGATGCCGAAGGAAAAGGCGGCCATCGAGGTAACTCCTTTCACCTTAAAGGGGGGTATTAAAAAGACCGTGGGGACAGCGCGAATGAATGAGACAATGGTTGATCATAATAAATTGATCTGTGTCTTGCTTGGGGTTTGTTTTTCGTTACTCGACAGTGCTGCGTCGCAACAGCCACTCCGTCGAACCGCCCTGATCGAGCGGCAGGTTGAATGTCATTTTAAAGCTGTTTGATTTCGCATCGAAATCTGTCTGCCAGAAGTCGTTGCCGTGCACGGATTGGTCGAGCGCAACCAGCTCGCCATCGACAATCTGATACAGCACATAGCCCGTGGCGGAGGTCAGCCCCTCGAAACGAATCGGCACAGTGCCGACGCCCCCCTCGATCTGCACGCGCACGTCAGACGCTTCAGCTTGAATGATGATCGGGTAGCGATGTTGCAATACGCTGCCGGTCACCTGCACCTGCAAATCATTGCCCGCTGCTTCACGATAGATCGTCTGCCAGGATTCGGGATGTTTAGTCAAATGCTGACGAAAGCGCTCGTTCGGACCATAGTAATCGTCGGCCATACGTGGAAAGGTGATCCACTCAATTTCCATTTCAACTGTATCGCCGGGCAAAAACTGCGTCACGCCAGCGGGTGGCGTCAGCAGCAAATCGAGATTCACACGCCCCTCTTGATCGACCTGCTTGACTGGCATCGAAATCGACGGATTGGTATACACCTGACCGCCGAAGCTTGCCCGATAGGAACGGATAATCCAACCGCGACTGCCAGTGCCCCAATTTTTGCCTCCGCTTAAATAGCCCCCCGGAAAGCCCACCCACCACGGTGCGGCACCCTCTAATTCCACCCGATTCAAATACAACTCACCTGCACGCAAAGTCGACGGCACTGCTTGTTCGAGCAGCAGACCAGCCCCGTTTCCATAGGCGATTGTAGGTGAGATCGAGTTACGGGTGCGGCCCATTTTAAACAACCAGCCCTGCACGGCAGAGAGCTCTTTATCAAAAGTATATTTCAAGGTCTGAAAGGTGCGGGCGAAATCATCGGTGCGCAGAGTCTGAACCTTGGCCTGCAGCTCGACTTCGCGCTGACTGCCATAATTGCCATCGTAGCGCACCTCGGTCAAACAAGGCCCATGCGATAAATACGCGGTCTTCATTTCGCTAAATAGTAGTTTTTGTTGCTTGGCATTGTTCACACACAGCCAGTCACCACCCCAGCCAGCGTCCGTCCAGCCCCACTTTTTGCCGTCCGCCCCGTTGCGCG
>JBLHTV010000087.1:0-6302 GCA_047627755.1 Lentimonas sp. | reverse complement strand
GCAGTCGGCTCGCCACTCGACCAGATCGGCGAACAGTTCCTGTTTTTTGCACACATGATACAGCACATGCTGTTGATCTACGTCACCCCAGTGCTGTTCCTCTTTGGCACACCCAGTTGGTTGATCGATTGGCTGCTTAAGCCAGAGTGGTTGCGCAAAACCATGAACCTGCTCACCCACCCAGCCTGCGGCGGCCTACTATTCACGTTCGTCTATACCGCATGGCACATCCCCGCACTCTACGAAGCGGCTCTACACGACAAACTTATTCACGTCATAGAGCATTGGACGATGTTTTCACTCGGCATACTCATGCTTTGGCCCTACCTGACCCTGTCGACACGCGTCCCACGCCGTAGCTATGGCATTCGAATGGTGTCGATTTTCTTACTCATGGTCGGTCAATTGCCAGTATTTGCCTTTCTTACCTTCGCCGGTGAAGCAATCTACCCGACTTACGCATGGGCGCCTCGCATCATCAACCTGGACCCACTAAATGATCAAATTTTGGGCGGTATTATAATGAAAGTCGTAAATATGGGCTTTTCTCTTACAATTCTTGCAATATCCTTTTACTTTTGGGCAAAGAGTGAAGAACAGGACGACCCGATCACCACACAAGCCACCCCGAAAACTCCACAAAGCGCTACTTAAAAATGACTTGGGAAATATTATTCGTTTTCGCGCTACTGATCTTCGCGATCACGAGTTTCATCTGGGAACGCATCCCAGCGGACCTCACAGCGATTACTGTGTTTGGCGTGCTGATTTTCGTCAGCATGATCAGCAAGAGCCCAGAACTCCCAACACTCGAAAATCTATTAAGCGTTTTTGGTAATTCCGCACCCCTGACGATTGCGGCGATGTTCATCGTCAGTGGATGCCTTGAACGCACTGGCGCGATTGAGCTCATCACTGGCTATTTAAGGCGAATGGTCAAACTCCCGTACAGGGGCTTCATCTTCATCATGGTCATCGGTGTGGCCGCAGTATCAGCATTTGTTAATAACACGCCGGTCGTGATTGTATTGATGCCCGTCGTGCTCACACTCTCCCGTGAAATGGGGATCGCGTCCTCAAAACTACTGATTCCGCTGTCCTACGCATCGATCTTTGGTGGCACCTGCACCCTACTTGGCACCAGCACCAACTTGCTCGCCAGCGGTATCTTAGTCGAATCTGGTCATGCGCCCATCGGTATGTTCGAGCTCGCAGCAGTCGGCCTGCCGATCCTAGCATTCGGCTCGCTCTACCTAGTTCTGTTTGGCGAAAAACTACTCCCCCATCGCGAGACTCTGACTTCGATCCTCAGCGATGAAGAGCGCAAGGAGTTTATGACCGAAGCCTTCGTGCGCGCTGGATCCGAGCTCAAAGGCCAAACCGCACTCGAAAGCGGCATGCTTAAAGGGCGCGGCATCCGCCTACTCGAAATCGTGCGCCACGGAGTGGCCACCACCGGCGATCCGAGAAAAACAAAACTCGAGGTTGGTGACCGACTGGTGCTGGCATGCCGCCCATCTGGCGTTGCCGAAGCACATTCGATCAAAGGTATCGCTTTGCACAGCGAAATATCCGCCGGCCTAGAAACTATCGCGACGGATGAAGGTGCGCTCGTCGAAGGTGTGGTCGGCCCACACGCAACCATCCTCGGTAAAACACTCGGCGAGATTAACTTCCGCCAACGCTTCCGTATAGTCGTCGTCGCCGTGCACCGCAGAGGGCACAATCAGCGCGACCGACTCGACAGCTTACGCCTACAACCCGGCGACACTCTGCTAATGATGGGCTCGACCAAAGCTATCAACTCGCTCTCTTCCAGCGACGAGATCATTCTGCTGGATCGGCCACGCGTGCCAGCTCGCAGTATCCGCGCGAAAATGCCAATCGCCATCGGCATCACCATCGCAATTGTCATACTCGCCACACTCAACATCGTGCCCATCGTCGCCGCCGTCGCACTAGGCGTGGCAATTTTAATGCTGACTGGCTGCATGAAATCGAAAGATGCCTATTCCTCGGTCGAGTGGAGTCTTTTGATGATCATTTTCGGCATGCTTGCGCTCGGGCAAGCGATGGACTCCACTGGGGCCAGCCTGTTAATCGCCGAGAATATGATTAATGTCGTGCAAAACTTTGCCCCTGAACATTTACAGAGCGTCATGATGCTCGCGTTCGTCTACATCATTACATCGACCTTCACCGAGTTCCTCTCAAATAATGCCGCTATCGCCCTGATGGTACCAATTACACTCGGTATCGCCACGACACTCGGCATCGACCCTCGTCCGCTCGTGGTCGGCGCATGTATCGCCGCCTCTGCGAGCTTCGCAACACCCATCGGCTACCAAACCAATACTTATGTGTATGGTGTCGGTGGCTACAAGTTCTTCGACTTCACTAAGGTCGGCCTACCGTTGAATATCATCTGCTTCACCGTCACAGTATTTGTCGTGCCGATGTTCTGGAGCTTTTAAAATGGCGTAGCCATTTTGGAGTATGAGAGTCGGAAAGTAAAAAAGTGCCATGGTCACCATTTTCAAACCTTCCAATCCCTAAGTGACTTAATCCTACTCTTACTCATTATCTTAATCATTCCCTGCGAGTGAGACGGAGGATTTAGAGCAAGATTAGGAGTATGATTAAGAATAGACCGTATCACATCCTCGGCCTTATCACCTTCCAACTTTCAAACCCTTCATACCCTTCATACCCTTCATACCCTTCATACTTTCTCACTAGATCTAATTCAAATAAACTGAATTAGATGTAATACATCGAGCTGGAATCCTCCACCACGAAGGCCTCCAGCGTGTAACTGCTAATCTTTTTCTCGAATTCAACGCCGATATCGCTCCAGATACTGGCGACGCGTTTACCAGAATGCCCTTGATCGTCGAATGTACGCTCGAGGAGGTCACCGTCTACCGCAGTGACGATCTCGTCCAATCGGATTCGCCCAGGAGCCCGTGCGAGCGCATAGCCACCCTGCTTGCCGCGTTTGCTGACAATCAGACCCGCATTGCGCAGCTCGTTCAATATCTGCACTAGATAGTTGGCCGGTATTTTTTCTGCCTCAGCTAATTCATCGATATGGGCCAATTTTCCTTGGCCATGAGTGCGGGCTAACTGTGCCAAGACACGGCAGGCATATTCAAGCTTATGGGAAAGTTTCACAGCACTTAAGTTAGGCTCTTGACTCAAGAAGTAAACTTGAATCTCTACGGCTGCAACAGAGTCCCCTCTAAAAGGCCGTAAGTAACTGATTATTAATCTGATAGGATACATTAAAAAAAACCACTAAAAAGTCACTTTTTTGTGGTCAGAGCACTATTTCGAAAGCATAAATAAGCGCTTATGTCAGAACAAGAAAAGCCCGAAGATTTACAGCCTCAAAAGCCTCGAAAAGATGTCGCCAACGACGCCCCTAAAGACGTCTATGACTCTTCCAAAATCCAGAAGCTTGAGGGACTGGAAGGTGTCCGTAAACGCCCCGATATGTATATCGGCGACACCAACGAACGTGGCCTCCACCACTGTGTTTTTGAAATCGTCGATAACTCGATCGATGAAGCCCTCGCCGGTTACTGCTCGCAGATCACCGTCAGCATCCACAACGACGGCTCCTGCTCCGTTGAGGACGACGGTCGCGGCATCCCTGTCGACATTCACCCGAAGTATAACATCCCCTCGCTCGAGCTGGTGATGACCAACCTGCACGCGGGTGGTAAATTCGGCAAAGGCGCCTATCAAGTGTCCGGCGGTCTCCACGGTGTCGGCGCGAAGTGCGTCAATGCGGTCTCCGAATGGTTCGAGGTCGAAGTCCGTCGCGATGGCAAGGTGCATAAGATGGAATTCTCGCGCGGCAAGACGACCGAGAAGATGAAAATTATCGGCGATACCAAGCGTAACGGCACACGTATCGCATTTTCCCCCGATCCAGAGATTTTCGAAACCACCCGCGACTTCAAAGCCGAACTACTCGGCAAGCGCCTGCGTGAGCTCGCCTTCCTGAATCCCGGCATTCACATCACCTTCGTCGACGAGCGCGTTAACAAGACCACGACATTCATCTTCAAGGATGGCATCTCCGAATACGTCAAGTTCCTCAATGAGAACAAAAACGTCCTCCAAGAAGAACCAATCTGCATCCACGGCGAAGCGCCGACGCCTAACCCTGACCTCGACGCCAACATTGTCGTCGATATCGCGCTGCAATATAACGACAGCTACAGCGACCAAATCTACGCCTACGCCAATTCGATTCACAATATCGAAGGTGGCACTCACCTCTCTGGCTTCCGCACTGCGCTGACCCGCGTGATCAACTCTTACGCAAGGCAGAACAATCTGATTAAAGAGAAAGATCCAAGCCTCAGCGGCGACGACACGCGTGAAGGTTTGACCGCGATTGTTTCGGTTAAAGTGCCAGAACCACGCTTCGAAGGTCAGACCAAAACCAAGCTCTCCAATAGCGAAGTTGATGGCATCGTCCAGAAGATCACTGGCGAGCAACTCAAGTACTATTTCGAGACTCATCCACAGACCGCCAAACGTCTGATCGAAAAGACGCTGCATGCAGCTCGCGCTCGTGAAGCGGCTCGTAAGGCTCGCGAAACCGTCCGTAAAGGCGCACTTTCTGGTGGTGGCCTGCCAGGCAAACTAGCCGACTGTTCCTCCAAGGATCCAGCCAACTCCGAGATTTATATTGTGGAAGGTGACTCGGCGGGTGGTTCCGCTAAGCAAGGTCGTGATCGTGCCACACAAGCGATTCTACCAATTCGCGGTAAGCTACTCAATGTTGAGAAAGCTCGCCTCGATAAGGTGCTCAACAATAACGAAATTCGCAGCCTCATCACCGCAATGGGCACTGGTATCGGTGACCACGAAGGTCCAGGCGCATTCGACGCATCGAAAGCTCGTTACCACAAAATCATCTTGATGACCGATGCGGACGTCGACGGTGCGCACATCCTCACCCTCCTCCTCACCTTCATCTTCCGCCAAATGCGCGGTCTGATCGAATCGGGATACGTTTACATCGCGCAACCGCCACTCTACAAAATTAAGCGCAAACGCCGCGAACAATACATCGACAACGATGCACAGCTCAACCGCATCCTACTCGAACTCGGCACTGAGGATGTTAATCTGATCCGTGTGCGCGACCAAAAGGATCTCGACAGCGAGACAATCGAACAAATCGTCCAGATTCTGTCACGCATGGAAGTGGTCGGGCGCGGTGTGACTCGTTACGGTTGCGACTTTGCGACGTATCTCGATCAGCATCATAAAGTGACTCAAGAGCTACCGCGCTACATCGCTCGCATCCGCACAGGAAACGTCGAAGAGTTCCGCTACCTGCGTAACGACGACGAGCGCTCAGCCTTCCACGTGGAATTCGGCCTCGCCGACGCCGACGAAAGCGACACCCTCAATCGCGAAGTTGAGAACGACGCTGGCGTGACTGTCCAGCAACGCGTATCTCTTCACGAGATCTACGAATCCACGGAGATGACGAAGTTACTACGCAAACTTGCAGACGCTGGCATGGACGTAAAAACATTCAGTAAGAGCAACGAAGCACGCTACCACTTGATCGAAAACAAGGGCGACGAAAAGAAGGAGAACATCATTGAGCTGAGCTCGATCATCGAGCTGATCGAAAATATCCGCATTATCGGTCGCCGCGGCCTCAGTATTCAACGATACAAAGGTCTCGGGGAAATGAACCCGAAGCAACTCTTCGAAACCACAATGGATCCGAAGACACGCAACCTGCTCAAGGTAAACATCGCCGACGCCGCAGTCGCCGATGGCATCTTCTCCATGCTGATGGGCGAAGACGTCCCTTCCCGCCGTGCCTTCATCGAAGACAATGCACTAAACGTCTCTTACTTAGACGTCTAATGCATTCAGAGTGCGAAAGTATTAAAGTCACTGAGTAGAAAGTATTTAATTCAGATAGCTTCCTCAGACTTCAGACCTTCCCACTTTTTCACATTTCAACTTTTCCACTTCTAAGATCATGTCCGAAGAACTCCCACCAGAATTACCAGCAAAAATCCCAAACGATGCAGATCGCGCGGAAGTCACATCGATCATCGATATTATGCAGACCGCATACATCGATTACTCGATGTCCGTCATCGTTAGTCGCGCCCTGCCCGACGCACGCGACGGCCTCAAACCCGTGCAGCGCCGTATCCTCTATGCGATGCTCCGTGAAGGCCTGCTCCACAACCGCAACTTCGATAAGTGCGCCGGCGTGGTCGGGGAAGTCCTAAAGAACTACCACCCACACG
>JBLHTV010000086.1:0-6526 GCA_047627755.1 Lentimonas sp. | reverse complement strand
TGCGTCTAGCTGAGATGCTTGCGGATAATGTGCGGCTGACGATGCAGGCTGCGGGGTTGTCGCATCCGCGAGTTGCGCTGGTGGATCATGGCACACCTGCGGAAGTGGTAAATCAGGTGCGTAACGCGGTGGCAGGTCAACTTGCGGTGCTGCTGCAAACAGAAGTCGCGGCAGTGGCGGCGTGCTCGATGGAACGACGTGAGGGGAGTGAGTATGATTTTAACGAACCACTGCTAGAGCGAATTGCGCAGCTGGATGGATGGGCCAGCGCGGATGTGATTGTGGCGCTGTTCTTCTTATTGCCAGGCCGCCATGCTGGGGCTGGTGGAGATGTCGCTGAGATTTGTGACGGACTAATCGCACAGCATACACTGCGCTCGACAGTACGCACGCCGTTACTAGGCGAGCATCCGCAGTTGGTCGATATTTTGGTAGACCGGCTACGGGCAGTGCTGGACTCGAGCGTCGAGCAGGCTTAATGGTTGTCCACGAGCACCAAGCCGTTTTTGATTGCGCAGTGCGTGAGACGGGCAAGGTCGTACAGGTCGAGCTTGGGCAACAGATTGGTACGGTGATTCTCGGCTGTTTTGACGCTGTGCTTAACTGAGCCGCGATGCCTCGGGTACTGTTGCTTTCAGCCGTCAGTTGGAGAATTTTGTGCTCATGCTTGGTTGAAATGAGAACGCGTGTCTCGGGGGATTTCGGTCGTGAATCGACGTAATACTCCGGTGCCGTTGAGGTTCGGTAGCAGCGCAACGAGGAGGACGAGATCTAGCTTTTGCTCGATGCATTGCTCACCGCCTTGCAAGTCGTCGCCGCATTCAATCTCTATCTGATGGGCTTCGTTATTGAAAAACGCCTAAATCAGCATTTCCCGGATGGCCGTCTGATCTTCGATGATAGCGACTATTTTCATGCGAATAAAATGGCGGAGAGAGAGGGATTCGAACCCCCGGAACCTTTCGGCTCAATAGTTTTCAAGACTACCGCATTCGGCCACTCTGCCATCTCTCCTGAAGCTTGATGGCTGATTTCCTAGGCGATGATTCGGTAAGTGCAAGATGTTAAATCCAATTAGGTGATCTTTTTTGCTGTTAGTGTTGTCTGCAGGCTTTTGCCGTTAGCGCAGTTAATAGAACAAGTTTCTATCCAAGCTACGGTATTGAATGGCTTCGAGTAAGTGCGCTGTGTCGATTTGTGCGCTGCCGGCAAGGTCGGCGATAGTCCGCGCGACTTTTAAGATGCGATCGTAGGCGCGTGCTGAGAGTGCCAGTTGCTCCATGGCTTGCTGCAGCAGGTCGCCTTGTGCTTTATTAATGGCGCAGTGTTTGCGGATTTCAGAGTGCGACATGCGTGCATTGCAGCGCGTCGAGGCATCCGCATTGGTGGCGAATCGTGCGTTTTGTACGGTGCGGGCGGCTTCGCAGCGTTTCCGAATTACCAGCGAAGTTTCACCAGGTTGGGTGCTGCGTAATTCTTCTATTCGCAGCGAAGGTGCCTCAATGTGTATATCAATACGGTCGAGCAGCGGGCCGCTGATTTTCGAACGGTAGCGCTGGATTTGCGGGACGGAGCAACGACACTCGCGGGCACTGTCGCCAGTATATCCACACGGGCACGGGTTCATTGCACAGACCATCATCACCGAGCAGGGCAGGTTTATCTTACCTGCACTGCGGGAGATGGTTACATTGCCATCTTCGAGTGGTTGGCGCAGCACTTCGAGGGCCGATCGTTTAAATTCGGGCAACTCGTCGAGAAATAACACACCGTTGTGCGCCAGAGAGATCTCGCCTGGGCCAGGGATGGTGCCGCCGCCAAGTAGGCCGACATCTGAAATGGTGTGATGCGGGCTACGAAATGGCCGTTGGAAGTAGCGATTTTCATCGCTCAGTGTAGTACCTGCGGCGGATTGAATGCTGAGGATCTCGAGGAACTCATCGATGCTGGGGCGTGGCATGATGGTGGGTATACGCTTGGCGATCATCGATTTACCTGACCCGGGAGAGCCAATCATCAACAGGTTGTGGCCGCCGCTGACGGCGATCTCGACGGCGCGGCGCACGGCGTGTTGGCCTTTGACTTCCGAGAAATCAGTCCGTTGCGATTCGGGCGGTGCTTGGTAAAAGCTGCTGTCGCGAGATTTGGCGGGAAGGATATCGCGCTCCCCATTCAGAAAGCGCACGGCTTCGTCGAGACTGCGTACGGGATAGATCTCGACGTCTTTGACCAGTGCGGCTTCATCGGCAGATTCGGCGGGCACGATGAGGCCTTGTTTGCCGAGCTTGCGGGCCAGCATCGCCATGGCGAGTGAGCCCCGCACTGGGCGGGTCTTTCCTGACAGGCTGAGTTCGCCGGCGATCAGGAAGTTATTGAGGCGATCTCCCCGGCATTTGTTCATTGAAGCGAGAATGGCGATCGCGATGGGTAGATCGTAAGCGGGGCCTTCTTTGCGCAGACCGCCGGGTGCGAGGTTGATCGTGGTGCGGGTGGCGGGCGTGCGAAAGCCGCTATTGGCCATCGCCGAGAAGACCCGGTCCTGCGACTCCTTGACCGCGGCATCGGGCAGGCCGACTAAAATAAATTTGAGTTCCCCCGCTTCACCTGTATTCACTTCTACCTGAACTGAGTGGGCATCGACTCCAATTAAAGCGGCGGACTGTGTGATTCCTAGCATCGTTAAATAATTTCCTCCAAAATGAATGTGAACAAATTTGCGCTTCTGTCTACGCCTTATTACGTTATTTAATGTTTATGCGGAACGATCAATAAAATTTTGAAAATAGGACTTACAGGAGGTATCGGCTGTGGCAAATCGACCGTGGTGCAGTTTTTCGCAGATGCGGGTTGGCGCACCATCGAGACGGATGCCGTGGTGCGTGACTGTCTCGCAAGTGATGCGGCGGTGCATGCGGCACTGAATGAGCACTGGGGGGAGACGGTGTTTCATGCGGATGGCACGGTCGACCGCAAGGCGGTGGCAGCGCGCGTTTTTACAGATACGCAGGAGCTGGCATGGTTGGAAGCGTTGCTGCATCCATTGGTTCGGCAAGCATGGGAGGCGGCGATTTCGCGTGCGCCAGAGGCTGATTGGCTAGTGGAGATTCCTTTACTGTTTGAAAAAAGGCTTGAAACTGGGTTTAATTTGATTGTGTGTGTTACCTGTCCTGCCGATGTGGTTGAACGCCGTATGGTTCACAGAGGTTACTCGGGAGATGAGATCGCACAGCGTCGTCTACGCCAAATGCCCCTTGAGGAGAAAGCCCGACGCGCTGATTGTGTCATCTCAAATGCAGGCAGCCTTGAATTTTTAAAACAACAAACAAAGCGATTAATCGCACAGACCCATACGCATTAGTTCGTTCCCGCATGTCGGTTGAATGCTAAGCGTCGCCTCTTTATCAAAGAATCCGCACCAAGTGCGCCCTATTAGCCCATGAGCTCTGAAGACGAAATTAAACCCTCTGTTACTGCCAATGCATCCTTCGAGGATGCGTCAAAGCCGGCAGCTAAGCGTGCAGCTAAGCCCGCAGCTAAGCGTGCCGTGAAGAAAACTGCTGCTAAAAAGGCGGCCAAAAAGGCGGCTAAGAAGGCAACCAAAAAAACCGCTCGCAAAGTCGCGAAGCCAGCGGCCGATAAACAGCCGCAGCAGCCAGATATGTTTGCCGCGGCCTCGGCTCCTCGTGTTGAGTCGCCTGCGCCGCGTGTGAAGCAAGCATTTGTGCCATCAGAGGTGCCTGCGGGCAGTGCGCGTAAGACTGGAGTTGTTTGGTCCTCGGATGATGCCGAGCCGCCCAAGGAATCACCGCAAGAATCTGCCTCGGGCAGTGTTCAGGGTGAAGTGTCGCCGGGCGGGGCGTCCTCGCAAGGCGGCGCAAAGCCGAATGAGGACAAGTCACAAGACGGCAAGCCACAAGAAGGCAAGTCGCGTGGACATCGCAATGAATCAGGCGGCCGTAATCAACGACGTGATCGCAATGACCGCGGCGAACCTAGGAATGACCGTGGCGAACGTCCGAATGACCGTGGCGAACGTGCGAATGATCGCGGCGAGCGTGCGAATGACCGTGGCGAGCGTCCGAGCCGTAATAGTAAGTTTAAAAATAAGGGCGGCGCTCAAGGTGGGCCGCCGAATCAGAAAAAAAAGGGCAAGAGCCGTTGGCAGGATAAAAAGAAGCGTGCTCGCGAGGAAGACTCTCCAATCGAATTCGGTGAATTGCTCGAATTTGAAGTGCTAAAGAACTTCGAAGAGACGCTGCAACTGGCGACCGATTTGCGCTCGGGCGAGGGCGAGGGGCTCGACTTTAATCGTATTTATGACATGGGCCTGCCGGAGCTTCGCGACGCGGTCGCAGCCGCAGGGGTGGAAACGCCGTATGCGCCGAATCGTGATCAGTTGTTGAATGCGCTCATTGCTAAGGCGGGTGAGCAAAAGGTCTGCATTACGTCGGTTGGTATCTTTGAGCCGTTAGAAGATAACGAAGGTGGTTTGCTGGTGTATGAACGTGATAGCTATCGCGTCAAGGCGCTCTGCGCCTATGTGCCGCAGTTTTTTGTCGAGCATTACGGCTTGCAGCGTGGTCATATGATGACCGCTCAATTGCATCCGCATCGTGAGAATGAGTCCTGCCCGTTTGTGGTTTGCGTGAATGATGTGATGGGGCGTGACCCTAAGACGCTGAGCGAGATCGTGCCCTTCACGGAGGGTGTCCCTTATTACCCGCTTGAACGTATTTTGATGGAATCGGACACGGAATCGAAGTCGGACAACCTGTCGATGCGGGTGGTCGATTGCTTGACGCCAGTTGGCTTTGGTCAGCGTGGTCTGATTGTGGCGCCGCCGCGCACGGGTAAAACAGTACTGATGCAGGGCATGGCGAATTCGATCCAGAAGAACTATCCTGATTCACATTTGATCATCCTGTTAATCGATGAGCGACCGGAGGAAGTAACAGATTTTCGCCGTCAAGTCTCAGGCGAGGTGATCAGCTCTACCTTTGATGAGACAGCAGAGAGCCATGTTCACTGCGCCGAAATGGTGATCGAAAAGGCTCGTCGTATGGTCGAAGTGGGCCGTGATGTTGTGATTCTACTCGATTCGATCACGCGTTTAGCCCGTGCCTATAACACCACGATGCCAAGTAGCGGGAAAATTTTGTCTGGAGGAGTGGAGGCCAATGCCTTGCAAAAACCGAAACGCTTTTTTGGTTCTGCGCGTAATATCGAAGGCGGCGGCAGCTTAACGATTATCGCTACCGCGCTGGTTGAAACCGGCAGTAAGATGGATGAAGTGATTTTCGAAGAGTTTAAGGGCACTGGTAATATGGAGCTGCATTTAGACCGTGGTCTTTCTGATAAGCGCATTTTCCCTGCACTAAGCATGGACAAGAGTGGCACGCGTAAGGAAGAGTTGCTTTATCATCCCGATGAAATACTTAAGATTTATTCATTGCGCAGAGCAATGAAAGGGTTACCGTCCACCGATGCTATGGAAATGCTCATTCAGCGCATCAAGAAGACCAACACCAATGCTGAGTTCTTAATGAGTGTTTCACGATAGTTTTTTACTTTAATCCCCACCTCCTCCCCATTTAAACCTTGTGACTTCCGCTGACGAATTTGTTCTCCAACTATTAATTGATAAAGGCATCGTCGATTCCGCTACGATCGAAGCAGCGCGCACAAAGGCAGCTGAGCAACCGAGCGTAGGTAATCTGGATTCAGATACTGTGGAATTGTTGCTTGCCGAGCATGCTGTGACTCAACTGCAGATCGCTCAAGTCCTCGCGGAGGAGTTTAACATGGATGTGGTGGATCTCGCAGATGTGCGCGTTTCCGCTGAAGCGTTGGAGCTCTTGCCCTACGAGTTGGCTAATCGCTATAAGGTCTTTCCGCTCGAAGCCGACGACAACGAAGTTGAGTTGGCAGTGTGTGATCCCCTCGATATGGATGCGATTGATAGTATCAGTCATGTCATTCAGCGTTCGATTACCTGTCGGGTGGCACCGCTTGAAGACATCGAAAAAGCGATTCACCAATATTATGATGGGGCGCAGGCTGATAAAGTGGACAGCATGTTCTCTGGGCTAGAAGAAGTGGCCGTTGATGATCTTGACTTGCCGACAGGCGAGGAAGGCGATGTCGGGGAAGACGAAGCACCAATTATTCGTTATGTGCATATGGTGATTTCGGAGGCGTTGAAACGTCGTGCTTCGGATATTCATATGGAGCCTTTGGAAAAGCGCTTTCGTGTGCGCTATCGTATTGATGGTGTTTTGCACGAGGTGGAAAATCCGCCCAAGCGTTTGCAGCCTTCGATTATTTCACGTATCAAACTGATGGCCGATGTGAGCATCGCGGAGAAGCGCGTGCCCTTGGACGGTCGTATTAATATTAAGGTCGGGCCAAAAGTGATCGATTTACGTGTTTCGACCCTGCCAACTGCGTTCGGTGAGAGTATTGTGATGCGTATTTTGGACAAAGAAGGGCTGAACTTAGGATTGCCACAGCTCGGGTTCTTCAGCGA
>JBLHTV010000085.1:0-6537 GCA_047627755.1 Lentimonas sp. | reverse complement strand
TGCGACCGCACAAGAGTGATCGCAATCGTTCACCGGCGCATGATTATGCGAGTGATCGCTGCAAGCGTGCGATTGATCGCCTAAATCGGCATGCAACGCTTGGTGAAGCTGCGGGCTGACCAATGCAACGTTCAAGAACAAGACCAAGAGCGCAAGGCCACCCGATACATATCGGGTCAGTGCGCTACGAGACTGTTGATTCTTAAACATTAGCAGTGGAAAGGGCCACATGACTTAATGCAAGTCAAGTGCGTTATCGATTATTTCAGAATCCGCACCTGCCTGGAATTGACATCTTACACCGACTGAATCCGCCCGAGCTGTGCGCGCACGAGCTCGGCGATCTGCTGTAGACTCGCCACTGGGGGCAGGTCCGCGAAAGGCGCGACCGCGGCAGTCGCCTTACTAAGCTCAGCCTCAAAAGTTGCAACCACCTCGTCAAAAATAGGAAAGTCGTGCAAGCGCTTGATGAAGTCAGCCGACACCGTCTGGTCGCCCACCTTGAAGCGCGCCATTAGACGGTCGCGCTCTTCCTCCGGCAACTTCTCCAGTAACAGCAGCAGCGGCAAGGTAAACTTGCCCTTGTCCAGATCGGTGCCAAGCGTCTTACCAATCATCGACTCATCGGCGTACAAATCTACCAAGTCATCAAAAATCTGATAGGCAATACCGACATGGCGCCCGAACAATCCGGCAGCCTCACTAAAGGCTTCCGGGTAACCCGCTATTTTTGCACCGAGGCGGCAGGAGACTTCGAACAGCTCAGCCGTCTTGAGCTGAATCACGCGGAAATAGAACTCGCGACTGTAGTTCACTTCCCCGCGATGATAGGTCTGCGCGATCTCACCAGCACAGACACGCGCAGTCGCTTGCGCCACTGAGCGGCAGACCTCGTTGGTATCAAAATCAGAGGCCAATTTGAGCGCGTGCGAAAACAACACATCGCCAATCAATACTGCAGCTGCCGGTCCGTATTTCTTGGTCGCTGTCTCTTGTCGGTGACGCGTATCCGCCTCGTCTAAAATATCGTCGTGCACCAGGGTTGCGAGATGCACGAGCTCGATCACCGAGCCCAGCATAACCAGATCCTTGGCACAGTTTTCCGCTGGCCCCTGCCAGCCGCTGTAAGCCACTAACATCGGGCGCAGACGCTTGCCGCTGTGACCAAACACATAGCGCACATGCTCCTGCACCTCCGGCTCCAACTCCTGAACCTGCGACTGCAGAAAGACATCTAGATCATCTAGGTAGGATTTTACCGGTTGGTAAACATCAGAAAAACCGGCGGCGGCGATTGAATCGGCCTCGGACTGTGAGCGGGTGGTCATGACTAAATGTTGATCGTTATTGATTGAATAGTATTAGCGGTATTCAACAACGCGACTGGCGCAACCAACAACTTAAAATCAGACCAACAGTGCAAAGAGAAAACTCGGCAGATTCGAGTGGTCGGAGTGAGCGGAAAATGTAGGGGCATGGCTTGTTATTATGCACCTGAGTGCCGCGCTCGTTTGAATGGTTAATCACTGTGTTTAGGCTCAGCGGGCTTAGGCCGGTTCGACTTCGCAGTTTTGATGCTGCCGCTGCCTTGCAACCATTTGTTCAGCGCATCTAAGAAAGCATTACGGTCATCGACATGCACATTGTGCCCCGCCTTCGGGATACTGGCTTGTTTAATATTCGGCAGCCATTCGCGCATTGCTTTGGCGTCGCCGTCTTTAACAAAATCGGACTTATCTCCAGTAATGAGCAGCGTCGGCCCCTTGAAGTTGTCGAACCCGCTGAGCGAATTCTGACGCAGCACCTGCAAGCTCGAATGCAGCACTTCGAGGTTGCACTGCCATTTTAGACCGAACTCCCCGCGCACAAGATTCGTCATCACGAATTGACGCATGCCCCAATCTGGGATCAGCGGCTTCAATAGCTCTTCCGCTTCGCGGCGGTTCTCGATTGCGCCTGCAGGCACGCGCTTCATCGCACGAAACTCGGCATCGTGATACGGCGGATACTTCTTCGCTGCGATATCGACGATGATCAGCTTCGCGACCACGGCCGAATAGTCGCAGGCAAACCGCATCGCAATTTTGCCGCCGAGGCTATGACCCATCAGTGTGACGTTTTTCAGATCATGCAGCCGAAGATAAGCCGATAGATCCGCATTGAGCTCCGACCAACGCATCGACTCCGCATGCGGCGAGCTGCCGTGGTTACGCAGGTCCAAGATGTGAACATCAAAGCGATCTTTCAGCGCTTTACCGATCGTCTGCCAGTTGCGCGACGCCCCAAGGAGCCCATGCAAAATGACTAATGCCGGTGCTTTAGGATTTTCGAACCGAAGAGAATTGAGCTTTATGGCTGCCATATGTCTCGCATTTGCCCACGAATGGCATGAATTGTCACGAATCATTTCCATTAAAGAACGCGTAAGAGGATGAAAAGGACCGAAATCTATCAGTTTTCTCTCCTATGCATTATTTTTAATTCGCGTTCATTCGCGTAATTAATGGGCTCTTTCCTTATAAACTATGTCCGCCGAGAAGCCCAAAAAAGTAACCCCAATGATGCAGCAATGGCACGAGATTCGTGGCCAGCTTGCTGATGATACCTTGTTGATGTTTCGCTTGGGGGACTTTTACGAGATCTTCTTACAAGATGCCGAACGCGGTGCGCAACTGCTCGGCATCACACTGACCCACCGCCACGGCATGCCGATGGCTGGCATCCCTTTTCACGCCTCCGAGACCTACATCCAGAAGCTCCTCGATCAAGGCGTCAAAGTCGCCATCGTCGATCAAGTCGAGACGCCGCAGCCCGGCAAACTGGTCAAGCGCGCCCTCACTCGTATCATCACACCGGGCACTCGCCTCGCCGACACGCAGATCGACGCCCAGCGTAACCACTTCCTACTGGCGCTCTCCCTAGAGAAGAAAAAGCTGCACGCCTCTTGGCTCGATTTAACCACGGGCGAATTCTTCGTCGCCTCCGACGCACGCCCTGAGAACTTGTTCGCCGCGTTCGAAGGCATCGACCCACGCGAGATCATCGTGCCAGAAAACGCCTCCTCGAATTGGCGCAATAATCCAGACGCGGCGAAGTTCAATGAGCTCTACACGTATCTGTGCGACGGTCGCGCCGTGACTAAAATCCCCGACTATCACTTTGACGAAGTCGCCGGCGCGCAATCCGTGATGGAGACCCTTGGCGTGCTCAACCTCGAAGGCTTCGGCATCGATCGCGATCACCCAGCGCTCGGCGCCGCGGGCGCACTAGTGCATTACTCGACCGAAACGCTCTGCGCCAAACCGGAAAATCTCCGTAAGCTCAGCGAATACAGCACCGAGAAGACCTTGCTGCTCGACCCCGCGACCCTGCGTAATCTGGAAATATTCAAATCTGCCGCCAACAAACGCCATGGCTCACTGCTCTCCGCGATGGACGGCAGCGTGACAGCGCCCGGCGCACGCTTACTCGAACGCTGGCTGTGCGCACCCGAGCTCAACCTGATCGAAGTGCACCGCCGGCAAGACTGCGTGGCCGAGTTCGTCGCAGGCCCCGGACTTTCCACAGAGCTGCAAAAATACCTTAAAGGCATTCGCGACATCGAGCGCATCCTTGGACGCATGCAAAACCGCATGCGCAACCCGCGCGAACTCGGCGGCGTGCGCGACACCCTCACGGCACTGCCAGCGATCTCCAGCACACTGCTGGAATTCCCCGACACACCTGTGGCTGCCATCGCAGAGCGCATCCACGACTTCGAGCCACTGTCTGAGCTCCTCAACCGCGGCCTTTCCGATGAGCTACCGGGCAAGATTAACGACGGTGGCACCATTCGTGACGGCTTCGACCCCGAACTTGACCGCATCCGTGGCCTCACCCGCGACAGCCAGCAATGGCTCAGCGAATTCGAACTCGCCGAACAAGCTCGCACTGGCATCAAGAACCTGCGCATCCGTTTCAACGGCGCCTTTGGCTATTTCATCGAAGTCACCAAGAGCAACGTGGCACTCGTGCCCGACGACTACGTGCGCAAGCAGACGATGAAAAACGCCGAGCGCTACACCACCAGTGTATTGAAAGAGCGCGAACGCGAGATTCTGAATGCCGAAGAGAAATCCCTCAGCTGCGAGGAAGGGCTATTTAATGGCCTGATCAAATCGATCCTCGAACACGCGAATGCACTCAAAGAGACCGCCGAAGCGCTCGCAGAAATCGATGTGCTGATCGGTTGGGGCGCACTCGCCCGCGAGTGGGACTACTGCAAGCCACAGCTCGACCACTCCGACCAGCTACGCATCGACCAAGGCCGCCACCCCGTGGTCGAGCAAATGCTACGCACTGAGCGCCTCGGCCTAGCCGGCGCACATGCCTTCGTGCCCAACGACACCAGCCTCTCCAGCTCGGGCGTCAACGCCGACACCCCACAAATCGCGCTGATCACTGGGCCCAACATGGCCGGTAAATCGACTTACATCCGCCAGATCGCGCTAATCGTACTGATGGCACAGACCGGAGCATGGGTGCCCGCGAAGAGCTGCCAGATCGGCCTCGTCGATCGTATCTTCTCCCGTGTCGGCGCCAGCGACGAACTCGCTCGCGGCAACTCGACCTTCATGGTCGAGATGAATGAGACGGCCAATATTCTCAACAACGCCACCCCGCGCAGCCTCGTCATTCTCGACGAGATCGGCCGCGGCACCAGCACCTACGACGGCCTCTCCATCGCATGGGCGGTGATCGAGCACCTACACCCGAAGGACGCCGACGGCCCGCGCACACTGTTTGCCACGCACTATCACGAGCTCACACAATTAGCCAAGACGCAGGCCCGGCTAGAGAACTACTCGGTGGCGGTAAAGGAGTGGAACGACGAGATCATCTTCGTGCGCCAAGTCATCAAGGGCGCCGCCGACCGTTCCTACGGCATCCAAGTCGCGAGACTCGCGGGTCTACCCGCCACCGTCATCGACCGCGCCAAGACCATCCTCGAACGCCTCGAAGCCGACGACTCCTCGCACAATTTGCTACGCAAACGCATGAAGAAGGAGAAATCCGGCGAAAATACCGACCACGAAGACGACCAGTTGGCACTGTTTTAGCGCCGCTTCTACTACCTCTCCTCACTCGACTTCCCGACCACACCGATAAAGAAATAGGCTAATGGGATCAGTGTAAAAGCGGCTAACACCCACCAGAACCCAGACCAACTACTGAGCTCATCCGTCACATGACGTTGATAAACCGTTTCGCAAAAGAAACTACCGACGACGCCAGCCACACTACCGACCAGCAACTGGTAGAGCGCTTGTGCCTGCCCACGCATCGTGTCCGGCACGCGCTTATCGAGAAAGATTCGCCCTGCCACCATCGTAAAAGTATAAATCGGCCCATGCAGCGCGATTCCCAACCAAATCACCGCCAGCAGACCCAAGTCACCTGCCAATGCAAACAGTGCAAACCGCGCGAGCCCCAACACCATCCCGACGATCAAAAACCAGCGAATACGAAAACGCCCGGCCACCATACTGAGAAAAAGCATTGAGCCGATTTCAACCACCTGGCCCAGTGTCATTTGAGCGGTCGGATGCAGGCTGCCGAACTCCTTCAACATCGTCGGCACCAACATATAAAAAGACACGCAAGGAATCGTAAATAAGGCTGAAGCGAGGTAAAAAACTCGCAGCTCGCGGACTTTTAGCAGTTTAAACGCAGTCAGACCCAAGGCCGCTTTCCACCCACGACTCACATGGTCCGTCGGCGGCGTCGCTGGCAGTAAAAAGCAGAGAAAGCCCATGAAAAATCGGATATAAGCAGCCAATTGACCCGTGTCTGCTGACTGATCCAGCGCGTACCAACTGACGATCCAGCCGCCCAAAATCCAACCGATCGTCCCACCCATCGCATACAGCGGTAAGCTCTTTGCCGCATTCGGCAAATTCACCAGCTTAATTTTAGTGATCAGCGCAAACATTGGCCCCGAGATCAGCGCATTACAGCCTTGAAAGAACAGATACCAGCCCGGGTGCCAGCCATGCTCCAATGCGAAAAACCCAAGCCACAAAAAGAACGCCCCAAAGATTCCCAAAGCCCCCAACAACTTCTCCGCATTCATCTTTCGATCAGACAGCGCACCAAACACCAATGCTGAGAGCATCGCACAGAGGGGCGTCAATGCCATTGCATACGGCAACAGCCACCGTAGGCCCTGCGCCTCCAGAATATTTGGCAATGATGGCACCCACATCCCCGGCGGGATGAACATCAAGAACATCACCACCCACATCATATGACGTCGGTGGTTCGCGGTCATTTGCATAAGTGCTGGGAATTGCTAGCCAAGCGCCCTCAAAGCGCAAGCGGCAAAGCTAATATGGTAGAAGCGACACTCTTGTCGCTTGAGCTCAGTCTTCAATCGATCTGTAAAAAGCGACAAGAGTGTCGCTTCTACCATAGTTTACACTTTCAATTAGTAGTGAACATAATTACACATAAAATAATGAGCCTGCGCTACCTCTTTATCGACTTCGACAGCTTTTT
>JBLHTV010000084.1:0-7041 GCA_047627755.1 Lentimonas sp. | reverse complement strand
TCACTTCCAGATTATCACTCCAAAAGGTTTTCGGGTGAAGCTTGCCACCAATCTTGCGCAGCAAGGCATCGAGACGATCCATTGCCGCTTGAAAGGGAGCTGAATCGGTTGAATCACTCTGAAGCAACGTCTCGATTTCAGTGACATTCTTTTCGAGTTCCTGCAATCGAGCCACCGAAGTGACATCGCGGCGGTAGTGGTACACCTTACTGGCCGCGTGGAGTAGTTCTTTTGCCTGCTTACGTAACTTTTTCATGGAATATTGGGGATTATTCACTCTCAAATCTTGAATGGTGAACGTTGCCTAACTGCCGCCATCAGAGGTCTTCAGAATCTTAATAAATGCATCCTGTGGAATCGAAACACTACCGATATTTTTCATGCGTTTCTTACCCTCTTTTTGCTTATCGAGAAGTTTACGCTTACGGGATATATCACCGCCATAGCACTTCGCGGTCACATCCTTGCGGTAGGCACTAATAGTTTCACGAGCGACGATATTGGAGCCAACACCTGCTTGAATCGCGATCTTGAACATCTGCTTTGGTAAGATTTCTTTGAGGCGCTTACAGAGTGCACGCCCCCTGCCCTCGCCCTTGTCGATATGGACAATTGAAGAGAAGGCATCGACTGGCTCAGCATTGACCATAATATCGAGGCGGCAAAGTTTCGCCCTCTGGTAGCCATTCATCTCGTAGTCCATCGACCCATAGCCATGGGTGATGCTCTTTAGGCGATCATTGAAATCGATCAGGATTTCGTTGAGCGGAATGTTGCAGACCAGCATCACACGCTGATTATCGATCGTCTCGGTGTGCTCGCAGATGCCGCGTTTCTCGGAAACAAGTGCCAACACATCACCAATCGATGTGCTTGGAACGTGGATCGATGCTAGGATCATTGGCTCTTCAATAAACTCGATTTCAGATACATCTGGTAGGTGCATCGGATTGTGCACTTCGAGCTGCACTAGGTCGGTCTTGGTGACTTTATAAACCACACTAGGATAGGTAGAGATCACATCCAGATCGTATTCACGGCGAATGCGCTCTTGAACGATTTCCATGTGTAGCAATCCGAGGAAGCCGCAGCGGAAACCAAAGCCGAGTGCAACCGAGTTTTCGGACTGATAAACGAATGCCGCATCATTCAGGCGGAGCTTACCCATGCTCGCCTTGAGCTTGTTGTAATCATTGGTGTCAATCGGATACAGACCGCTGAACACCATCGGGCTGACTTTCTTGTAGCCGGGAAGCATTTCAGCAGTCGGCGCGTTCGAATGAGTAATAGTGTCGCCGAGCTTAATCTCGGCCACGTCGCGCATGTTGGTGACGATGTAACCAACGTCGCCCGCTTCCAACGAATCGCGCTTGAGCATGGCTGGGGAAAAACGCCCCACTTCCTTGACCTGCGCCTTGCGCTTGTCGCTCATGGTCATGATCTGATCGCCCATCTTAACCGAACCAGAGAACACACGAACGTAGCAAATAACACCCTTATACGCATCGTAGAGGCAATCAAAAATCAAGACACGTAGACCATCGATATCAGCCCATCTTGGTGGCGGAATGCGATGAACCGCAGCTTCCAATAAATCTTCAATGCCAAAGCCGCTCTTACCACTGGTGAGCACCGCTTCTTCCGCAGGAATCGCCAGCACATCTTCGAGTTGAACCTTGATCGCTGGCACGTCCGCACTAGGCAGATCGACTTTATTGATCACAGGAATAATCGCAAGATCCTGCTCAGTCGCCAAGTTCGCATTGGCAACCGTCTGTGCTTCAATACCTTGAGCAGCATCAATCAACAGCATCGCACCTTCGCAAGCAGCCAGACTGCGGGAGACTTCGTAGGAGAAATCCACGTGCCCTGGAGTATCGATCAAGTTAAAAGTATAGTCTTCGCCGTTCTTGGCACGATACACCATGGTCACTGGGTGACTCTTAATGGTGATGCCGCGCTCACGCTCAAGGTCCATCGAGTCGAGCAATTGCGCCTTCATGTCCCGCATCTCAACAGTGCGTGTCAGCTCTAAGATACGGTCGGACAATGTCGTCTTGCCGTGATCGACGTGGGCGATGATGCAAAAATTGCGAGTATGGGCTAGATCGGTCATGTAGTTTGAGTCTGTCTTTTAATCCTAAACTTTAATCATATTCCTTCCCTCAATGTCCACTGTGGAAGTAGAATAATAATGAAAAAGCCCCCTCACCCGCAAATTGCGAGCTTAGGAGAGGATCAATTGAATCATTTCGGGTAAGTCGCTGCGCTGGTCAAGAATTACTCGGGAAGATCACTAAATTCAGACACTGGCATAATAGTGAGCGTCTTGTCGATGCGCTTGCCGAAGCCAGCGAGCACCTTGCCTGGACCGCACTCGTAGAAATCGGACAGATTGTTCTGGGTCGCCATATTACGTAGGCAATCTTCGAAACGAACCGACGACACCACTTGGCTGACCAGTGCATCCTTGATTATTTGAGGATCGCTCACACGCTCGCCAGTGACGTTGGTGTAAACCGCAATCTCAGGAGTCTTAAAATCGAAGTCTTTGATGAACTCTGCAAACGCATCGCGCGCTGTCACCATGAGCCGACTGTGATAGGCGCCAGCCACGTTAAGTGGCTTACAAAGCTTAAAGCGGCCCTTTGAGGCTGCGACAGCTTCGAGCACTCGGGCGTTGTCGCCCGAGATGACGATTTGCCCTGGGCAGTTGAGGTTGGCGATCTCGATATCGAACTCGTCGCAGAATGTTTGCACATCCTCAGGAGTGCCACCGATCACAGCTGCCATGCCTCCTTTAGTCGCGTCGCAAGCGATCTGCATCAAGCGACCACGCTCTGCCACCAGCTTAAGGCCAGTTGCGAAATCAAACACGCCCGCTGCTGCGAGTGCAGTCAGTTCACCAAGGCTCAAGCCACAGGCAGCAGTCACATCGTCGAGCTTGCCCGCTGCCTTTAGTAGACTAAAAAGTGCATAGCCCTGCACATACAGTGCTGGCTGGCAGACCTTTGTTTCAGTCAGCGCCTCATCAGGGCCTTCGAAGCAAAGTGTTTTGAGATCCCAACCGAGGATTTCATTAGCCTCATCGTAGAGCGCCTTAGCGATTGCAGAGTTCTCATAGAGAGAACGGCCCATGCCCACGGATTGTGCGCCTTGTCCGGAAAAAAGAAGTCCTGTTGCCATAAAGTATAAGTGTCGTTTGCTTGTCTTTGTTACAACGACAGGAACTTGGCGTCCTCGCCCGAGGAATCAACCAGAAAGCGGTCGCTGCGGTGACTATTAGATTCACCATTTCATTTCGGTATAACCTCCTTTACAATTAGTGAGATGGTTGCACCGCCCGCGGCTAGTCGATGTCGTCGGCAGACTCCTAGAATTCCTCAAATAGTGCCTATTAATTCTAGTGCAGTCGCCGCCAACGCTCACTCAGCAACTCGAAATAAGCACGCTGGCTGCGCCTTGACAGACCACTTTCGAGGATCCGTTGCTCCCATGCCACCGCCCCGAACGGTTTCATGGTATATGCAATGAGGCGGTTATTGAGTCCGCGCACCTCCTTGGACAAATATTCAAGCAGGTTGCCTCGATCCAAACCGTCACGCCGATCATTAATCAATACAGCGCTCTCGGTCGTGGTATGCCCTAGGATCACGGCATTGATCAGGTGTATGCGGGCGACAAGTCCTCGATCAATCGATTTTGTAAGATCGGCCTTTTTTCAAAATGCAACCTGCTGTTGCCCGTTAACCAGCCAAACAGCACGAATTGACGAATTGACGAGAAAATTGAATGTGCTCCAAAGGGAGTTTATTGACTTCAAGCCGCGTATCTTGCCCATCAAAAGAATTGGTGCAAAGCCTTCGACATTCCAGTCCTTCGCTCACTCATGAGATCATCCTCAGGTAGGCGCCTGAACTTAGGCGTGCTGTCGCTCTGATGAGCCTTCGCTTTTCTTGGCGAGTCATTGCAGGCCAATGCTGTATAACAAACGAGCATTTCCCTGTAGTGAATTGCCGAAACCATTTCGACAGTCACACAACCAGATCGAAACCGCTTTGCGGACTTTGCAACAACGCCACGAAAGCGGGCACAAAAAAGGCCGAAGCGTAAACGCTTCGACCTTTCGAAAGTTTGCGGTAAGGCGCTTACTTGGAAAGCTTCGCTGCGCTCTCAACGAGAGCTGCGAACGAGCTTGCCTTGAGCGCTGCACCACCGATGAGACCACCGTCAATGTTTGGCTTAGCAAGCAGCTCATCTGCGTTTTCTGGCTTCATGGAACCGCCGTAAATGATACGCACCTTCCCCGCTGCTTCGGCACCAATCAGACCGGCAAGCAGTCTGCGGATTTCCGCGTGTACTTCTTCGGCCATCTCTGGTGTCGCTGTCTTACCGGTGCCGATCGCCCAGACTGGCTCGTAAGCAATGACCAGTGCGTCTGCAGCGCTTGCAGTGACTCCAACGAGTGCACCTTCGAGCTGAGTCTTGATGACTTCGTTGACCTTGCCGGCTTCACGCTCGTCAAGTGTTTCACCAATGCAAACGATTGGCTTAAGGTTTGCGGCAAGCGCGACGAGTGTCTTCTTGTTAACGATCGCGTCGGTTTCACCGAAGTATTCGCGGCGCTCTGAGTGTCCGAGTATGACGAACTTGCAGAACAGGTGGCGAAGCATCTCAGCTGAGATTTCACCAGTGTAAGCACCAGACGCTTCAAAGTGCATATTTTGCGCACCAAGAGAAACGTTGGAATCAGTTACCACATGAGACACTGCTTCGATTGCCGTGAAGGTTGGGCAAACGCAGACAGTCACTTCGGTCTGTGGGCCAACGATGCTGACAACATCTTTTGCGAGCTCAGCGCCTTCGGCCGAGTTCAAGTTCATTTTCCAGTTACCTGCGATGAGGTATTTGCGTGCTATTTTACTCATAGTATTTTTTGAATTTTGAATTTATAATTAGAAGAAATGAAAGGCAACGCTCTGTTGTTGCAGCAAAGAGGTGGAAATGACGAAGCATTTCCACCCAATTAAATGTGTTTAGATTGTGTCGAGTGCGCTGACGCCTGGAAGCTCTTTACCTTCGAGGAATTCGAGGGATGCGCCACCGCCGGTGCTCATGAATGTGACTTGGTCGCCGTAGCCAGCCATCTTGATGGCTTTCACCGAGTCGCCGCCACCGATGATGGAGCATGCGTCGGAATCTGCGATTGTCTTAGCGACTGCGAACGTGCCCTTGTTGCAGGCTTCGATTTCGAAGATACCCATAGGTCCATTCCAGAGAACCGTCTTGGCATTCTTAACTTCAGCATTGAAGAGCTCGATACTCTTCGGGCCGATGTCAACGCCTTCCCAGCCGTCTTCGATACTGCCTTCGACCACTTTGCTCTGCGCAAATGTACCTGCGCCGAAATCAAGACCTTTGACGACCATGTTATCCACTGGAAGGAGGAATTTAACACCCTTCTCTTTCGCCTTCGCGAGTGCTGCTTTCGCAGTTGGAACGAAATCAGGCTCGCAGAGGGAATCCCCGACCGTTTGGCCCATTGCCATTTTAAATGTATAAGCCATGCCACCACCGATGATGATGGTGTCTGCTTTCTCAAGCAGTGCGTCGATCACTTTGATCTTATCGGAAACCTTAGCTCCGCCTAGGATCACTGTAAGTGGACGCTCAGGGCTGCTGGTCTTTTCGCCGAGGTAAGCGAGTTCCTTCTCGATGAGAAGGCCGCAAACGCAAGGTGACAGGTGCTTCGCAACACCTGCTGTGGATGCATGTGCGCGGTGCGCGGTGCCGAATGCATCATTCACGAATGCATCAGCGAGCTTGGCCAGTGATGCGGCAAATTCTGGATCGTTGTCAGTCTCGCCTTGGTAGAAGCGAACATTCTCAAGTAGTGCGACTTCGCCGTCACCAAGTTTCGCAACTTCGGCTTCAACTTCTGCGCCGATGCAATCTTCGATAAATGTCACAGGTTGGCCGAGTTGAGCAGCGAGTGCTTCAGCAACGGGAGCGAGTGTGTATTTCGCATTCTTCTCGCCCTTGGGACGACCGAGGTGGCTGGAAAGAATGACCTTCGCGCCTTGAGCGACCAGGTGTTGAATCGTTGGCAGTGCGGCAACGATACGAGAATCGTCGGAAATGGCGCCGTCTGTAAGTGGGACATTGAAGTCACAACGAACGAATACGCGTTTACCTGAAAGATCGACGTCTTTAATGGATTTTGTAGCCATGTTGAAAAGTGATAAGTAGTGAAAGTGAGAGTAATGATTGTACGCAGATGGCGAAGCAATGATCCTTTAAACTAGAAAACTGAAAGCCCGGGAACTGGGCACCGAAAAATAAAAAAGGCCGCCGCTACAGAGTATCCGTTGGATGGGAAACCTGCGCGGCGGCCAGAAATTCAAGATGTGATTAGCAAGTTCTTAGAGGAACTTGGAAACCTTCTGAACGAGCTCAACAACGCGGTTTGAGTAACCCCATTCGTTGTCATACCAAGCGACAAGCTTGAAGAATTTGTCGTTAAGACCCATTCCGCTGCCTGCATCGAAAATGGAGCTAAGCTCGTCGTGGATGAAGTCAGAAGAGCAAACTTCGTCTTCAGTGTAACCAAGGATACCCTTGAGGGAACCTTCAGAAGCTTCCTTCATCTTTTCGCAGATTTCTGCGTAAGAGGTGCTCTTCTCTGTCCTCACTGTAAGGTCTACAGCAGAAACAGTTGGAGTTGGAACGCGGAAAGCCATACCAGAGAGCTTACCTTGAACTGCAGGAAGCACGAGGCCAACAGCCTTCGCAGCACCTGTAGTCGAAGGGATGATGTTAAGAGCAGCTGTGCGGCCGCCTTTCATGTCCTTAGGAGAAGGACCATCAACAGTCTTCTGAGTCGCTGTGTAGGAGTGAACTGTAGTCATGAGACCTTCGACGATGCCGAAGTTTTCAAGGATGACCTTAGTCATCGGTGCCAAGCAGTTCGTGGTGCAAGAGGCATTGGAGATGAGGTGGTGCTCAGCAGTGATCTCGTGATCATTGACGCCGATTACAACA
>JBLHTV010000083.1:0-7046 GCA_047627755.1 Lentimonas sp. | reverse complement strand
GGCCTTGCTCACATGAAGTGGTTTCAAGCCTCTGGAGATGTGACGCATCTAAGTGGAGCCATTCCGTATTGGGATGAGTTTGTTAAAAACTTTTTGTCGGATGAGCGGCATTTGCAGGCGATGTTCAATTGGGCGGACTGCCTGTATGGAGTCGAGCAGTGGGATGATTCGGTGACTCACTATCTGGATGTCTTTCGCATTTATAGTCAGCAACTCGACGCGGATGATTTGCTTGGCTTGCTAAATCGATTGGTCGAGTCAGCTGCAGCTGCCCAGCGTGATGCGGATATTCAAGATACCTTGTGGCAGTGTCTAGATGATACCTATAGCTCGGAGATTCGACTGTTCTGTTTGAATGCATTATTTGACCGCGCACTCGTGACTAGTGAGTTGAATGATTTGTTGAAGCTCGTGGTGAAGATCAATGAAGACCGTGGCTTCCGCTACGATCTAGGCATCAATTTGAGATTGCTCAGTGTCGGTGATCGCTTTGAAGAGGAGGAGCAGTATCTAGAGGCGGGGCTGTTATTCTCGATGGTGCTGCCAGTGGAGCAGTTGCTGTTCGTGGTCGAAGATCGATTGATCGAGTTGGAGGAGCGACTATTTAAACGACAGTATATTGCATCTAAAAAAGCGGCTCTTGTCGTCGAGCGTGATCAACTCGGGGAGCAACGGGTACAGCTAGCAGAGGCACCGAAGTATACCGCAAATCTACGCTGGCGCCAGGCGCGTGTGTTACGCCTAATGGGGCGCACCTATGAGGCATATTTTGGCTTTCGTCGTTTGATCGAGGACTATCCGCAACATAAGCATACAGAGCAGTTTCGCTACGCGGCGATTTTGCAAGGATTGGAGTGTGGCTACACGGCAGATGCGGTTGAAATGGCAGAGACGTATTTGGATGAGCCTGCCTTTGTGCTTTTTGAAAAGCCCATCGCAGTGCAGCTCGCGCGGTTGTATGAGCAAGCCGGTGAGGTGGAAAAATTATATGTGTTAGCCGATGAGTTCTTACATCGTTTCCCGTTTGAGCCGTTATCCGCGCAGATGACGCATTCGCTCGGGCATGCCTGGTTTGTCAAAGGCGAGACCGAGGCGATCTTAGAGGATTTTCCGATTTGGAGCGAAGAGTTTCCAGATGGTGCGTTTATCGACAGTGTGGAGTATTGGTCGGGCATGGCTTATCTGTTTGTGGGGGATTTCGAGCAGGCTCTACGTTCGTTAGAGGCGTTGATTGAAGCGCACCCAGGTAGTGTGTATTTCCAGGAGGCACGGTTTCGTCGCGGTGTCGCTTATTTCGGCATGGGAGATTACCCGCAGGCGCGTGTGATCTTGGAGGAATGGGTGGCAGCTGCTGGAAATCATCCGTTGCAAGCAGAGGCGCATGTATTCTTGGGTGATCTCGATGCGATGGAGGCGGCAGTCGAGGAGGCGTTGCAGAACTATGAGTTGGTCGAGGCGTATCAAGGGGCGCAGTCTTTGATCGATCATGCATACTTTGAGTCGGCCTCACTGCTGTTAGCGAATCAACGCTTTGCGGATCATGATGTGTGTCTGCAACGCTACTTAGAGCGTTTTCCTGATTCACCTGCGGGAGCAGAAGCTGTGATGCGGATGGCGGATGCCAATCTGGAGCGGGGCGAGGTCGCTGCGGCGTTCGAGTATTATCGAGATGGAATAAGCCGGTTCGGTAACAAGATTGAGTCGGATCATGTGGACTTATTGATTGATGCATGGTGGCAATCAGATGCGGCCATTCGTGGTGGTTTTGAAGAGACGAACAAGTTTATCAGTCAGTTGCTCGCAGATGAGACTTTCCGCAGTGAGATGCTCAATAACCGCGTGGCGCAGATCGGCTATTTTCAAGCGCATCCATCCATTCCAGTGCCGCTGCAGGAATCGTTGACGATTCGTCAGCCACTCTACGTCGCCTTGAAGGATGTCACGGCTGCTTCAGTCGAAGGCAATGGTCAGTCGCTGGAGATTAACGATTATCCTGAACTCGCTGATTGGATGAGTCAGTCGCGTAGTCAACTCGATCAACTACCGGACGAGTTACCCACAGCAGTGTTTAAGGCGATGCGCACGCA
This sequence comes from Lentimonas sp., assembly GCA_047627755.1. GTDB lineage: Bacteria > Verrucomicrobiota > Verrucomicrobiia > Opitutales > Coraliomargaritaceae > Lentimonas. The sequence goes on along the minus strand of JBLHTV010000083.1, from coordinate 4,959 downwards.
AGCGGTGGCCGATGGTGCGTCGGCTTTGGCGCTGCGTTTGTTGAGAGTATTGAACCAGCGTGCGGATGTGGAAGTGAGCCCCGTACAGTTGGGATTTGACGAAGTTGAGCTGGCGAGCCCGGCGACCTTGGTGTGGATCGCTGGCATTGAAGCACAGAAAGATCCGATCGAAGCGCGTGGCTTGTTGTTGCAGGCAATTGAGCGTGCACCGACCGGGCCAGCCGTGGTGGATGCGTTGTTCATGTTTGCGGAGTTAGAGGCAGAGGACGGCTTTTTCGATTCAGCCGCGGATTACTACGAACGTATTTTAAATGATCACTTTGATAGTGAGCGCGCCCAGCAGTCTGCGCGAGCTCGGGGCGATGCACTGCGGCTTGCACGTCGCTATGATGATGCGATTGAGGCATATACTTTGATTCTGAATCAACGCGGGTGGCGCGGCGAAATCTGGGCCGAAGCGACTTTTAATATCGGTCGTTGTTTCTTGGACATGAATCAAATCGGTAAGGCGCAGGGTTTCTTTGAGCGCACTTATCTGGCGTATGGTGGTTATCCAATGTGGGCCGGGAAGGCAGTGATGGAGAGTGCTGCGCTGCTGGAAGCCAGTGGCGATATTGAATCCGCCCGACGCACCTACGAGTTCTTCGTCAACTCACCCAGAGGCGCAGAGTCGCCCTTGTATGAGGTCGCCCGTCAACGTATCAATACACTACAAACACCGTGAATACTATTATAACCAGATTCTATTGCGCGCTGACTTCGATGCTATTGATCAGCGGGTTCGTTGCGTCGCTTCAGGCGGCTGACTTGCCGGTGCGCTTACAGTATCCGACTCAAGTGAATGATGTGATTTTGACAGGAGTCGAGGGAGACAATGTGGTCTTTCGTCCCAAAGGCCGCGATCGCGGTGGGCGCGCCTATCTTAAAATAAATGATCTGATTGAGCAGCGTGTCGTGCTCAATTTCCTATTTCCGCAATCTTACTATGATGCGGTTGCCGCCTTGGATGCGGGGCAGGCACGCGAGGCCTTGCCTGTGTTGCAGCAGGAGGTCGCCCCCTTTCTCGACTACATGTCGCTGAGTGTTTTACCAGGTAACATGCTGCCCACCGTGCTGTCGTATTTAGAGGCCTTACGCGCTGCCGAGCAGTGGTCTGCGGCGACGGATGTGGCGACGCGGATACCTGTGGTCATTGCTCCGACACTGGCACTGGATCAGATCCGATTGCTTTCACTTGAGCTGTTCCTTGCCGATGAGGCAATCTCACTGACGCGGCTCCAACGGCATTTGCTGAATGCGCGAAATCTGTCGCAAGATCGCCTGGAGATCTATTTGCAACTGGCGGGTGATTGGCGCGATGCAGGTGAGTATGTCAGAGCCTATGAGCTTTACCGTAAGGTGCAGATTCAGGAAGGCCCGAATCAAATCGAAGCGCGCCTGTGGGTGGCGTATTGTAGCTTCTATCTAGGTCACGACCTCGTGCCTCAGGTGTTTTTGGATGAACTGCCCGAGATGGAGGTCAACACGCAGGGATATTCTTTACGTGAGTTGATTAAGGCACGCCTTGCCATCCGCGATGGCGAAGTCGCAGCAGCGATGCGATCGGCGGCGGAAGGAAAAACCTATGCCAACGCGACCGATCCGTGGTATCCTGAATTGCTCTACACCGTCGCAGTGCTTTATGGTGAAATGGGCATGCATGAAGCAAGCATTGCCGCGCATCGCGAAGTCTCTATTCTTTTCTCAGCAACACAGTGGGCGATTCAAAGTTTAAAAGCTCTCGAAAATACAAACCCTGAAGTATCCGTTTTATGAAACTATTAATCAACTATCTCCCCCAGAATCTGCGCACGCGTTCACTCGCGTGTTTTGCCTTTTTTGCGCTGACTTCTGCTCTAAGCGCGCAAACCGAAGTCGTGGTCGAGGCTGCACCCGCCGAGGAGGCGATTACGCTGTGGACGATGTTTCAACAAGGCGGTTGGGCTATGTATCCATTGCTCATGTTCTCCGTCGCACTAGTTGGGCTGGCTGCTTACTGTGGCTTATTAATTCGGGAGTCGCGCTTCACACAACCAGAAGCGCGCGACGACTTACGTGCAGCGATCAGTAATCGAGATGCCGAGGCAGGGCTCGCGGCTTGCGCGGCACACGAAGGTTATATGACCAGTATTTTGGAGCTTGGTTTTCAAACGGTGCAAGAGGGGCACGTCACCTCATCGGCAGTCAACGAAGCATTGGAAGAGCGCGCCAGTAAGGTACTCGCGAAGCCGCTCGTATTTGTGCAATACTTACAGGTGATCGCCTCCGTCTCGCCGATGATGGGACTGCTTGGCACGGTCAGTGGTATGGTCAAGGCGTTCCGTAACATTGCCTCGCAAGGACTCGGCAAGCCCGAGTTGCTGGCCAATAATATTTCGGAAGCCCTGGTCACGACCGCATCGGGTCTGCTGATTGCGATTCCGGCGTTGATGGCTTACTTCTATTTTAAAAACAAATACATGGCAGCGTCGTCTGGCATCTATGAACAGATCGGTTCGATGACCCGACTGATGTCCAAACACGGCATGGTTGATGAATCGAACAAGTCCACTTAATTGATCGTTTTACATCGTAACATATTCTTCATGAAACCCCGCGCTATAGAAGACACGATCGACCTCCCGGATCTAACGCCGATGATCGACATCGTCTTTCTGCTGATCGTCTTTTTTATGACGGTCGCAAAGATGCAGGTGCAGCAAATGGTGCCGATCTCCGTGCCGATTGCTGAAGCCGCCACGATCCCTGAAGATCGTGGCGCACGTATGACTGTGACATTGAAAGACGATGGCTCCATTTTCTTTGGGCCACAGGCAGTCGTCATTGAAGAGCTCGCTTCTTTGATCGCTCAAGGCAACGCCAGCCTAGCCAAGGCCAAAGTGTATGTGCGCGCCGATGCCATGGTGCCGTTTAAGGAAGTGCGCAAAGTCTTCGCCGCAGCGGCGGAGGGTGGTGTTCCTAATGTCGTATTCGCCACTTTTCAAAGCGATAAATAATCATTTCCATGAAAGCGCGCAGACTACAAATTCCAGAGGACAACGTCGATCTCACACCGATGATCGATATCGTGTTTTTGCTGCTAATTTATTTCATGGTGACCACCTCGATCATCAAAGAAGAGGCCGACTTGGGCGTGAAACTGCCCTCCAGTATGGCTGCGCCCCCAGGCACGCCACTGCCAGAGCAGCACTTTATTGATATTTTGTTGGATGGCACGATTTTGCTCAACGGCATGCCGACCGATAATCCAGGGAATCGGGATTTACCGAATCTGACGCGCACCTTGACGCAGCTCAAACTGTCATCCGATCGCGCCGGCCTTAAGACTCTGGTGATCGTGCAACCCGACCCAGAGACCTATCAACAAAGTGTCGTCAATGTGCTCAACGCCTTGAAGGCCGTCGGCATCAGTTCGATCTCATTCGGCGAAGGGTAGCGGCGGACGTCCCGACCGCCATTCAATCTTCTGCGAACCACTGCAGCGCCTCTTCGACGTGAGGAGTGTGTGTGTGGTGCTCGCCGTCGTAGGTCTTGAAGCGAAATTTGTTGAATTTATTATCAGCCCAACTGCGTGCTCGTTCTGCTATCTGTTCAGTAGCGACTGTATCGCGCGTGCCACGACTGAGGAAATATTTAGAGCGATAGAAGGCACGCGTGGGCTCGAATTGTTTATTGAAGTGCGAATCGGTGTAGCCCGATCCGCCGTTCCAGACGCCGACTAGATTGTAGCGTTCTTTGGTTAATCGAGCGCCGATATAGTTCGCATAGCCTGCGCCACCAGAAAAGCCGAAAGTGGCATACTTCCATTCCTTCGATTGTGGCCAGATCTCGTGCATGTCCATTAATGCGCTGTAGATCAATAGATAGCGTAGACTCATTCCACTCCAATGTTTTCGTTGGTCTTCATCGCCTTCGATATCGATCGCGATGCAGACCCAGCCGTTGCGTGTGGCGGATGGAGCATATTGATTCATCGCGCCTACATTAGAGGCATCACCGTCAACGGTTTGGTTGATGATTACGATTTTGTTGTCGGCACTGGTTGGATCGAAGTTGTCCGGATACGCGATCGCGACCTTCATAGTTTCCGAATCTCTGCTCGGGTTGAACTCGCCGGAGGTGAGCACGTAGCGCAACCGATGACGCATGGGCAGGGGGGTGACGTGCGTCTGATGGGGAGCGAGACTGCGTTTGAAGGGGGAGTCTTGTGGATCTGTCGATGCCGTGACTTGCTTCGGTGCGGTCACTTTTTGGGAATCGTCAGTTGTTGGTTCGACGAACGGTGGTTCCCAGTTGGCGATGTAGGCTTGATCGACCGGGCGTAAGCGTTCCTTACGCACGCGGAACGTGTTGTCTTCGACTTTGAGGACAGCGAAGTTGCCATCCACTGCGACCAGTTCGGCATGGATGGTGTTGCCGCTGATACTATCTTTCCAGTCGCGGATCTCAGGTGGTATCGGGGCATCCGGATCTATAACGACGAGCTTGGAATTTGTGTTTCCATCGACTTCCTTGCGCTCGGCATTGGTAGGGTCAAAGAGCCACACCTCATCGACGATGAATTTATAGCCATAGTCGCCGCCAGCGAGATCGAGTTCGGTGCGCCATGAGCCATCCGCGGCTTTGCTGAGTTCGATCGGTTTCCAATCGTTAAATTCACCTGCGACTAAGACCTTCGCTGCATCTGGAGCATGAAGCTCGATTGTCACTGGAATGGCATTGGCCAGTGCGCAGAGGACGAAGCAGAGGGAGTAAAGGCAGGCTTTCATGGAATGGGGGATGATTCTAATTATGATCGGATGCTTTGAAGGCGATGTCGATCTTCGTGCGTATTAATGAAGGGTTACGGAGCGCTTTAATCGGTGTTCGCTCAGTTTACCTGTGAATTGTGAGACTCATCTGCTCTGTTCAACTGTCAAA
>JBLHTV010000082.1:0-7099 GCA_047627755.1 Lentimonas sp. | reverse complement strand
CGATAAGATTTTCTGCCGCATTACAGACGCTAGGGCGTTGGCATTTGGCGTTGATTAAAATCGATTCGGACTTTTCGATATCGGCGGCCGCATCGATATAGATAGAGCAGACTCCAGTGTAGTGTTTGATCACTGGGATGCGGCTGTTCTCGACGGTGAAGCGGATGAGGCTTTTACCGCCCCGCGGGATGATGCAATGGATGGTATCATCTTGCTTGAGTAAGACGCTGAGTGCGGATCGGTCTGAGGTGGGGATGACTTGAACGGCATCTTCGTTAATCCCTGTTTCTTTGAGCGCTGCACGGATGATTTCGGCCAGCTTCATGTTGCTATGAAACGCCTCCTTGCCGCCACGAAGAATTGAGGCGTTGCCTGACTTTAGGCATAGAATCGCACAGTCTACGGTCACATTTGGACGTGATTCGTAGATGATGCCAATGACGCCGATAGGCACACGGATCTTACGCAGGTCAAAGCCTTTGGGTGGAGAGAGGCGCTCGATTTCTGCGCCGACAGGGTCGGGGAGGGCTGCGACTTGACTCACACCTGCAGCCATGACGGTGATACGCTCGGCGGTTAGGCTGAGACGCTCCAGCATGGGGCCGGAGAGTTCCATGTCTTTGGCTGCTTCGAGGTCGAGGGCATTCGCTTCGAGAATGACATCGGTTTGCTCGACGAGCTTTTGCGCCAATAATTTAAGGAAGCTGTTCTTGGCTTCAGTCGAGAGCGTGGCGAGGTCGAGCGATGCGGCGCGTGCGCGCTTGGCAATGTCTTCGATGAGTGTGGAGATTTGATCGGTATCCATGACTTGAGGGCTGTGGTGTGAGAGCGGAGAGCTGTGATTGGAGAGCTGAGGGCTGAGATTTGAGAGCGGAGAGCTATTATGTTTGGATTGCGCTCATGACGTCGTCCCATACATGTGCAGGGAGCACGCTGCCTTGGACTTGCACCACGGCGGCGCCGAGGATGGAGCCTATTTTTGCAGATTGAGCATGCTTGAGTTGGTGTGACCAGCCGTGCAGGAAGCCTGCTGCCCATAGATCGCCGGCACCAGTGGTGTCGATGACTTTGGCGGCGTGCATTGGTTCGATTTTGGTGACTTCGCCGCGGTGCGCGATATAGGAGCCGTGCGAACCGACTTTGACGGCGGCGATATCACAATATTCGGCGAGTTTAGTGGCAATGGCACGGTAGTCGTCTTTGATTCCTGTGAATGCCTCGGCTTCTTCTTCGTTGGCAAAGACGATATCGACGTAGTCGCGTAGGATGGTAGGCAAAATCGCACTGGTCGCATGTACGACCTCAAAGGAGGCGAGGTCGAGACTGATGGTGCAGCCGGCGGCTTTGGCAGATTCGAGCACACGCATCATCAGTGCTTCATTGAAAAGTAGGTAGCCTTCGATGTGTGCGTGGTTGCAGCCGGCAAAATCGGCGGCTGAGATTTCTTCGGGCGCGAGGGTCATGGCGGCGCCGAGGTTAGTGCGCATGGTGCGCTCGCCGTCGGGCGTGACGAGTGAGACGCATTGGCCGTTGGCTTGTTCGCCGACTTTGAAGCGTGAGCAGTCGCCGCCGAGTTGAGTAAACTGCTGGCGATAGAATTCACCTTCGGAGCAATTACCAATCTTACCGAGAAAGCTAGTGTTGTTCCCCATGCGTGCGAGGGTGAACAGTGTGTTACCTGCCGAGCCGCCGGGCGCTTTGACCGTTTGCCCAGGGATGCTCTTGAGCAGTGTTTCAATCGCAGTCGCATCGACCAGCACCATTCCGCCTTTGTCGCCATCGATTTGCTCGATGAAGTTGTCTGGGACTTGTGCGATTGCATCGACGATGGGGCTGCCGACTCCGATGATAGTAAATGATGAGTTCATGATTGTTCTATGTGTAAAAGTTAATTCCGAAGGTGTCGAAGGAAACATAAAAAAACCGCCGTTCCAAGTGGAAAGGCGGTTTGGGAAGGTTTTGTAGTCGGGGCTACATCGCGTCGCGGATCTTTGCGTAGATGACCTGCGATTGTGGCAGGTCGCCGAGCGCGCCAACACGAATGCGGATTTCAGATTCGCCTGCCGCTATTTGCTGGATGCGCACGACCACTTCTTTGTCGCCGACTTGACGAGCGAAGATCTTAATGAAGTCCTTCTTGTGAAGTTCGCCAGTGCGAAGCAGCCCCATGCCATCTATCGCGCGAATGGCACTCAAGAAAACAGCGTTCGCATCAGCTGTAATGGGCGCGTAAAAGTAACCGGATCGGTATTTCGCGGTCTGCTGTTGCCCTGTCATCGGATCAATTGCGACAGGTGTCGTGCAGCCAGAAAAAAAGACTACGGTGAGTGTAAGGATGGAGAGGATCGTTGCTTTCGCTTTCATAATTTTGTTTATAGAAATGATTTTTAAGCAGAGTGCAATCAGAAGCTTTTAACATATATTGTCCCGTTGCAGTCTCTAAATAGCAGCTGTTGGTCGTGTGTGCCTATAGATGCTAGGCTGGTGGCGGCATCTACAGTGTCGTTGATATTGTAATCCTATTTGGCGTCACGTGCGCTTGCACGCCCGTCTAGATGCCGTCGATATGGATATTGTGTAGATACTTTGAGACGGGTACTTTGCGGTTTGTCTGGCTGATTACTGAAGCTAGATAATTTTAGTTGGAACGGTATCGGCTCCCCTGATTCGTCACTCATAAGTGATTGGTGATGTATTAAGCTGGTTTTAGCACTTTCAGTACGATTTCTCCATCGTTCAATTGAGCGGTGAGCTTATCTTGGTTTTGGCCGATTTGGGCGCTGCTGATAATCGCGCCGTCGGTGCTTTTTAGTACGGCGAAGCCACGGCGCATGGTGGCATTTAAGCTGCTGTTATTTAGGCGTTTCTGCAGATGGAGGAGGTGCTCTCGTTTTGTGTGTGTGTCGACTTGAGTCGCTCGATTAAAGCGTTGCTGCAGATGGAGGAGGTGCTCGCGTTTTTTTTGTGTGTCGACTTGAGTCGCGCGATTAAAGCGTTGCTGTAGATTTTTGAGCGCTTGGTGTGCTAAACTGATTTTGATACGGGGGTGATGCTCGGCGAGGCTCTGTGAATGTTGGGCGAGCTTTGTGCGTTCCCGATGCAGACGTGTTTGCAGGGCTTGACTGAGGTGGTTTTCGAGGTCGTCGAGTTTCATGCCGAGCATTTCGACCTGACGTTCGGGCGCGATAATATGCATTTTCGACTGAAGCGCGCTGAGACTTTGGCGCCGCTCGGCGATACCAGTTTGGATCCAATACAGCAAGTTGCTCTCGGCGCGCTCTAGGCGTTGCTCCGCTTCGATCATCAGTGATGAGATGAGCTCGGCTGCTGCGGAAGGCGTCTCAGCACGCTGGTCGGCGGCGTAGTCAGTTAGGACCGTGTCGATTTCGTGCCCCACTGCTGAAATCACGGGCAGCGGGCAGGCCGCAACCGCGCGTGCCAGCACTTCTTCGTTAAAGGCCCAGAGGTCTTCGATGCTCCCACCGCCACGAGTGATGACGACGATGTCAAAATTCTGACTCGCTCCGGCATATTCGAGCATCGCGGCCACTTCTTGTTCGGCTCCTTTACCTTGCACGCGTGCGGGGAATATCACGACTTCGCCCTTGTAATTGCGACGACGGAGAATGCGCAGAAAGTCTTGCAGCGCCGCACCCGTCGGAGAGGTTACCACTGCGATGCGCATTGGCAGCGCAGGAAGTGCGCGCTTACGCTCTTTTTCAAACAAGCCTTCAGCGGCGAGCTTTTGCTTCAGCCGTTCAAACTCCATTTGCAAACGCCCTTGGCCACTTTGGATGGTCATTTTGGCGATCAACTGGTAGCGGCCATGTGGAGCATAGACGGACAGGCTGCCAAATAGTAGCACTTCCATGCCGTCCTCCAGTTGAAATCCTTGTTGAGCGGCATCGCGGGCAAATAGCACGCAGGGAAGCTGGCTGCCAGCGTCTTTGAGTGAGAAATAAACATGCCCTGAGCTTTGTCGGCGAAGGTTGGAGACCTCGCCTTGCACCCAAATCTGAGTGAAGCGACCTTCTAACTGCGCCTTGATCTGGCGAGTTAGTTCGGTGACTTTTAATACTTGGTCAGAGGCGGGGCTTATAAGATTATCCAACATAGCTGGTGCTTGGTTTATTCAATATACGTGTGACGAGGATAATGACGATGAGGAACAATACGGCTGTGATCGCCAGTCCGGCTCGGCCATCGAAAAGTGCGCCGCCGGTGACAATGAATCCGATCGTATAGAGACTCTGTGCTGGCAAAGATGCAAGCAGGTAGGTCTTGAAGCGCATCCCCATCACGCCGAGCGCGACGTTCTGTACGGGATAGGGGATGCCCGGTGTGATGCGTACGATTATGCCTAGGCGCAGGGCACTGCTATCTGAAAATTCCGGAATCGCCCACTTGTTCAATAGATGTTTCTTCAAAAAGACTCTAAGCGGGCCGGAGGCCAAGGCATAAGTCCAGATCGAGCAGAAACTGGTCGCAGCAATGCCAATCGCGCAGGTCGCGGGCAGCCCAAAGCGTGGCCCCATGACAATGCCGAAGATGATGAGTAGTGGGCTCATGGGGCATCCGATACCGGGCAGTGTTGCTAATACCACCACTAATAAGATCGGGTGCGCTTCCAAATAAGCATATCCATTGGAGCCGAGCGTTTTCCAATATTCGAGATCAGGGTGTGCGCTCCAAATATAGTAAACCGCGGCGGCACCTATCAGTGCTGCGAGTAGCAACAATAGTAGCAGGCGTATGAGTCGCTTCGAAGGCTCTGGTTGGTTCGGCATTATGGCTAAGTTGGGAACATTTTGCATCAGTGGCAACATCGCGTATCCCTTGCTTGCACAGTTCAGTAAATGTCTTAACGTGCTCATTTTATGGAAGATGACGTTAACCAATCCCCTAGTAATATAGTCCCTGTCGCACTCGCGGTGTTGGGAATCGTTCTCGGCGGTGCTGGCCTATATTTCGGGCTGACCGCAAACCAACGGCTGAACCCGATCAATGAGTCTGTTTCCGCGGGCGCAACTAGCTCGGCTAAAATCGAAAAAGTGATCAATGGGTTTCAGACTCAGGTCGCCGAGCTAGCCGCCCAAATGTCCGAGCAGTCTAAGACAGTGAACCGGCTGCGCGTTTATAGCTCGCAAGGTGAACAGGCGGTTAAAAAGCTCGCTGGTGAACTTAATACCAATCGCGTGCAGATCGTAAAGACCGCAGAGATGCTCAATGAATTTGCCGCCGCGGGTTTTCGCGCAGTGCCAGCAACCCAGGTAGCGAGTGCTGCACCGAACGATGCCGGATCTCAGGCCACCACAGCTGCTCCTGGAGCTGGCCGCAGTTATGTCATCGCACCCGGAGATAATTTTGGTAAGATTGCGGGCAAGTTTGGCGTCGCGGTTCAATCGATTCTCGAAGCGAATCCAGATGCAGATCCACGCCGTTTGGCAATTGGTCAAACGATTCAAATTCCTACCAAGTAATGTCCGATTCGGACGAAGCAGGTGCTCCACTGAGCTGGGATTTATTAGACGATAAACTACTCAACGCTTGTCGCGTATGGGATCTGCGTGCGCGTCGTTATCGTCATCCCAAAAAAGGCACCGAAGGTGAGTTTTATTATATCGATTCACGCGACTGGGTCATTGTCATCGCCCGAACCCGTGCTGGTGAATTGATACTCGTGCGTCAATTTCGTTGGGGCATTGATGCGCTCTCGTGGGAATTCCCTGGAGGTATTATTGATGCTGGCGAAGATCCCGTGACCGCTGGACTGCGGGAACTCCGCGAAGAGACTGGCTATGTCGCCGAGAGCGGGCGTCTAATCGGACACTGTCGTCCGAACCCAGCGATGCTGAATAACTATTGCCATGTCGTCTTTGCTGATAATGTAGCGTTGCATACGGATGGCACCGAATGGGATGAGCACGAGGAGATGGAGATTCGTGAGGTTGCCGAAGCAGAGGTCTTTGAATGGGCGAAGGAATGTAAGATCGGCCATGCGCTGGCGTTGGCAGGCTTACTGCATTACCAGCTGATTAAGCGATAGTATTGTTGTAGGGGCGAGCCTTAGCGTAGCCCTACAGTATTTCTGGTACGCTGCGACTTAAACACTCAGCACCTTCTTGGCTTCGGCTTCAAGCTCGCTGACTTTCGCGCGATTCGGAGCTGCACCGCGTGCCATATCTGGCTTGCCTCCGCCTTTGCCACCGACAATCGGGGCGAGAGTTTGGATGAGCTTGCCGGCCATGAGTCCCGCGGCCTTCGCGTCGTCGCCACAAAGCGCGCCGAGGTGGAGCTTTGCACCGTCGTCGACGATGCAGAAGGCGGCATTCGCAAAATGCTGTTGTTTGAGGCCATTCATCAACTCTTGTAGTAGCGCAGCAGGGCCTTCGGCGTGGATCACGAGATTAGTTGCTAGATCCTGCTCTTCGAGCATGGCGTTGGCCATCTTGGCCGCACCAGCGGCTTGTACTTTTTTGACTTTCTTGTCGGCATCAATACATGCCTCTCGGAGAGTGCTCAGATGCTTTTGGTAACTTATTACGGTGGCATTGATCTGATGCGGATCGTTGCCTCCGGTGAGTAGCGCCGCCATGATATGTGGAAATTCTACGTGCTCAACCGGGCTTTGTTCCGCCTCACTCAGTGCATGATTTGACTGATTCAACTTGTCTCGCAGGACTTTCTCCTCAGCCGTACCTTTTTCGGCGATTTCGTTGAGCCAGTTCCAAGCGGCGGGGCCGCAGAGGGCTTCGATGCGGCGCACTCCGCTGGCGATGGCACCTTCGGATTTGATCTTAAAGAAACCGATTTCGGATGTGTTGCGCACGTGGGTGCCGCCGCACAGCTCCATTGAGTAGCCGTTGAGCGCTTTCGACTCGCCGCCGATTTGAACGACGCGCACGAGGTCGCCATACTTGTCGCCGAAGAATTGCATGATATCAGCGCGTTTTTTGACGTCGGTGTGTGGCACCTCAATCCAGGAGACTGTCGCCGCTTTCTGGATACAAGTATTTACTTTGTCTTCCATCTCAGTGATTTGAGCTGGCGTGAGTGCCTTGGCATTGAAGTCGAAGCGGAGGCGGTCTGGCGAAACGCT
>JBLHTV010000081.1:0-7160 GCA_047627755.1 Lentimonas sp. | reverse complement strand
TCTCTCCCGAGTGTAGGGAGGGATGGCCTCCGCGCCGTCCGCTGGGGTAGATCGCCGAACCGCTGAACGGACGAGACGGAGCTCGTCCCTCCCAGGTGTAGGAAGGGATGGCCTCTGCGCCGTTCGCTGGGGTAGATCGCTGAACCGCTGAACGGACGAGGCGGAGCTCGTCCCTCCCGAGTGTCGCTTAGGAATGGCGCTACGGCGAGTCTTGTAGCATGCCCTGTTGCACTGGCGTCTCACAGGTTAAGCGCTCCAGCACTTCGCCGATTAGATAGAGCGAGCCTGTCACGACAATCGTGTCGCCGGATTCGCCTAGCGTGCAGATTCCGACTGCGGGGAAAATATCATCGAGTAGGCGATGGTAAATCGGCGCTGTATTCGTATCGGGGATACAGGTTTCGAGTACATCGGTTGGAGTCGCACGGGACTGGTCGGGAGCGAGCAGATGTAGCTGGCTGGCGTAGCGACTGACCACTGCCATCAGGCTGCGGGCACGAAATTCGCCAAGGGTACCCGCGACGATGATCGGCTTTGTGCCCAATTGCGCGACAAGCTTAGTTAGATTCTCGTCGAGCATCTCGGAACCCTCGGGATTATGCGACCCATCGAGAATCAGGGTTTTGTCGGCGAGCTGAACGGTTTGCCAGCGGCCCAGCCACTCGATGTTTTGCAGTGCCGCCGCGGTCAGTGCGGGCTTAATGGGGAAGCGCTCGCTAAGAATCTCTGTCGCAGCGATTGCAGTTGCCGCATTCCAGCGTTGGCAGGATCCAGATAGATTCGTCTCTGGCAAGGCATCAACATCCGGGAAACGTTCGCGTACGGAGGTGACCGCGCAGCCGCGCTCTTGAGCGATTCGGCGGACCAAGGCTTCTGCTTCAGCGGGGAGTTTGCCAATTAAAACGGGTTTGCCGGGCTTAATGATTCCCGCCTTTTCGTAGGCAATTTTAGCGATGGTGTCGCCGAGTTGCTCGATATGGTCGAGGCTGATTGAGGTAATGATCGAGAGCTCTGGATCGACCACATTCGTCGCGTCGAGGCGTCCGCCTAGGCCAGTCTCGATAAAGGCGATATCGACCTTCGCTTCAGCAAAGCGCAGCAAGGCCATTGCGGTCATGAATTCGAAAAAAGAGGGATGATCGTCGGGATCGTTTGCACCAATACGTTCGGCCACTGGCTTGAGCGCTTTGGTATAGGCGACGATGTCGGCCTCGTCGAGAATCTCGCGGTTGACTTGCACACGCTCCCCTTGGCGGACGAGGTGCGGCGAGGAGTAGAGCCCGGTTTTGTAGCCATTGGCGCGGTAGATGGCCTCCAGCATCGAGCAGGTCGAGCCTTTGCCGTTGGTGCCAGCGACGTGGATGATCGGGAACGCCCGCTCGGGATGTCCCAGTGCATCGACGAACAAGCGCATACGATCAACGCCGTATTTTGAACCCTGGTATTTGAGGGAATACAGGTAGTCGCGTGTTGTGTTATAGTCGGCCAGGGCGGACATATCGATGCCGCCTTAGCTTGCTTTAGGCGCCCGGTAGAGCGCCTTGAGCAAATTAATCACACGATCACGCATTTCACCTCGATGAATGATTAGATCGACCAGACCACGCTCAAGTAGGAATTCGGACGTTTGAAAACCAGCAGGGAGATCCTGTTGAGTGGTTTCTTTGATCACGCGAGGTCCTGCGAATCCGATGAGTGCTTCAGGCTCTGCGATGATTACATCACCAAGAGAGGCATAACTGGCCATCACGCCTGCCATGGTCGGGTTGGTCAAAATCGAAAAGTAAGGAATCTTCGCTTGGTTCAGACGTGCCAATGCCGCACTGGTTTTGGCCAATTGCATGAGGCTGAGGATGCCTTCCTGCATCCGTGCGCCACCGGAAGCGGAGACGATGATCACTGGAATCTTTTGATCGACACCGCGCTCGATTGCGCGGGTTAACTTTTCGCCAGCTGCAGAGCCGAGGCTGGCGGCCATGAAACGGAAATCCATGACGGCGATACTCACGGGGATACCGCCCATTTGGCCGACGCCCGAAATGACGGTATCGGTTTCCTTGGTCTTGGCCTGATTCGCTTTTAGCTTTTCTGGATAGGAGCTGGTGGCGTTGAACTCAAGCGGGTCGAGCGAGCGGACCTCGGTGTCCATCTCTTCGAACGTGCCTTCATCGAGCATTGAATCGATGCGGTCGCGCGCTTTAAGTGGGAAGTGGTAGCCGCTGGAGGGCACGACCATCAGGTTTTCCTTGAGCACACGATTATAGATAATCTCACCAGTTTTTGGGCATTTTGTCCAAAGGTCCTTTGGGATGTCCTTCTTTTTGACGGTGACTGTTGAATACTGAGGTTTTCCGAAGAGAGCCATAATTTAGGTAGGTGAAGCGTATGAAAGTATGAAAGTGAGACGAAGCGCGAGTCGCGCGTAGGTGGTCTGCGAGGTCTGCCGAGCTGGCCCCGCAGGGGTGATTGAACTGGGTGCCCTGTGGGCAGGTGAAGGAACAAAGTATGAAGGTGGTCTACCCGTGTCCGATTGTGACAACTTTGAGACGAGTCGCGCCCGCATCGCGGAGGATACGCGCGCAGGCGTTGAGCGTCGAACCAGTGGTAAACACATCGTCAACTAGGATATATTGATTATCGGGAATTAGAACTGTATTGGGGCTTAAAGCAAAGGCATTTTTTACGTTTTGGTGACGTTCCAGACGATTTAGCCGAGTTTGCGTCTGCGTATAGATCTGCCGGATTAGTAGATTTTCGACCGTGGAGCTGCTATTAGTCGTTGAAATTAACATGTCTGCGATCCGTTCACTTTGATTGAAGCCGCGCTCGCGCAGCTTGGTCGAGTGCAGAGGAACGGGGATCAGCGTGGCATTTTGGATGTAGTCCAGGTAATGTCTCGAGGTGGTGACCATCTTGCGGAGATCCTGCAATACATAGAAACCTTGTTGGTATTTAAGATGGTGTAGTAGGCTGCGCCCTGCGCCTTTTGCGATGAACAACGCCTTGCCTTGATCGAAAACTGGATCCAGATCGACACAGTGGGGGCAGACACTGGGGCCAATCACCGCTCCAAAAAAAGGATAGCCACAAGTTTTACAGGCGGGTGGCAGGCACGGCAGGATGTCTTGTTCACACTCAGAGCAGAGAAAATCGTAAGAAGCCCCTTCGATCGCATCGCCGCAATGCACGCAACTCCTCGGGAAAACGAGGTCGAGGGCAGCTTTGATCAGACGATTCATTACTTAATATGCAACGAAACGTTTGGTTTCAACAAGGCAAAACACTTGGTGGTCTGCGGCGCGACTCGATTACTGATAAAACACGTGCTCGAGGCTCAGGCCTGTGCCGGGAGCAGTGACGATACGGTGGGTGCGTTGCCTGCTTGCGAGAATCTCGCTGATATCTTCGGGGCTCAGGCGTCCGCGGCCGACGGCGTAGAATGCGCCGGCGAAACTGCGGACCATTTTATAGAGGAAGCCAGAGCCTTCGGCGGTGAGGGTGAGGAGTTGGCCGTGTTGAGTGATGTCGAGGCGGCTGACTGTTTTGACTGGGTTTGGATCGTTGTTTTTGCTGTGGCTGGCACTGTAGGCAGTAAAGTCGTGCTGGCCGATCAGGCGTTGAGCGGCTTGATTCATCGCTTCTAGATCAAGTGGGATGTCGCGGCAGGCCCAAACGAAGCGATCGTCGCAGGGCTGCGCGCGGCCTAAGTAGTAGCGAAATGTGTAGCGCTTGCCGGTGACTGAGAAGCGGGCGTGGAACTCGTCGCTAACTGGCAGGATCGATTTGATCTGAATCGTAGTCGGCAACTGCGCATGCAGGGCCCGGATCAACTTTTCAGGGGGATGCTTCCACTCGGCATCGAAGTGAAAGCATTGGCCGTTGGCATGTACGCCGGCATCGGTGCGGCCGCTACCATGGATCTGCACGGCGGAGGCAAAGATATTGCAGAGCGCTGCTTCGATGTGGTTTTGCACCGCGTCGCCATGCGGTTGGCGCTGCCAACCGCCGAAGTCTGTGCCGTCATAGGCGCAAATACATTTCCAACGCATCGCAAGCACAGTGTTGGCTTTGGCTGAGTTGTGAAGAGTGAAGTTTGGCTGGAGAATTCTTTTGTACGACGCTGGCGAAGCGAATTTTGTGCATTTGCCAGACGGTCACAACGGCTGTGCCGCCGAGTTGCAAAACGTGGAAGCGACACTCTTGTCGCTTTGCTCAGTGCAGAATTGTGAAAAATAAAGCGACACTCTTGTCGCTTTGCTCAGTGCAGAATTGTGAAAAATAAAGCAACAAGAGTGTCACTTTGCTCAGTGCAGAATTGTGAAAAATAAAGCGACAAGAGTGTCACTTCCACGGGACGCACGACCCTTGCAGCTTGGAATCTGGTTATTTTTTATTTGGCGGTGGCCGATACGGCTGGCGCCGTTCGAAATTGGACTGCGCAAGCACAGGCG
Source organism: Lentimonas sp. (assembly GCA_047627755.1). Taxonomy (GTDB): domain Bacteria; phylum Verrucomicrobiota; class Verrucomicrobiia; order Opitutales; family Coraliomargaritaceae; genus Lentimonas. Next base: position 2,709 of record JBLHTV010000081.1, on the reverse strand, counting down.
CCACGAGTTTACGGTCTTAGTGCTTGGAATCTGGTTGTTGGCTGCAAGGCTGAATTGTCATGCAAACTCTTGAACTTTGGCAATACAGCGTAATCGCACTCGGTGCGGTTTTTGTTGGCTTCGGCAAAGGCGGGCTGCCTGGCGTGGGGAATTTGACGGTGGTGCTGTTGGCGCTGGTGCTTCCGGCAAAGATGTCGGTTGGGGTGTTGTTGCCGATTTTGATTTCCGCCGATATCATGGCGGTCGCGATTTATCGGCGGCATGCCGAGTGGCGGTATATCTTCCGGTTGCTGCCATGGATGCTGGTCGGGATTGTGATTGGTTACTTTGTATTTAGTCACGTCAATGATGCGCATGTGCGGTTGATGATTGGTGTGATTCTCCTGTCGATGACTGGCGTGCATTTCTTTCGTAAGTGGAGCCGTCGCAACCACGAGGGGGAGGATCAGTTGCCGCATCATCCGGTGTTTATTGCGACCACAGGTATTATTGGTGGCTTTGCGACGATGGTGGCGAACGCGGCTGGGCCGGTGGCGGCGTTGTATTTCATCGCTTCGGGTCTCCCGAAATATGCTTACATCGGCACGTCGGCCTGGCTGTTCCTGTTGGTGAACTGTATCAAGGTGCCTTTCATGATAGAGCTTGGTATCATGGATGTCGACTCGCTGAAATTTAGTGCCGGTTTCATGCCATATGCAATTGGTGCGGCGCTGATTGCTCCTTTGATCGTGAAACGTATCAATCAGAAGTTGTTTGAAGTTTTGATCTGGGTCTTTGTTGTGATCGGTGGCTTAAAGCTGATTACCTGAGATCTGAGAGCTGACGAAGCACGACAGTGCGCAGATGGTAAACCGGAGGTTTGCCCTGAGCGAAGCGAAGGGTGACTGAACTGGGTGCCCTCTGGGCAAGTGAAGGAACAGACCTGATTACCTGAGGCTTGAGGCTTGCGGAGTGGCGATGCCTTGTTTGACTTCTCATCTCGCGTCTCCCCTCTCCTACCTCGGGCCTCCTCCCTCAAGTCTCCTTACATCAATGGCACGTAAATCGACACGTAAACTTTGGGCCGAGCATATTGCTCGGGGCGGCGGTCAGTCTGCTCGGCCGAAGGCGGCGGTGCCGATGCGCACGGTGCAATTCAACGGGATGGTGCTGGGGATTGACCCGAGTCTGCGTGGTAGCGGGTTCGCGGTGCTCGAGTATACCCCAAACGGCAAGGTGCGGGTGGTGGAAACTGCCACGCTTAAGCTGAAGCAGGCCATTTCGCAGATCGAATGTCTCGGCGCGATCGGCAATCAAGTGGAAGATTTCATTGATAAACATAAACTGCTTCACGTGGCGATTGAGCAGACGATCTACGTACAGAATTTTCAGACTGCGCAGATTCTCGGTGCGGCGCGGGGCGCGGCGATTGCGGTCGCGTCGATGCGTGGTCTGCCGGTGTTTGAGTATGCGCCGCTGCGCATCAAACAAGCGGTTACCGGTGCGGGGCGGGCGAGTAAAGAACAAGTGGCGCGCACGATTCAGAGCATCACTGGTGCGGACTTAACGGATCGCTTGGATGAATCCGACGCCGCGGCCGTCGCGCTGTGCCATGCGTATACTTGGCGTGGGTAGCGACTTTTTTGCCCGTCACGATTTGAATTTATAGGTGGTTGGATTCTGGCGATTGCCGTGATTTTTCAAGGCGGCATGATTGATTTCAATTTGAGAGTGCTTTACTGTTTATACACCAAGCTGAATGGCTAGCGTAGCTGCATGGCAGAGACTATTTTTATTACAGGCGTGAGTTGCGGTTTGGGGCATGGACTCGCAAAAGTTTACTTAAAGCAGGGTGCGACGGTGTATGGCTGTAGCCGGCGGGCACCTGAGGAGCTAATTGCACAAGGACTCATTTTTCAGAAGATCGATTTGGCGGATGCCGAGCGAGGACAAGCGCAGCTGGCTAAGTGGCTCAGCGGCGTGCCGCAATTTGATACGGTCATCCTCAATGCCGCTAAGCTTGGCGAAATTCGCGATATGCAGGCGACTCCATTGAGCGACCTGCGCGAAACGATGGAGATCAACGTCTGGGCAAATAAATGGCTGCTCGATACGCTATTTGCTGATGGGCGACCGGTGCAGCAAGTGGTGGCGATCTCATCGGGTGCCTCACTGTCTGGCAGTCGTGGCTGGAATGGCTATAGTCTATCCAAAGGGGCGCTGAATAGGTTGATTCAACTTTACGCAGGCGAGCAACCGCAGACGCATTTCACCTCGTTGGCACCAGGCTTGGTAGATACAGCGATGCAGGATTATTTAACCACTCTGCCCGCGGATGAACGCTTCAAACCGTTGGCTATCTTGAAAGCTGCGAAAGGCACCGAGCAGATGCCTGATGGCGAATCTTGCGCGCGACGACTGATCGGCGCCTTTCCGGAATTGCGGCAGTGCGCGAGTGGGAGCTACGCGGACATCCGCAAGCTTGGGTAGCCACTTCCGTTTGATCCGTGGTGGTTTGCGGAGTGGTTTGAAGGGGACTTCTGTTGAAGTCGCGTCGTCGTTTTGCAACGGCCTCATTGTTCTCTCTCTCGGGCGGCTAGCCCTGGCCGTTGCAAGCAACGACGCCACAAATGACCGACCCGGACCGCCGTCGGTCTTGGAATTACTGCGCAGCCGGGAAGCCCGCGCGTTCAGGATAGTTCTCAATAAACTGAAGGAAAATATCTTTGG
>JBLHTV010000080.1:0-7214 GCA_047627755.1 Lentimonas sp. | reverse complement strand
AGCGCACAAGTCGCTGCGCCTCATCAAACCCCATACCTTCAACGCGACCGACTTTATAGCCATTATATAAGACGACATCGCCAGTGCTCACAGAGGCTGCTTGTTCGCTATACAGATTTAGCTTAATGCCAGCGGCGCCAGCAGGCGTCAAAGGCGGGGTCTCCAAACCGACATACTCAAAGTTCATCGCCTTTTCCTGCCCCGGCGACAACTCCAGATACGCACCTCCCAGCAAAGTGCCCAAACCGGTCACACTTCCAGCTCCAACTCGAGCACGAACGACCCAAAACTGAGTGTCTTTGAAGAGTAAGTGTTTTGCATCATGATCAATACGCACTGAAGCCAGCACTCCATCCATTGAATCATTCAACGAAATCGCTTCGACCTGACCGACTTCAACATTCAGATACTTGATCTTTGTCTTAGCGGCAACGATGCCTTCAGCCGTCTCAAAGCTGACATGTATCAAAGGCCCTTCAGACATTTTTTTCTCGACGATCATCCAGAGGCCTAACGCAAATGCAACAAGCGGTATAATCCATATCACCGAGAGACGATTACGCTTATCTATAGTAGGTTTAGCTATGTCATTCATGATTTTCTGCCTCTTTATCCCAAAATAATCTAGGGTCGAATCCCTTAGACGCGATCATCGTCACGATCACCAAAGCTGCAAATGTAATTGAAGCAATCCCGGGACGAATCACCAAGATTTTTCCGATGTGAACCAGCGCCACTAGAATCGACACCACAAACACATCGATCATCGACCACTTACCGATCAACTCCGTAATACGGTAAGCAATCGTGCGCTGCCGAGGGCTCACCGACGAGCCGGACTTAAGCGTCCAACATAAATAAGATAAAGATAGCAGCTTCCCAACGGGCACCATCACACTGGCAATAAATATGATCACCGCGACAGGTATCGAGTCCATCTGGATCAACAGCACCACACCGCCGAGGATCGTACTTTCGATCGAACTACCAAACTGATCGGTAATCATAATTGGCCAAATATTAGCCGGAATATATAAAATCGTCGCGGTGCAAAGTAAGGCCAACGTACGATTCAAACTATTCGATTTTCGCGAATGTAGCGCAGTTCCACATCGCGGGCACTTATCCAGCTCGACACTTGCAACCTTCTGACACAAGTGGCACGACGCCAGACCTTTGGAAGCAGCAGTCACACGGCTCATGGCTCAAGCTCCTCCAAGTTTTTCCATGTCTGAAAGGTGTCCAAGTTAGAAAGTGCGAGCGTAAAGAAAATGGCAAACGCCGCATAGCTCCAAAACGCAATACCGACACCCACCGTCGCCATATCTGCAATTTTAAACAAACTAACCAAGACCCCAATAAAAAAAACCTCTACCATGCTCCACACCTGCAAATGAAAAATCAACTTTGCGACATCCTTTGCCCAGTGATTACGCCAGCCAGCTAAAAGCGAAATGCCCAGTGCTGCAGTTAAGGCCATCACCAAGGCAGGAATGATTAAAATAAAACAAGCCACTAAGATTGCGAGATCCCACATCCCTTCACCTTTAATCTGCGTAATTGCTTGCGGCAGCGTCATGACACTCTCCATGCCACTCGACTTAAAGGACATAAAAGGAAAGCAACATGCCAATACAAAGAATATCAAAGCACTGATAGAAAATGCCACCACATGGGCAGTCGCATGCTTACGATATGTAGCGAGAAGATGATTACAGGTCCCACAACGAGCCTGTTGTCCATGCTCTAAGCCTGACATATCATACAAGTGGTCACATGAAGGACAGGCCATCTGATCGTCACTGTGTGTGTGCATACTCATGTATTACCCAATCTACGATAGAAACTGGTGAAATCCCGATATGGGTCAATAGCAGAACATATTCGCACCGCCTCCACAGACGCTGCGATGGCTCTCCGAGGGGACTGCAGCTCAATAGGATTTCGCCAAGGAATTGCCCTCAGTCAGGGCATTCATTTTCGAAGTTAATGCCGACTCAATCGCAGCCGCAACACCGAGATTCTCTGCAATGCAGTTTACAATCGCACTGCCGACAACGACGCCGTCGGCTGCCTGCGCGACTGTTTTGACATGATCGGCATTGGAAATACCGAAGCCAACCACGACTGGTAGATCGGTGTACTGCTTAATCGCATCAACGCGTGCCTTAATCCCATCCGACATCGCAGCTTGCTCACCGGTCACACCTTCACGCGAAACGTAATAGACAAATCCAGTCGCTGCCCGACAGATCGTTTCCAAACGCGAGTCTGGAGTGGTTGGTGCGACGATAAAAACGGTTTGCAGCCCATGCTTCTCACACGCTGCTAAATGATCGCCTGCTTCTTCCGGCGGTAGATCCAAGGTGAGTATGCCATCTGCCCCCGCAGCTTTTGCTTGCTTGGCATACGCCTCACTGCCCCAAGCGAAGACTAGGTTATAGTAGGTGTAGAAAACAATCGGCACGTCGCTAAATGCACGCACTGCTTTGACTAACTCGAGCACACGGGCGCTGGTGCTGCCACTTTCAAGTGCACGTTGCGCGGCCAGTTGATTGGTCGGTCCATCCGCGAGCGGATCCGAAAATGGCACGCCCAGCTCCAGTACATCGACGCCTGCATCAATCACCGCACGGCATGCTTTGACAGATGTTTCAAAGTCAGGGTCGCCAGCACACAGATAGCCGACAAAGGCGGCGCGATTTTCGGCACGGGCAGTGGCAAAGGCTTTTTCGATACGAGACATAGTGGACAGTTGTTTGTGAAAAATTGTTTGTTGGCGAACTGGAAATCAGTTCTTTAGCTGAATACAGAAGAAATGCTGGAGGCATCATCAATCTTCAACGATCAACTATTACGCACCAGCGCTTTTTCGATCAACGGCAGCATTTCGCCGCGACGAAACAGTGTGACCTGACCAGTGCTACCGGAAACGACCACACAGAGGCAATCTTCAACCTGAGTGATCGAAGCAGCCGCGGCATGACGACTACCCAAGCCACTGGGCAAGTTATGTGTATAGTCCGGCGCATGAATCAACGAACCTGCGGAAATCAACACCCCATCACCTCGAATAATAAATGCCCCATCAATTGAAGAGAGCTCTTTGACCGTTTCATCCATGAACGGGTTAAGGATATTTCGATCCTCATCCTTATAGCCGTAAAATGGATTCAAGATAAGCGGCTTAGTATATTCAACAATTTTATCTGAATTGCCTAATACAAACAAGCAACCGACAGGGTGCCCCTCACGGCCTTCAACAGCGAGCTCAGTGGCAATGGCGAGCACGCGTTCAACCACCTCAGCTTTGACTCCCGCCGGCAGCATATCGGACTTCTGCATCAGCATGGTCTGAAATTCACGCTCCACATCGACCACCGTAATACTGTCGAATTGATTACTTTTTGGCAGCCCACCCACACAGCACAGGCGCTCAGTACTCGAAAAGATACCGCGCGTCAGGCCGATCAACACCGCACTGCGCAATTGAGAAAAGCGATGATTACTAAACGAACGAATCGGCAAGATTGCATCAATATCTTGACGCTCTGTCACTGAATCTGATGTGCCATGTGCGATCAGCACTGTTTTAAACCCCTTAAACACTCGCCCCACTTCGACCCCACCGCCAAAAGTATCACCAAAAACCAACACCGACGTGCAGTTCGCCCCCTTGGCGATCTTTGCCGCCTCCCTCAAAATTAAATTATTAAACCGATCATGGCGTCGACGCGGCTTAACTCCATCCCCGCCGAACACCGACTTCAGCTCACGACGAAAGTCTGGCAACGACTCGGCCGCGACCAAGCGCTCCATGCGCGAATCATCCTGAAACACACGAGCCAGCGACGCTAAGCTATACAAATAACTCCGCGCGTTTTCAGATGCGAGCAGTAGAAAAACGTAACGGACCCCTTGGTACTCAGTTTGCCCCTCATAGCGCAACCCATTCGGACAACGCCCCACGGCAATCATATAGTTGCGCTTCATCGGCACTCGCGTGTGGGGTAAACACACACCGCTGCCTAAATAAGTCGTCATTTGCTTCTCCCGAGCCAACAAATCCTTCAACAACCCCTTATGTGTAAGCTTCCTGTCTTTCGATAAATCGCAAACGTTCAGCAGTTCCGACAACGCACCCTTGAAGTCGGTGCTCTCAAGATCGATCACACGATTTTGAGCGATGTAGCGGTCAATGCGCATAATTTATATGTGAAACGTGAGCGTCTATTGTCAAAGGGTTTGAATAAATAACAGAATAAATAACAGCAGGGCATGAACCAAGGGGCCCAGACCAAACAACTAAACGAGAACACTGCGAACCAGCTAAGCCTGACCAGTTTACTGATCCCACTCAATCGCACCCTTCTTCAACTCGTAGAAAAGTCCAAGGACCATCACAAAGAGGAAGAAGAAAATCGGCAATAAAATCGGCAAACTTGCAGCAAGGAACTCGCGAAAAACTAGCACCCAAGGCACCAGAAAGATAACCTCAATATCGAACAGGATAAAAAGCATCGCAGTAACATAGAACTTCACCGCAAACCGCGCATGGCCTGATCCTTCAGCCAACATGCCACACTCGTAAGGTGTATCCTTGGCGCCAACCGAAGTGCCGCGCTGCCCAAAAATATGCGACGCTAACAGAACGACCGCACCGATACTGGATGCGATAGAAATTTGAATAAGAATCGGATAATAGTCCGCGATCTGCATACCTAGAAAGAAGGACGATTTTCGTCTCAGTTCAAGGTGTTTCTTCGCACAACGGTAATTATTCTAGCTCGGAGTCCCCATTCGAGCGGATCCCATGGTCCTCCTCTTAAAATCATTGGTCGTTTTTTGCCGGAGCAACCAACGCCAAACGCTGCAAACGAATACGCGATTTCTCAAACACTCCCAAGCCAAGACTGGCGGCAAAGGGCAACTGACGCGGCAGCGGCGAAATCTCCGGGAACCCGTCCAACAGCCGATGCTGATTGATCCTATCACACAACAAGCGATCAATGGCCACTGGATCGGAACTCATCCATAGCAACGGCTCCGATCGAGAATAGCGGGATCTAAACAGCGGACCACCAATATATTGATAGCGATCCAGCGAAATGAAATGCAGCACCATTCGCTCGTTCAGCTCTGGAATCGCAGCAATTTCTGCAACCGCCGACGAAGCAGTCGCTTCATTGCCAAGAAAACGCTGGCTGTTACTCACATTCCACAAAGTCGCATTTGCCAAGGCACCATCCACGCCCAGTGCAGGATCATCAACGCCGACCGCCAAATTCAACCAAAAATCCACCTCAAACAAAAGTGGTGCAGCCAAAAAACTTTTCCGCTCCTTCGCACCTGCCTTCAGCTCACTACTGCCGCGCCCCAAACCGCCGAACAACTGCGGCTCCTGATTCAAGCTCGGCGGCAGCGGGCTATCATAAAACCAATCCAGATCATAATGCTGCTCACTATCGAGCGCATACACTGGGCACCCCTCAAAATCACGCAGATCCGAACTGATCGGAGGCATGATACCAGCTTGCCGCAACTGATACGCTGAATAGTCCACAATCAAGATCGACTCGCGCGCAAAGCCACGTACTTCCAACACCTCGATCACTGCTCGAAGCAACGGCAACGGCGTGCTCAAACCACGACCACTCCGCGTGTTTACTTTAATGCCCACCTTGCCACGCTTGCTCGGTACCAGTCGAGTGCCCACCTGAGCTTCATACGTCTCAACCAAAGCCGACACTTCGGAGTCATACCGTTGCCCGTCTAACAGTGGCACCTCCCAGACCAAGCCCAATGGCGCACGCAACGGTAAGCCCTCCTGCGCACTCGCAGCCGACGGCACCAAAGAACCGCCCAAAAGAACCAACGCTACGTAAATCCAGCGAAACCGCATCAAATCAAAGCACAACGCCCGCCTATCCACTTGACACCCAAACAAGGGAAACGACAGTAACGGTATCATTGTGTTCTGATCTTCAGTAATACACACCCTTCGCAACAAATTGCTGCTTATGCTAAAGGCAAACACCAAAAAACTATTCTTCACTCTTATCCCTCTGACACTGGCGATTTTCGCTGGTTGCAGCGGTCCGGAAGAAAAGAGAGCCAACAGCCTCAATGAGGCCACACAACAACGCGCTGCTGGGGACGAGACCGCAGCACTCAACACGCTCGAAACACTCGCTCAAGCATACCCCAACGACCCCAAAATCCTTCAAGAAATTGGCGGGATCCACCACGTGCTTGGCAATGCTCCCGAAGCCGCCTTCTACCTCAGCGCCGCTTATGCTCTGGCACCGAACGACGTAGAACTCATCTACCAAACCTACCGCGCACAAGAAAATGCGAATCAATCCGCCGCCGCTTACGATCTACTCGAAGCGCTGGTCGCTGTAGAGCCCGACGCCATCAACGCCGAGCTCTGGCTACGCCTCGGCGAATTTCGCGCACAAGCACAGCAGACTCAGCCAGCCCTCGACGCTTATCTAAAAGGCGTCGATCCGAAAAACAGCGCACCTTCGGCAGAAACTGCAGTCGCAATCGGCACACTTTTCAAGCAACTCGACAACCTACCCCAGGCCGAACGTTGGCTAAACATCGCCGCCAACAGCGACGACCCCAACGCCCTTCCCGCACTCTTCGGTCTTCTTGATATCCACCTTCGCAACAAAAGCTGGACCACCGCCGAAACAGCCATCACTCAACTCGACAAACAATTTCCTGGTGCTGTCGATGCCAGCGAATGGGCCAACGCCCGCGGCGAACTCGAACGCTGGCGCAGTGCTCAAGTAGCCATGCAAGCAGAGCTGACCCAAGCCAACGCCGCTAAAGAGGCTGCCGCCAAACTCGTAGCCAGCACCCCAGCAGCAGCCACCGACCCAACAACTATTGACGCTGGCGAGGCCACATCTGGAAAGGCACAAGTCATGGCAGACATGGAGCGCGCCGAAGCAATGGCCAACACACCCGCATTAGAAGTCGAACCCGCGCTTAGCGACGATCAACAGAGCGAAGGCGCGACCATCAATGACTCTGCCAGCACCTCCGATCTTAACGGCAACAGCGCGCCCGACGCTGACATCAAAACTGGCGTGGCAGCCCTCGAGGCTGTACCCGCAATTCGCCCCACACTCACACCACGCAGCTTAGAACAGCTACTAGCAGATGCCGAAAGCGCGTCCATGGAGCACAATTACAAACAAGCC
>JBLHTV010000079.1:0-7428 GCA_047627755.1 Lentimonas sp. | reverse complement strand
ATCACGGCACCAGCATTCCACTGAAGTTGCTTTTTCGATCTGTCATCATGCAATTAATAATCGGAACGAAATACAAAGAATCATCCACAAATCACACATAAACTGACAACAGCACTCATCAGTGGAATTGCCCGATTCAGTTTGTATCATGTGCTCTAGAAGAGGACTCACCCTCATCGCGCTATTGCTGCGCGTTACCCTTGAATACCAATAGATCGGTGCGTCGGCGCTGCGCCGCATACAACTCAGTACGCTAGCGATGCGAGCCAAAATCAGCGTTTCGGACTCGATACAACGTAGCGTTGCTCCACCCCTCGACAGCGCGGATAACTATGGAAGATATCACCCAGTTGACTCTTAAAAATACTCCCCTCCAAGGCGCTGCCACTAAACGCCACAATGCGATTCTCGTAGCCTGCCATCCGAAAAACTTTCGCGTATGGAAATTGCGCGCGCAGCGGCGCGTCTGTCATCGGCGGCAAATGCGGCACCTTTCGGGGTTCGATCATATTAAAGACCAGCATGCCGCCTGGCTTAACCAGCTTCGCCAAATCCTGGCACCACTCCAAATCCAGCGGCGCACAGCGCACCGCAATCGCCTCTTCCTCCCCATACAGATCGTCGATAATCATATCAAACAACACTCGATCTGGTTCGGCAGACTCTTCTTGCACCCACTCGACCGCATCCGCTGCAACCAGTTCGCAACCTTCGGTACATTCAAAAAAACCATCTGCGATACTTAAGTGGATTGGGTCCAAATCGATGCCGACAATGTGCTCAGGCTTCACCAGTTCACGTAGTTTACGTGCCACCGTACCCGCACCAAAGCCTAGCATCAGCACACTCTCAATACTTCCCTTGGGCCGATACAGCGCCGGCAGCGCAATCAAATCCCAAATACAACCAGACAATGGCCGATTCGGATTCCATTGCGAATGGTTCACGCCGTTGCGATACAGGCGCAACGTCGCTCCCGCTGTGCGTACTTCATAATGATTAGATTCGATTGTTTGACTCCAGATGATGGCCATATCTGCTTTCTGCCGATTGGCAGTGAGACTTCAAGCCTTTCAAGCGTAATTCCTAACATAACGCTCTAAAAATACCTAGAGGTCTAATTAGTCCTAAAGGACTATTATTAGAATTCGCACATCATTAATGTCAGTATTCTTTCCCATCTGTCATACTTATTTATAGGGATTTCGTATGACACGGTTCGAAGGGATGCGCTAAAGCAGGTAAGGGGATTTTTGTGCATCCACTTCCGCCACAGCTTAGCTTAAAACAACGCAACAAGCGCTATACTTATGCTGATTGCTATCGCGGCCGAAGCAATCGGCACCGCCGCGCTTCGCTACTTGCACCCTCGTGACAACATCAACTAAACTTTAGCGTACCTTCTTGATCGGCGACGCATGACACACAGCAAAGCCAGACTCGCAGTCAACAGTGCAGTCGCCGCAGGCTCCGGTACTGCTGAAAATGCTTCTGGGTTCACATCCCAGCCAATCAAATCGAGTGCTAATAAATCTGCCGCGCTCAAAACAGCGACCTCTCCAGGGCTCAACGTCGGGTCCATCGTGCCAATGCCTCCGTTATCCTTAAAATGCGAAGCCTGTTGCCCGCTCCCCGTAGCTCTCCCTGTCTCCACCGTATAGGCGATGCTCGTATCACTGAGCGACGCGCTATCCTCGGTGCTCAAATCACGGGCAAACGCGGCAAACTCGGCATCGTCGGTCGGCAAATTATCGCTATCAAAACGAAACAGGTCGAGTATCGTCGGAGCAATTCCATCAATGGTCGTCTCTCCTTGTGCAAGTCGATAATCGATTTCATCCACTACACTCATAAAGCCCAGCACATGGCCGATCTCATGCAGCACGACGCTTTCGAAATCATAACTCCCGGCGCTCACACCGTCACGGTTATCAAAATCAAAGTTGAAACTATCACTAAAAGAGAATGTTCCGTCCGAGGCGCCAAAATTAGTATCTAGGCCGGAAAATCCCAATGCCTTGAAGTTTGCCTTGGTTGCCGAGAGATCACCGGACAATCCGTAGGTGATCGCATTGCTACTATAATTACCGAGAAAAGTGAAGGACGCCGCCGCAGCAGTGGGCAAACTATTCAAAATAGCATTAGGCGCACTTTCAACAGCATTATCAGCAATCATCTGGTCGCGTATCAAATCGTAGCCACCCTGTAAACTAACTGAAGAGGTGCTGCCGAGCGTCGACGCACCCAAGCTCGCAAAGCCGAAATCGACCGTCACCGTCACATCATCGGTCAATACACTCTCCCATGTGCCCGCAGCACGAAGCGCCGCAGCCTGAGCGTCTACACTCACGGTACCATTAAAGTTAAAATCCAGATTCAACGAAGCCGACAGCGGCAATGCGGACAGTGCGCACAGTCCGATTGCGGACAGGGCTCTGAAAGCAACTAGTATTCGTTGTAGCATATGAAAGGTGGTGTAATAAGCTATTATCAGCTTTAGAAACTGAATGTCTCACTGCAAGCACATTAGCAGCCACCAATACACCGCGTCAGATCAGCTGCCCGCCTGCATGCGCCGCACCATTTGATGCGCCTCTTCAGGCACCCACTGTTGCCAGTCGCTGCCGCCAGCCTCGATCAGCTTCATTGCCTTGCGGCTCGTCATCGCCAACAATGCCGGGTCCCCCACTCCGATTGAGCGGATACGGGCATTTTGCAATAAGTGCTGGTAAAAAAACTGCCAATTCTCAGGTGCCTTAAAATTATCCATCGTTACCAACTCCAGACTCTTGGTATTGTGCCAAGGATACACAAAGAGTTGCACACGATTTTTAAACAGTCGCCCGAAGGACTCTAAAATACCACCTGGGAGGTTCTCCGACCATTTCTCTTTGAATAGCTCATTGAGCAACCCAATGCTCAAAATGATCGCAATCGGCTCGGCGGTATAGCGGCTCAAATAAGTCGCAATACGGTAAAACTCTGCACTGCGGGAAATCAGCACTGTCTTACCCAAGGCCTGCAGCGCATCCGCGCGATCAAGGAAATCACCGTGATCCACCGAACCATCGCGCAACAAATTATTCATACTGATCTCACAGACTTCGATCGCACGCTCTTGCTGTTCTTCAGTCAGCACATTTGAGAACACCGCCCGCGATTGACGAATCATATCCAAGTGCAACTTCAACACTGGCTTAAAGCTACCGCGTAGCAGCAAGATCGGCCGTTTATAAAGTGTATCTGCGGCCTGCACCACTTCGCCGTCTTTGTTAAACATCGCAGCATCCGTCAGACCACTGTGCACCAACTGCAGCGCGCAGAGACGATTATCCACGTAGCGAAACCCTTCCCCGCTAAAACGCAGCATATCCACTTCCACTCGACCAGCAACCAGACCATCCGCCAACGACTCGACGAAACACTGTAAACTATCCCGATAATAAAACGCCGCATGGATCAAATTCACGCCGACTTTGCCAAGCGCATCCATCTGATCCTGACTAGTCTCATCCAGCAGACGTAGATGCAGCACAATCTCGCAAGGTGGTGTATTCGGCTTCAACTGCAATCGCACGCCCAACCAACCATGGCACTCTGCCGTATCCTTATAGCCTCTGGCACGAACGGTATTACAGAATGAGAAAAAAGTCGTGTCATCTCCACGCGATGGCCCTAGCCGTTCCTCCAACAAGCCATACTCATATTCCAGCATGGCTTGCAGACGCGACTGCGACACGTAGCGCGAGGCCTTGCCATACAAGGCATCACTCATCTTCATGTCGTAAGCAGAAATCGTCTTCGCCACGGTGCCCGCACTGGCAGAGACACGGAAGAACCAATTGGCGGTTTCTTGCCCGGCTCCGATCTCGGCAAATACACCGTATTTGCTCAGATCAAGATTAAGGGCTAAGGCCTTTTCGAAGGTGCTCAGGATTTTGCGTTCTACCATTTTTAAGAGAGTCTATCAATGCGATCAGGAAAAGTGAAGCCATTGCTATGCCACTAGCTTACAAGAAAAACCAGCTATTTCCAAAGATTCGAACTGATCACCTAAACTGACTGCCATAACACTCGGGCAGACTGATTCGCTAAGGACTGGGCGACCATTTCGGTAAATGTCATATAGCGCACGCCTTGCTCAAATGTGGTCAGTTCGACTGGTGTGTGCGCGCGAATCGATTTCACGAAGTCCGCTTCGACCTGCCAACCACGACTTTGTCCACGGGCAATCATAATCTTTTTTTCCTGAGATGAACCTGCCTCACTAAAGAGCAGCTGTTTTTGAAACGCATCAAACCGTAACGCACCCTTCGAACCGTTCAATCGAAACTCCATTCGTGGCTTGCCGGACTCGACCCCACTAAAATGATACACCAAGCGAGCACCGCTCTGCGCAAAGCGACCCAAGATACTTAAGCTATCAGGCACCTCAACCTTAACTGCATCGGTCCTATCTGGATAGGAGCGAGTGGCCTGAAATACGGCACCATCTGCAATCAACCACTCTGGCTCATCCTCGACCCAGCGCTGCACCGTCTCGTGCATAATCCCCATCGTCAGCACATTGTTACCGCTCAAGCGCCGCTCCTGCCGCCATGTCATTGGCGCATCGGGCGAAGCCGCGTGCCCACCAGTGTGCACCACCCGAACTTCCAGTAGCTCACCCAGTTTACCCGCAGTCACCATTGCACGAATCGTCGCATCGAAATCCAACGAAAAAGGAGCTGGCACAATTTGCGCTACCAAGTCTGGTTGCGCTCGAGCGGCCGCATACATGCGGCGCGCCTCCTCTAGGTTGGCAGCCATGCGCGCCTCACACAGCACATGCTTGCCACTTTCAAGCGCCGCAATCGTCAACTGCGCATGCATATTCGGCCAGGTGCCAATACAAATTGCATCCAATGAAGGATCCGCCACCACCTCCTGCCATGTCTCCACTGCACGCTGAATCCCGTCTGCCTTCGCGACCTTCTCAGCCGACGCTCGACTACGATTAGCCACCACCGAGAGTTCTACATTCTCTATTTTATGGAATCCAGGGATGTGCGTCTGCCGCGTGTTTGCCCCCGCGCCAATAAATCCGATGCGTAATTTGCGATGCTCCATACTAGTCTAGACTGATTTAAATTAACTGAATTGCCCGAGATGCAAGGTCAACTGATGCTGCGTGCGTTTGGCAAATTCGGGATTGTGCGTGACCAACACCAAACTCTTCGCCTCTTCACCAGCGAGTTCGAGTAAAAGATCCATGACCGCCACACCAGTCGCCTCATCAAGGTTGCCCGTTGGTTCATCGGCCAGCACCAGCGGTGGATCATTGATTAATGCACGCGCCACGGCGACTCGCTGACGCTCCCCTCCCGAAAGTTTAGAAGAGCCATGCCGCAAGCGATGCCCCATTCCCACACGCTTCAACAGCCCCTCCGCACGATCAATCACAGTGCTATTAAGTCGCCCTGCGATCCGTGCGCCCAGTAATACATTCTCCAACGCATTTAGTTCTGGCGCCAAGTAATACGATTGAAACACAAAGCCGATGTAATTGGTGCGGCGTGCCGCTAACCACGATAACGATCGCCCCGACACTTGCTGGCCATTCCACAACAACTCGCCGACATCAGAGGTCTCCAAGCCTGAGAGCACATTCAACAAAGTGGACTTACCACTGCCCGATTCTCCGCGTATACTCACACTCTCCCCGCGACGCAGCTTAAAATTCACACCATTCAACACCGAGATCGCTCCGTCCGGGCTGGGGAAAGATTTCCCCAACTGTTTTGCCTCTAGAATTATATCGTCTGGATTATTCACTTCGCAAGGCATCAGCAGGTTTCAATCGAGCGGCTCGCAACGCAGGCAACAAGCCGGCCAGCGTCGAGATAAAAACCGCAAAGCATGTCACGACCACAAAGTCAGACATCAAATAATGTACCGGGATCTCATACACATCATACTGCCCGAGAAAGTTGACCTGTGAATTCGTCAGCCACGCGTAAGCCGCAAGTATCGGGCTACGGTAGTGTAGGCAGATGACCGCCAAACCGATGCCCACAGCAGTACCAAGCGTGCCAATCACAAAGCCCTGAAAACAAAAACTATACGCCACCTGATGTGGACGTCCGCCCATGGCAACTAACAAGCCGATTTCGCGTGTTTTGCGCAGCACTGCCATCATCAACGCAATCGCAATTGAGAACGATGCCACCAAAATAATGAAGATGATGATAAATGAGATCACCCGCTTTTCTTGTTCGATCACAAATAAGAACTCTCGATTCGAATCCATCCAACTAATGGCTCGCAATCCAGGTCGCAGCACCCGTCCCTCCAAGTCATTGGCAAACTGGTCCGCCTTGGCCCCCGGACGCAACTTGAGCACTAAGCCGTGTACGCCATCTTCGAGGCCATACAACTCCTGCATCACCCGCAGCGTCGAAATCATTGTATTACCATCCACCTGTGGCGACCCCGTGCGAAACAAACCGATCACAGTAAACTCTCTGGGTAATAATACCTCGTCCTGCTTTAAGCGTTCCAACATCAACGGCGTGAATACCTCAACCACCGATCCAGGCTCCGCCTTCAAAGTGCGCGCCAGCCCCTCACCGAGAAACACGCCATCATCAGCAAACTCTTCAAGATTGCCGAACGTCAAAAAATTTTGCAGCGGAATCACCGCCTGCTCCGCGATTGGATCAATCCCACGAATCATCGGGAATTGTGGGCGGTTGCCATGCTGCAGCATCACCACACCCTCAGCAAACGGAGCGACCCCAATCACATAATCTTCGCTCAGCAGCAATTCGCTCTGTTCCTCCCAGTCGTAGATTATTTCATCGGAGCGAATGCGAATATCCCCCTGCGTCTCCACCAGACGCGAGCGAATGCCCTCGCCGAAGCCATTCATCACACTCTGCACGATCACCAATACGCAGACCCCAAGCATGACCCCCACGATCGACATCAGTGAGAAAAAAGAAAAGAAGCGCCCCGAAGGGAACAGCTGCTTCAAGGCGTGGTAGATATACCATGGCATGGCTACTTTGTCGCTGATCCAGCGCCGAAGGAAAAGCGTAAAAAACATGAATCTCATAAAAGCGCGGTTTCGAACCACCAAGCCCGACACTAGAAAAGCAACAGTTCAATTTCTGGTCGCCAATTTCACCCTTAAATAAAAGATCAGTTTTATAAAAATAGCCCTTTACACCGAACACACATGCGCGTTTAGTCCGCAACTTCTTCAAACGGCTAGCCGCATGAAGAGAAAGCGTTTTCTGCTTCAAAACGTTTTCTATACAATTTATTGCAGGGTGGAGCAGCCCGGTAGCTCGTCAGGCTCATAACCTGAAGGTCACAGGTTCAAATCCTGTCCCTGCACCCATTCTAAAAGGTCGATTCGCGTAGCGAGTCGGCCTTTTTAATGTC
>JBLHTV010000078.1:0-7432 GCA_047627755.1 Lentimonas sp. | reverse complement strand
CAGGGTGAAGAGATCGAAGTGATGATCATCGAAATCGATCGCGAGCGCGAACGTGTTTCTCTCGGTCTTAAGCAGCTTGCAAACAACCCATGGGAGAAAATCGAAGAGAAATATCCTGTCGGCACAACGGTTACTGGTAAGGTTGTTAATCTCGTCCCTTATGGTGCCTTCATCGAAATCGAAGAAGGTGTTGAAGGTCTCGTGCACGTCACTGAGCTTTCTTGGACTAAGCGTATCTCTAAGCCTAGCGAAGTCCTTCGCATCGGTGAAGAAATCCAAGCGGTTGTCCTCGGTGTCCAGAAGGACGAGCAGAAGATTTCCCTCGGCACTCGCCAACTCGACACTAACCCATGGGATATGGCTCGCCATAACTACCCAGTGGGCGCACGCGTCCGTGGTAAGGTTCGTAATCTCACTACATACGGAGCATTCGTCGAACTTGAAGAAGGTATCGACGGCATGGTGCACGTTTCCGACATGTCTTGGACACGCAAGATCAACCACCCATCCGAGATGGTCAAGAAGGGCGACGAAGTCGACGCATTGGTCCTCGACGTGGATGCAGATTCACAGCGTATCTCGCTCGGCATGAAGCAGCTTGCAACCGATCCATGGGACGAAATTGAAACACACTTCAAGATCGGCGACATGGTTAAGGGTAAGGTATCCAAGATCACCAGTTACGGTGCCTTTGTCGAACTCGACAACGACATCGATGGCCTCGTGCACATCTCGCAAATCAGCGAAGAGCGTGTTGAGAAGATCAAGGATGTGCTTAACGCAGACGACGAAGTCACAGCACGTGTTATCAAGATCGACAAAGACGACCGTCGTATCGGTCTCTCGATCAAGGCCGCGAACTACAGCGATGAAGATCTCGCTAAGGAACGCCAAGCATTCGATAACGTCACTGGCACAGAAGACCTCACCAACCTTGGTGACCTTCTCGACCAAGCGACGACTAAGTAAACGATCTGAGAATCCAAACTTTCAAAAGCCTCCAGCTAACGCTGGAGGCTTTTTTTGGGTTTGGAGGGTAGCGTCGCATGGCCCATGCGACATCGGCGATGACAGTAGAAGCGCCATCTTGGCGCTTTAAGTGTGGCTAGCAGAGGCGATGCCGCAGGATGATTGCATTATAGCTGTCGTGGGGCCTCCACTGGTCGAATGATCTCATCGTGTTGGCCGCGATTAGCTGCGATCAACCTGCTGGCCTCTGTTCTCTGGTTCCTGTCCTCTGAAAGTCCTAGCTATCGCGCTTACGAATCAGCACCCGCCCTTCGTAGACCCAGCGATACGGACGGTGCTCGCCACGGTTGATACGTTTGCGGGTAAACTCGAGCAGCTTTTTCTTATTTTCGATTAAAATGGTGACGATGCAGGTCATTTCCGACCAGACTTCCGGATCAGGCAGATCTTTGATCGCCTGCTGCAGTTGAGCCATGTTTGGAATGAACTTACTCGATTCACTTTGCTGTGAATTGGAGGAGCCGCTGGAGCTTCTTTGTGACGATCGGGGCATAGCTCTAATACTGAAGGGGAAGTATGGTTAGCATCCAATAATTGAAAAATATCCCAAGTTGACAATGCAAAACGAGAAAGTGAGCGCTCTGGGCAGAATTCACTTGATCTTGTGTGCTTCCTGCTTCTTTTTTCCCGAATTGATTTGAGATGGCGCGGTCGCCAAGTGGTAAGGCCGAGGACTGCAAATCCTCTATCGTCGGTTCGATTCCGACCCGCGCCTCCATCTCCTTTTACAAAAAAATCCCGCCGAGTCACGCTCGCCGGGATTTTTTGTATCCATTGCCCGCATGCGGGTTGGGATGAAGCAATAGTTACAGGAAGTAGCGGACGTAGCCGTCTTCGCGCACTTGTTGCAGCCAGCGCTCTTGGGTCTCACGGGCGATTTCACCGACGAGTACGTTTTCAATTGCATCGCGCACTTCGGTTACGGGCTGAATGAGTTCCTCGCGCTTGGCTTCGCAGTAAAGAATGAAGATGGTGTTATTGAGCTCCACGGGTTGGCTGTAGCCGCCAGGCTGAAGGTCGAAGGCGACGGAGCTGAGTTCTTTACGAATGTCTTGGCGTTCGATCCAACCCCAGTCGCCACCTTTGCGGCTCATTTCGTCCTGACTGTATTTGCGCGCCAGGTCGCCGAAGTTGTCGCCTTCAGCGAGCTCTTGAATGATCGTCTTGGCTGTTTGCCTGAGCAGGGCGGTACCTTCGTCTGCGATTGGAGTCAGGATGATCTGGCGCAGATGCATGGCCTCTTCCTGGTAAAAGCGGATTTTATTTTGGATGTAAAAGGCTTGGATACGCTCAGGGCTGATCTCGGACTGTGATTTGCGGTTCTGTTGGCGCATGACGTTGACCACAACACGCTTATAGATGTCTTCGCGGAATTCGCGTGCGGTGAGTCCTTGCGCACGTAGATATTCTAAGAAGCGACCACGGTCACCGCTAAAGTCGCGGTTGAGGACTTCGTCGTATTCCTGGTCGATGTATGACTGAGGTAGTAGTAAGCCTTTTTCTTTGGCAGCTTGGACGATCAAAATACGGTCGATCAAGTTTTGCAGCACTTCACGGCTCATGCGGTCGATGCTCTCGGAGAATTCTGTTTCGGTGCGGGCTTCGGCGCGCAGGCGTGGAATGATTGGTTCGAGCTCTCTACGGAGTTGCTCGATGGTGATAATTTCACCTTCTGCGATGGCGGCGATGCCGTTACCCATGCGGATCAGAGTGGCATCTTGCTGGCTGTGCGCATGTTGCGCTAGGCCGAGGAAAGCGAAGAAAGCGAAGAGAAAGGAAAGAGAGCGTTTAAGCGACATGATGCACGTGGCAGATGAGTGAATTTTGATCTGAAAATTAACAGTAGAAAGGGATCTGGTGTGGTCAAGCGGCGAAAGTGGCGCTTATCAGGTAGACGCCTGCCGGTTGCGGATCAAGTATTTCTGAATCTCACGCAGCCTCCTCAGCGGATCTTTGGCCGTGAGTCTAGGGAAGCGTGCTCCGGTCTTTAGGAATTCGCCGCTTTTGCCGGGTTGTGCGAGCCGGCAAATCAGGCGTTCGCTTTCGCTTTCGACGCGGCGCACGCCGGCGTCTTCGGCAAACACGCGCACACGGCTTACTTCGATCAGCGCTTGGGTTGCGCGGGGTAATGGTCCAAAGCGGTCAGCTATTTCTGCGGCGATTTCTTGAATGATTGCATCGGTGTTGGCCAATGCGAGGCGGCGATAGAGGTCGATCCTAAGGCGCGGTTCGGCGACGTAGTCGGCGGGCAGGGCGGCTTCGATCAGTTGATCCGAATGGTCGGTATATTCGGCGTCTTTGATCGCGGCGAAGGCGAAGCTGCCCGTGGTGCGGCGCGAGCGCGAACCACCTTCACCGGTAGCGATGAAGTCGAGCTTCACTTCGGCGCGGATACGATCGGCGCCCGGTTCTCCCTTGAGGCGGGCGACGCTTTGTTTGAGCAATTGGCAATAGAGCTCGAAGCCGACACCAGCGATGTGGCCACTTTGTTGCGAGCCGAGCAGATTGCCTGCACCGCGGAGTTCGAGGTCGCGCATTGCAATGCGAAAGCCTGCGCCGAGCTGATTGTGCTGCTTGAGCGCGTTCAGGCGCTTTTGCGCGGTATCGACGAGCGCGGCGTGGCGATGAAGTAGCAGGTAGGCGTAGGCTTGTCGTTTGAAGCGACCGACGCGACCACGAATCTGGTAGAGCTGTGCCAGCCCAAAACGGTCGGCGCCTTCGATGATCAGCGTATTACAATTGGGGATGTCGATGCCTGACTCGATGATTGTGGTGCAGACTAATACATCGAATGCACCAGCGACGAACTGGGTCATGATTTTTTCCAGCTGGCCTTCATTCATTTGCCCGTGGCCGACGCCGACGCGTAACTTCGGGTGCATTTCGCGGATTTGGTGCGCCACGCCTTCGATGGTCGAGACGCGGTTGTGCAGGTAGAAGACTTGGCCGCCGCGATCAGTCTCGGCCTGGATCGCACTTTTGATGAGATCCGCGGAATAACTTTTAACGATGGTCTCAATCGGGCGTCGATTGACGGGCGGGGTCTCGATCACGCTCATTGTTCGGGCTCCTGCGAGCGCCATATAAAGTGTGCGCGGGATCGGCGTGGCGCTGAGCGTGAGGATGTCGACATTGGCGCGCAGTTGTTTGATGCTTTCCTTTTGCTTTACGCCGAACCGCTGCTCCTCATCGACGACCAGTAACCCAAGGTCTTGGAAGTGCACATCTTTGCTGAGAAGTCGGTGCGTGCCGATCACGATGTCGATTCGGCCTCCGGCAAGGTTAGCGATAATTTCTTTGTTCTGCTTTGCGCTGCGGAAGCGACTGACCATATCGATAATGATTGGGTATTCGGCCATGCGCTCACGAAAGGTGTTGAGGTGCTGTTGGCAGAGCACGGTGGTTGGCACCAGTAGGGCGACTTGTTTACCAGCGAGCACGGCTTTGAGCGCAGCACGGATGGCGACTTCAGTTTTGCCAAAGCCCACGTCACCACAAATGAGACGGTCCATCGGCAATGCTGCCTCCATGTCCATTTTGGTGGCTTCGATGGCAGTGAGTTGATCGGGTGTTTCGGTGAACGGGAAGGCACCTTCGAATGTCGCTTGCCAAGGGTGATCCGGCGGAAAAGTATAACCGGCGTGTTGACTGCGCTCGGCGTGTAGGGTGAGTAGCTCGGCGGCATAATCGAGCGTGGCGATTTCGGCGGCGGCGCGAGTCTTTTCCCATGCGGCTCCACCGATCTTGGCCAGCTTAGGGCTCGATTTGGTCAGGCCGACGTAGCGCGTCAGCAGGTGCGACTCATGTAGTGGCACATGCACCGTCATTTGATCGGCAAACTCGACGGTGATCACTTCTTTGCTGCCGCCTTGGATCTCTAACTTACTGAGTCCACGAAATCGGCAAACTCCATGTTGCAGGTGGACGAGTGGGTCGCCGTCGGCGAGCTCTGTGAAATCGAGCAATTGATCGACTTGTGAAATGGTCGGCCGCGCGCGTTCCTGTGTGCGGCTGATGTTGCGCCGCTGCCGTCCGAAGTATTCGGTATCGGTGATTAGAACGATGCCCGAGGAGGCCTTAGTCTGCTTCAGTGGCAGCCATGTTGGCGACCCTTGACAGATGAACCCGCCAGAGATGGTGCCGTGCAGGTACTTGGGCTTTATCTTTGCAGTGAGTGGATTCTCGGCCAGTAGCTCTGCGATTCGCGCGGCCTCACTCTCGCTGGCAGTGACGAAGTAGAGTGTGCGTTTGTCTTTTTTTGACCAGTCGGCGATACTGCTTTCAAACTTGGTGCGCGCACTTTGCTCTGACTCGAAGCGATCGAATCCGACCTGCACCGCATCGGTGTGATGGCGGTAATTGGCTGTTGGTTCGGTGGCGAGTTCGACGCGCTGGGCTTGGTCGAACAGTACGGGATCTGTATCCACTGAGCAAATACCTAGGCGCAGGTCGTCGGCTCGCTCTTGGCGTGCAAAGACTTGCTCGAAGCTACGGGTCTTGCCGCCGCTGGCAGGCAGCTTTTCAAAGCGATAAGGATGCTGGTGGAGGAGTTGCGAGGGTTCTTCAAGAATCCATGTAATCGACTGATCGGTTAAATAGTCGATCAACTGCCCATCTGCTGCGTTGGTTTCTTTAGCACTTTCGGCGGCCGAGATCGTAATGTTGCTAACTTTTTCTAGTGTGCGTTGAGTACTGGGATCGAAGCTGCGAATGCTCTCAATCTCGTCGCCAAAGAAGTCGAGTCGGTAAGGCTGATTGGCATCGTAGGGATAGATATCAATCAGGCCGCCGCGTGTGGCGATCTGGCCGGGATGTTCGCAGAGCGCTTCGGAGTCGTAGTCGAGCTCGCTGGTGAGTGTGTTGACCAGTTGTTTGAAGGAATGCGCTTCGCCAGTGCGTAGTTTGAGTTGGCGGCCTTCAAATTGAGTGCGCTCCGGGCAGTTGCCTAGGATCGCTTCGGGCGTGGCGACGATCAGGCGGACGTTGTTACTGGTGCGCAGCAAGGTACTGAGCACGGATAGACGTTCGCAGATGCGGTCTGCGCGTCGCGTGGCGTCGATGTCTGGTGGCGGTACTTCTGGGAAGTGCAGCACCTCCAGTACGACCTTGGGCGCGAGCCACTGAGCATAGGTTTCGACCTCGGTCGCTAGTTCTTGTGCGCGGCGCGGCTCAGTGACCAGTAGCACGCAGGTGCGCTTGGTCTGTTGCTTGACAAGGGTGGTGACCAGTGCTGCACGGGCCTCGGCGCTGACTCCATGAAATAGAGTGGCCGCACTGCGGTTTGTGAGGAGGTCGGGCATTAATCGTTGAGTTGTTGAAGCGCATGCTCGGCGGCGGCGGATTCGGCGGACTTTTTGGAGCGACCGCAGCCGCGTCCTAGTTCTTTGCCGTCGAGTTGCACGACGGCACTGTAAGTACGTGCATGCTCGGGGCCTTCCTCTGGCAGCGCTTTGTAGTCTGGTACCGCGCCGCTATGGTGCAATTGCGTCCATTCTTGCAGGCGTCCTTTCGGATTGCCTAATTCGCTGTTGCTTTGAGCTTTCTGTATGGCGTCGCTGAGAGTATGCAGGATGAAGGTGCGGGCAGCTTCGATGCCGCCGTCGAGATGAATCGCACCAATGAGGGCTTCAAACGCGTCTTCGAGCATGGCCGCGCTGGGCTCGGAGTGGTGTTGCCGCTGTGCCTCACTGACTTGTAGAGCAGTATCGAGCCCAAGTGTGCGGGCATGAACGGTGAGCGCCTTGCCGTTGACGAGACCCGCGCGCATGTGGTCGAGCGCGCCTTCGTGTAGATCTGGGTTGCCTTGGTAGAGTGCTTCAGCGATCACGAGATCCAGCACCGCATCGCCGAGGAATTCAAGGCGTTGGTTGTCACCTACTTCTGCATCGCAGCTGGGATGCGTTAAGGCGAGCTCTAGCAAGTTGACGTCAGAGAACCGGTAGCCGATTGTTTTTTCGAGAGGTTTCAATGGATGCGTCATACTTGATTTATTCTTAAATGTGTGGCTATCCCGCTTGCGCGATTCGGGATAGTGGAGTGGCTCTATGCTTGTCTAATGAAACGGCGACACAATGCCGAAAATTGCGTAAGCAGCTATTAATAATGGATATTCCTGAGCAGAAACCATCCACGTTTGGTCGTCTGTAATGAAAAGAATGTGTGACGTCGGGCAGGAACCATAAGTTCTGAGTTGTGGCTCGCTGGTGAAATAATACAGCCGCAGCTATTTTTAATTTATTTATTTTTACCTTAGGCCTGTTTGAGGTGTATCTGGTAATTTAAGCGGTGTTTATTGAGGATAAGATAAGTGTTTTTAAGCATAAGTAATCGACCATTTTAACTGTTTAGTAACGCTAGTGTAATAAAGTGAAAAAGCGTTATAATTTTGCTGAAAAGGCCTTGC
>JBLHTV010000077.1:0-7439 GCA_047627755.1 Lentimonas sp. | reverse complement strand
CTTTGACTCGTATTGACGACATGCGGCGATGACGTTTTGTTCAGACGATGAAAAAAATCCTGGTAGCCTTATCTGGTGGTGTTGATAGCGCCGTCGCGGCCCTTTTACTTAAACAGCAAGGCTATGAGGTGTCCGGTGCCTACATTCGCACATGGATGAATGAAGAAATGCCGTTGGCCGACTGTCCC
This sequence comes from Lentimonas sp., assembly GCA_047627755.1. Lineage (GTDB taxonomy): Bacteria > Verrucomicrobiota > Verrucomicrobiia > Opitutales > Coraliomargaritaceae > Lentimonas. The sequence continues at coordinate 7,251 of JBLHTV010000077.1, read as the reverse complement.
GCACAGCAAGACATCGAAGATGCTCGCGCCGTCGCCGAGCATCTCGGCATCGATTTTGAGATCGTCAACCTCGTCAATGAATATCGCGAGCACGTCGTCCATTACCTCGTCGAAGGCTACAAAAATGGCATCACGCCCAACCCCGACATCATGTGCAACCGTGAGATGAAGTTTGGCATCTTTCAGGACTACGCGCTCAACCACGGATTCGATACACTGGCCACTGGGCATTACGTGCGCAAACGTCAAAACGCCGACAGTCGTTTCGATCTAGTTCAAGGCATAGATGGTAATAAGGACCAAACTTACTTTCTTGCCATGCTTCAACAGAAGCAAATCGAGCACGCGATTTTCCCTGTGGGCGAACTCAATAAGCCGGCCGTGCGGGCGCTGGCTAAGCAACATCAACTCCCCAATGCGGAGAAGAAAGACAGCCAAGGCATCTGTTTCCTCGGCGATATGAATATCAATCGCTTCCTTGAATACTATATTGACGATAAGCCCGGCGACATCGTCAATGCAGATGGTAACGTGCTCGGTCAGCATCAGGGGCTGCATCGTTATACTTTAGGTCAGCGACGCTGGATCGGAGTACCATCCAACACCGACAACGAGTTCTACGTGGTGATCGGTTTCAACATGGAGCGCAACGAGCTGATTATCGGCTTCGACAAACCTGAGTCCCCTGGCCTCTTCGGCCAAGCATTCGAGGTCTATGGCCTCAGCTTTGTGAATCACCCCATCACTGAGCCATGCAAACTACTGGCGAAACCGCGCTACCGAGATTCTTCACAGCAGATCACTTACACGCCGACGGGAGCCGACACCGCAACAGTCGTGTTTGATGAACCGCAGCGCGCACTCGCAGCCGGCCAAATCATCGCATTTTACCAAGGTGAAACCCTACTAGGCGGTGGATTCTATCGATAAGCAATGAATCACGGCTGCTTAAATGCTACTTTACTGGCACGCATCATATTTTGTGATTTTGGAAGGCTAGAGAATAACTTGCCCTACACGGAGCCGCAGACCAACAAGCACCCCACGATGGAGTCTCCCGCAGAGGCGCGGAGGCGCAGAGTTTTCCAAGACGAATGAAATCAAAACATAACAAGAATATCACAAAAGAACTGTAACTACGGAAAGTGCCCAAGTCCACAACCTGCTAGCTCTGCGCCCCCTGCGCCTCCGCGCGACAGAGGTCTGCTGTAGATGGCGTAGCAAAACAGCAGAGCAACAGCTACCACAATTAATCTCGTGTAGAGACGAGGAGCACTCTTGCAGCACACTCCGTAATCGCAGTCTCATGATCGAAACGACTTCGCCAATACGCTCCACTTTAAGAGCTGCTTAATTTATTCTGTTTTCACCAATCTTTATGCGCGGCAGTATACCCAACGCCATTGCAGTGGTCGCATCGCTCGTATTGGTCATTTCTAATTATTGAGACTGAAACTGGCGTTGTTGCCATCGACTCAGCTGCGCAAGCCACAAATCACCCGTCACACTGCGTATTCAACGCTTGAGCGCGCACAGTGTCACCAGATGGCTGCCAGTCACAGTATAAACTGCGTGAAAATGACACAAATATGAGTCGGGTTCGGCAAGGTTTGTATAGTTCCTGTAGTAGATTGTGGTTATAAATCATGCACTTTCAGAGGGTGCTTTTATGGAAGGTAATATTGCACCTAATTCACTGTAGTTGAACGACTTTAAATCGTCATCGCGTGGTTCATCAGACCAAATCGAATTAACTCTTCACAGCGCGCATACTTACATTTACTTATGAGTCATACTTCTTATTAAACTATATCTATGTCTCCGCAAAAACTCATTTCATGGAACGTCAACGGTCTTCGCGCAGCGATCAAGAAGGGCTTCGAATCCTTTCTCGACAGTGAACAGCCGGATGTCATCTGCCTTCAAGAAACCAAGATCTCTCAAGACTTGGTCGATGGCTTCGCATTTGTGGGCTATCCATATACCTATTGGAATTGCGCCGATAAAAAGGGCTATTCCGGCACTGCGATTATTAGTAAGACCGCCCCACTTTCAGTTCAGATGGGGCTAAGGATTGATAAGCATGATCACGAAGGCCGCGTCATTACCGCCGAATTTGAAGACTACTTTCTCGTCACCGTCTATACGCCGAACGCGCAGAATCACGACGAGAACAAGCGCCCCAAGCGGCTCGACTACCGCACTAAAGAATGGGACGTCGATTTCCTCGCCCACTGCCAGGCACTCGAAGCAACCAAACCAGTCATCTTCTGCGGTGATCTCAATGTGGCACATGCCGAAATCGACCTGACCAACCCGAAGCCGAATAAGAAGAATGCTGGTTTCACGGTCGAAGAGCGTGCGCGCTTCGATGCGATCCTAGAGGCTGGCTTCGTTGATAGCTTCCGACAGCTTTACCCTGATGCCACCGAACGTTATAGTTGGTGGTCTTACCGCGCAGCCGCCCGCTCGCGAAATATCGGCTGGCGACTGGACTACTTTTGCGTCTCTGCAACCCTGAGTTCGCAGATTGAAGATGCCCAAATATTAGATCAGATCGAAGGCTCCGACCACTGCCCAGTTGCGTTGATTTTACGATAAGTCGCAAGATGGTACCCTTTACGAATAATGTCGCCGACAGTGTTTCGCAGCTTGGCGAAGTCGCATTGATTCAACAGATTAGTCGATGGTTGGGGCCTGTAAGCCCAACTTCGCCACACGGTATTGGTGACGACTGCGCGGTGCTAGAGCCGGTCAACAGCGGACAACAGATACTGACCGTCGACAGCGTCAGTTATGGGCAACACTTTGATGCCAGCGTTTCTCCCGAGGATGCGGGTGCTAAGTTGATAAAACGTAACGTTAGTGACATTGCTGCGATGGGAGGCACCCCTGGTCCGGCGGTGCTCGCCCTACTCTGTGGCCCAGACGTATGCACTCAGTGGTTGGAGCGGTTTTTCTTTGGAATTCGCCAGTGCTGTGAGCACTACAAAATCAGTCTCGTGGGCGGCGATGTTAGCAGTCTCGCGCGAGGTAATTTCTCCGCGGTATTGACCTTAACAGGCCAAGCGTTGAGCCCGAAGTTGCGTAGCACTGCGAAGTGCGGGGACTACATCTATGTAACTGGCACGCTTGGCGGCAGCATCCTAGGTAAGCATTATCAATTTCAACCGCGCTTAGCCGAAGGCCAATGGCTCGCACAGAACCCGCACTGCAGTGCACAAATGGATTTAACTGACGGCTTGGTGAAAGACCTGAGGTCTTTGTTGCCACACGCTACGCATGCAGCACTCGACCTAGGCGCACTACCGATCGCTCCCGCCGCGTACACATTGGCCAAAACATCGGGGCACAGCGCATTACAACATGCCTGCTGCGACGGCGAAGACTACGAATTGGTCGTCACATTAGACATGCAAGTAAATTGCCGGGCATTCGAGACGCTATGGTCAGCGCAGTTCCCGGACACCGAGTTGCGGCAAATTGGCCGTATTCGCCGATCCTCTAGCGGCGGACAATTAATCGACTCAGCAACCAACACAGCCTTACCCTGGTCGCATGGTTTTGAGCATTTGAGAGTTCCATGAGCAGCGCTGATTCAGATCTCCTAAAACAACTCCGACAGGGTATCGTCACGACCTGCGCCGCGGAGACCGAACGAATTGCTGGTGCGTTCGCAGTGTTGGTGCCCGAGAATCAGGTACTCGCCTTTCATGGCGACCTCGGTGCGGGCAAGACCACCTTCATCCGTGGCTTAGCCCGCGCATGGAATATCATCGAGCCTGTTACGAGTCCGACTTTCAATTTATATACGCTCTACCAAGGTAGCCGCCAACTTGTGCATCTTGATGCGTATCGTTTAGCCTCTGGCGCTGATCTGGACGCACTGATGATCCACGACTTTCTCGCCCCACCATGGTGCCTAGCGGTCGAATGGCCTGAACGTATCGCCGACTGCTTACCCGACGATGCGTGGCATCTGTATCTCGATATCGATGCCGACACTGCGCACCGGATTCGCCTCGGCGTTTAAATCCTAGTGTTATTGCGTCAGATCCGCTTGACCATGGCGAAGACTGGTTTCACGACGTCCAAGGTAACCAACTGGTCCGAAGCTTCGTGCTGCCAATTTGCTAAGGACATCTTGTAGCGTATTCATGCGTGGATCATCCAGACCCAACTCAGCCATGTGTACTTGCACGGAATTCAACTAACATGCAGCTATTTTACGAATCGGGTTCAGTCCTTGTGGCCGCCTCAACAGACGCAATCAGATAAGCTCAGCAGAGTAATCGCGGTTCTTAGAAGAAATCGTAGCGTCTTTGCAATCGCACTAAGTTGCGACTTGTTTTAAGCTACACATACTACAGCATGACCTTACCTTCATCGAACCTATCTTTATGAAATCAACATCCTCTACGACCTCACATCGAAAGCTCCACCGCCAAAGTGGTTTTAGCTTAATTGAAATCCTCATCGTGATCGCGCTGATTGCGGTGCTTGCGACGGTCGCTATCGGCAATCTCGGTGGCATTTTCAGCGGGCAACAGGATAAAGTTGCTGGTATTTTTGTAAAGCAGACACTCGACACTGCACTGGTGCCCTACCGGCTCGATGTGGGCAATTATCCGACGACCGAAGAGGGCCTCGCGGCACTTATAAAGGCTCCGGCGGCTAAGGCTTCGAAATGGAGGGGCGCCTACTTGAAGGAGCTCCCGCTTGATCCTTGGGACAATCCTTATCAATACCGTTACCCTGGCTCGAAGAACATCAACGCTGCCCGTGGCTATGATGCGTGGTCGTGGGGACCGGATGGTACCGAAAGCGCGGATGATATTGGCAACTGGTAAGCAGGCAAATAAGGCATTTGGCATCAAGGGCTTCACACTGATTGAGATCGTGTTAGTCCTCGGGCTAATGGCATTTGCCGCTGCAGTCGTGATCACTAACTTTGCCTCACTGGCCGATCGGGGCGACACCCAAAGCAGCGAAGAAATTCTTCTAGCCGCGGTGCGCGAGGCTCGATTTACAGCTGCGAGCGAGCGAATTATTAGCGAACTTCGGTTCGATAAGGATAGCGGCAGCCTTGTTATTTCCAGCGATGCGAGCAGTAGCAAAATCTTCGCGCTGGATGAAAGCTTTAACCGGAGCGGGCCCGCCGAAATACAGTTCTACTTGGTGCCCCCCTCCGAGGGTCTGGCACCGCCAGCCGATGCCAGTCGCACTCGCCTCGAAACAGATGTGGTCAAATTCGCGCCAGATCGGAGCTCCAATCCATTCGTGGTTGATATCGACACGGGTAGCGGCACGCCAACGCGGCTGATATTTGACCCCTTCTCCAGTTTGTTAATCACTCCAAAATGAGTCCACCTCGCACTGAACCTGGTTTCTCGCTGATCGAAGTGGTGGTTGCACTCGCACTGTTTGCGATGGCCTCTGTAGTTTTGACCTCTTCATTCGTCAACGCCTTGCTCGCTCGAGAACACGGACAAAGCAACGATCTACGCCACGCGGACATTCGTGCCGTGCGCATGCAATTACTACTGGAGCCGAATATTGACGATGCCGAAGACGGCGATCGCTACGATACACTCAACAATGGCACTGCGAATTGGGAAGCCTCGATTGAGCCGACTAACGTGATTGATTTATTCGAAGTGCAGCTAAGCATCGAGTTTAGTGAACCTCAAGAGGAACAAGCAGCGACTTATACTGAATCGCTCTATCTGCTACGCCCGACTTGGTCTAAGACCGATGAGCGCTCTAGCTTGTTACAGGATAAAAAAGACGAACTGCAAAACGCTCGCGACTTCGACCGATTCTAATGCGCCGCCAATCCACAGTCATTAGGCATCAGCCATCAACGATCAGCCATCAGTCATCCCAGTCTGGCATGAGCCTACTCGAGGTGATTCTCGCAATTGCGGTGGCGGGCTTCGTGCTCGCAGCTGCCGTCTCAATGCTGGTCTCGATTAGCACTATCTGGTCCGAACGATCCGAGCGGCATTTCTTTGTTGATCATGTCGATGGCGTCACCGAATTCCTGAACGCCACATTGAGTAGTTCAGGTGTCGAAATCGCATTGAACGACAGCAGCGATACCAGTACGAATAGCGACGCAAAAGGTGATGGCGCGGACATTCAGCAACCAAGTATTTCGATCTCGACGGCAGGCACTGCAGGGACCAACAGCGACGCCAGCGGCGGACTGATCCGCGCGGCAGACGAGCCGGTGGGATGGGCGCGGCCACCTGGGTTTTCAGACAACAAAGAGCCCTTACTGAATTTTAAACTCACCACAGCACCGACGCTGCTGGTTGGCCTCGAAAATGCACCGCTTCTAGGCCTCGATGCCTTTCTTTATTTTGACGATTCGGAAGGCCTCAGTCTGCTTTGGTACTCCACATTGCAAGAGGACGCTGAGGACATCAACGATCTGCGCCGCACGGTCATCAGCCCAATGGTGACTAAGATTCAGTATGTTTACTGGGACGAACGATTTGAAAAATGGGAGACAGAAGATGAACCGATGGAAGGCGACGGCGATGATCAATACTTACTCCCCCGCTTTCTGAAACTCACTTTTGAATATGAGGGTGAAACACAAGAGCGCACTTTGACGATCCCAGTGCCATCTAAGAGCGCGTTGATATACTAGAATGGGAAACATGACACCAGAGTCACATTTAAACGAGAAGGACGACCTCCGAATCGTCCGCCGTCGAAGCGGACGATGTGCCAGCATGCCCCACTCCACTCCTAGCTCTCCAAGGGCGTCACTTGCCGGAGGCGCACTCTCACTTTCACTTGCCGGAGGCGCACTCTCACTTTCACTTGCCGGAGGCGCACTCTCACTTTCACTTGCCGGAGGCGCACTCTCACTTTCACTTGCCGAAGGCGTCACTCGACCGCAAGGTCGTCACTCTTGCGCGCAGCGCAAGCAGCGCAAGCAGCGTGGCAGTGTACTGGTGGCGGTGCTCGCTATTATATTAGTGATTACATTTATGGTCACACGCTTTATGAACGAAGCGGTCGAAGACCTCGAATACCGCGCCATCTTTAACGAACCTTCGGATGTGCGCGCATTTGCCTACGGTATGCTCGAAGTTGCGCTAGCGACGGTTCAAGAGGTCGCCTTGATCGACGACGGCAAACTCTACGCTGGCGAACAAGGTTGGAGCGATCCGATTAGCTACGCTGGCATTATCATCCCTAATGGTTGGTCGGTAAGTATTAGCATGCGCGACGAAG
>JBLHTV010000076.1:0-7519 GCA_047627755.1 Lentimonas sp. | reverse complement strand
GTTGGCACCTATGCACGTCCTGATGCCGAGCCAAGTCAGGTGTTTTTTGTGCGAGAAGAGGAACAATAATCAGTCATGCCGAGTCGATTTAGAGCACATTTGCGGCGTATTATTTTTCAGTCTAGCCGCTGGGATGAGAAAACGTTTGATGTCTGTTTAATCGTTGTCATCGCCTTGAGTGTGGTGGTGGTGATGGTGGAGAGTATTCCCACGCTTAACCCAGAGCTGCGTCGAGTGCTGTATATTGTCGAGTGGAGCTTTACGATCCTGTTTACGCTCGAGTATATACTGCGCTTGTATGTTTCTTTGAAGCGGTTGCGGTATGCGCGGAGTTTTTTTGGCGTAGTGGACCTGCTGGCGATTTTGCCGACCTATTTGGATCTGTTGCTGCCGGGAGCGCATTATCTCGCGTTGCTGCGCGTGCTGCGTGTGCTGCGCATCTTCCGGGTGCTGAAACTCGCCAAGTATATTGGCGAGGCCAATGTATTGATGCGTGCGATGCGCTCCAGCGGGCGTAAAATCGCGGTTTTTATTTTTGCGGTGGTGGTATTGGTGTTAATTCTGGGCTCGTTGATGTATTTGATTGAAGGGGCGGAGCATGGTTTCACCAGCATTCCGAAGAGTGTGTATTGGGCGATCGTTACGTTGACGACCGTCGGCTATGGCGACATTTCCCCCGCCACGCCACTCGGACAGTTTTTTGCATCAATCATCATGCTCACCGGCTATGGCATTATCGCAGTGCCGACTGCGATTGTGACGGCTGAAATGGCCAATCCGAGTCGGGGTAGAATCTCCAGAAGAGAACGCGAAGCTTCGGTTTGTCTTGCGTGTAAATGCGAAGATCACGACGATGATGCCACCTATTGTAAGGTCTGCGGCGAGCGCTTGCCGGCTGAGTTTTAGCTGAGATAGTGACCAGTGAAATGTATAATTAACGCTGAAGAAAATGAAAAGATTAAGCAGCTGCTGGCGACAGATGCTTCCCAGCGCAGCTAAGGTATTTGGGAGGGGGGTATGAACGATAGCTATCGATGTTCTTTTAAAGAGAGCAACCGCTATCATAAACGATTGACCCTCATGTGGCTCCACTTTTTATAGCTTAACATCGCAAGTGCCGCGGAGTTGCCAGATATAATGTTTGGCGAGTGGCATCTACAGGCGGTTGCAGTAAGAAGATTTTTTAGCTAAAAATGCATACGGACTATCTCAACGAATTACGTCAGCTGATCGATTTCGGTTTAGTCGTCTTACTCTGGCTGGTGCAGCGGATTATATATCCGTCATTTATGCAGGTTGCGCCGGAGCGGTTGGTTGAGTGGCATGCTCAGTACACCCAGCAAATGGGCTATATTGTTGTGCCGCTGATGTTCGGCCAATTGGGTTTATCCGTGTTGGCAGTCTGGCAAGTCGGCGTCGGCTTAGACTGGTTGGATTTGTTGTTGGTGCTAAGCTGTTGGGGGCTGACTTTTGGGTTTTCGGTCCCCCTGCACCAGCGAATTGCGGCAGGCGAGAGTCATCCCAAGGTTTTGCAGCGACTAGTGGTTACCAATTGGCCTCGCACGCTAGTTTGGACTTTGATTTTCGCGTTGGGGTTTTGGCGCTGATATCGATCGGGCAGAAAGAGATCAAACGCTTAAAATAAACGTCAACACCTGCTGTAATAAAGGCGCTGCCCGTAGGCGATTCACGCCTGTGGGCAGCGTCTTTTGCGCAGGTTAGCTACGGGCGCGACTGAGCATGATTTGATTGCCGTCGCTGTCTTCGCACATGGCGAGGTGGGGTGCTTCGCCGTCTTCAGGTTGAGGCTCGCGCTCACACTTACCGCCTGCTGCAACGATTTCGGCCGCGCCTGCGACGACGTCGGCCACCTGGAAGGTAAGGCCTGTCCAGGTGACCTTGCCTTCGCCGCCGCCGTGGATGGCGATCAGATTGCCAGCGACTTCAATCTCAGTGATGTGCGGATTCTGCCTTACCACGGTTCCACCGAAGCAGGTTTGATAAAAGTGGGTGGCGCGCTCTGCGTCGGCAGCCCAGATTGTGTATTTCAGTTTTTCGACGTGCATGGCTATATTTGTAGCTAAGAATCTGGTAGAAGCGACACTCATGTCGCTTTCTTTCAATGAGCGGCGCATCGCTCGTGCGGCATCTTTTTTGGGGAATGGGCGCTATCATCTACTAATTTTTGTTACTTTTTTCTGGCTCCATGCGGACAAGCGGCAAGAGTGTAGTGTCTACACCATCTATGAAAGTTGTCTTAGCGGAAAAACCCTCAGTCGCCCGCGATATCGCGAAACACCTTGGAGCGACCACCCAAGGGAAGGGCTTTTTAAAGAACGACGAGTGGACTGTCACCTGGGCCTTTGGCCATATGGTCGAGCTGCAGGAACCAGAAGACTATACCCCAGAGTGGAAGCCGTGGCGCCTCAGTAGCCTGCCGATCATTCCGCAAGACTTTAAGTTGCGCTCACGCAAGGATGGGTCAGCGCATGAGCAGTTGATGGTTATCAAAGGACTGTTTGACGAGGCCGACGAGATCATTTGCGCGACGGATGCCGGTCGAGAGGGAGAGCTAATTTTTCGCTATATTTTAACCTGGGCGCAGTGCGAGGCGAAGCCGTGCCAGCGCTTGTGGATCAGCTCGCTGACGACTGCGGCGATTGCGAAGGGCTTTAGCAAGCTCGCGCCGAGTGCTGATTTTGATGGGCTCTACCATGCGGCGAAGTGCCGCAGTGAGGCCGACTGGGTGGTGGGGCTGAATGCCACGCGCTTCTTCACGGTCGAATATGGAAGACGCAACTTGCTGCTCAGTCTTGGTCGAGTGCAGACGCCGATTCTAGCGATGATTGTGAATCGCGACTTGGAGGTGGAATTTTTCAAACCAAAGGATTTCTGGGAGGTGCACTCCGTCTGTCGCGAGGCACTGTTTAAACACAAGGGTGGCAAGTTCGGAGATCAGGCCAAGGCTGCGGCGATTGTTGAGAAAGTGACCGGCCAAGAGCTGGTGGTAAAGTCGGTCACTAAGAAGAACGAGAAGGCCAATCCCCCGCAGCTCTATGATCTCACCTCGTTGCAGCAGGATATGAATAAGCGCTACGGCTTTACCGCCGATCAGACGCTGAAGCTCGCGCAGAGTCTTTACGAAAAGAAGCATCTGACTTATCCGCGAACGGATAGCCGTTATATCAGCACTGATATTCAGCCGACGATTCCGCCGCTGTTGGAAGCGCTACGCAGGCTCAAGCCCGATGCGATCGATCAGCTGGACCTCGGCGCACTGGATTTCACCAAACGGATCGTCGATGATAAGAAAGTATCCGATCACCATGCGATCATTCCAACTGAGGTACTGGGCGATAGTCTGACCGGGGACGAACGTAAGCTATACGGCGCAGTATTGGTGCGGTTGATCGCGGTATTCTTTCCGCCGTGCATTAAGGCCGTGACTGTGGTCGATGCGGTAGCTGCAAAAGAGCCGTTTCGGGCACGTGGCAAGGTGCTGGTCGATGCCGGTTGGCAGGCGCTGTATGCCAAGGATAAGTCGGAGCAGTCGGACGATACAGTGCAGGAGTTGCCCGATTTTAAGCAAGGCGAGAGCAATCCACATGAGCCGTCGCTGCCCCAGTTTAAGACGTCGGCGCCGAAGCGCTTCAATGAGGCGACCTTGCTGCAATTGATGGAGACCGCAGGCAAGATCGTAACCGATGAGGCGCTAAAGGAGGCACTGAAAGAAAAAGGGGTCGGCACGCCGGCCACGCGCGCATCGATTATTGAAGTGTTGATTCAACGACAATACGTCGAGCGTAAGAAAAAAAGCCTGATCAGCACCGAGTCGGGGCGTGGTCTAATATCGCTGATTCAAGATGAGCGATTAAAGTCGCCCGAGCTCACCGGTGATTGGGAGTTTCGCCTTAAGCAAATGGAGCGCGGCGAGTATGATCCTGCGCAGTTCATGACGGAGGTCGGCGATTATACGCGTGAGATTTTGCAATGCACATCAGCGAAGACGGTGAATCCAGCGAATCTTGGGGCATGCCCGATTTGCAATGAACCGGTGATTTGTGGCAAGTCGGCCTACGGTTGCTCCGCATGGAAGCAGGGCTGTAAATTTGTGCTGCCGATTGGGCAGTGGGGCTTGTCCATTCAGCCTGAGTTGGCGCGCGAGATTTTTGCGCATAAACGTACTCTCACCCCTCATCCAATCGAGATCGATGGCCGCAAGCTATTTGTCACACTCAGCCTCGATAAAAAAGGCAAGCTTGGTTATGCTGAAGCTGAGGTCGCGAAAAAGGAAGCGGGACAAGAGGCGCTCGGAGTCTGTCCAACTTGTGGCGGTGATATCGTGGTGGGCGCCAAAGCGTATGGCTGTTCGAATTGGCGCAATGGTTGCAAATTCGTGATCTGGAAGACCATGGCGCAGCGGGAGATCGCATTGGAAGTGGCGCAGCAGCTTCTCAGTACTGGTAAGACAGAAACGTTGAGTGGGTTCAAATCCAAGGCTGGAAACGACTTCGAGGCCAAGTTGAAGGTCATCGGTGGCGAAGTAAAATTCGACTTTTCGTAGGTGGGTTACAGGGGCTTTGCACCACAGCAAGCTCAGGATAATAACTCGCGAAGACCAACTAGAAGGTTTTCTTGTGGTGGAGTACCGATCTCAGTTAGCACTGCAACTGCAACTGCAACTGCAACTGCACGCGGAGACCGAGCCGATGTCCTTCTAGTATGAGTCGGATCGAATCGAAGAATACTGATGCATGAAAACATCGATGCAACTTCCGCACCGCCTGCTACTGCAGAAACTCCACGCAGGTAGGTTGCCCTTCAAAGGGGATGTCGGTGCTTTTCAGTGTGAGCGCACCGCTGTCTTGATTGATCGAAAAGATCGCGAGGGTGGATGATCGTTGTCCGCCGACGATCAGCCACTTGCCGCTTGGATCGATGTTGAAGTTACGTGGGAAATAAACGGCAGCAGGGGTGTTGGCGATGAGCTTAAGGGACCCATCGGCTGCGCGCTGGAAGGTGCTAAGCACGTCGCGCCCTTGTCCATCCAGATCGCGGATGGAGGCGTAGATCCATTGCTCCGAGGGGTGGATGCGAATCTCTGCGCAGCTCATCCCCTCGGTAGCGCTGCCATTGGTCAGCACGGTCAGGCTGTCGATGTGCTCGAGATGGCCGTTTTTGAGATTTACGGAGTAGGTCGCGATCGAGAGTGAGAGTTCGTTAAGGACGTAGGCTCGCATGCCATCGTTGGAGAATTTCATGTGGCGTGGGCCTTGGCTGCCGCCAGGCACATCGGCGAAGCCGGAGAGAGTGAGTGTGGCGCGCTTTGGATCGAGCGAGTAAATCATGACTTTGTCGATGCCGAGGTCGGGTACGTAGGCGTATCGATTATTTGGATGTATGAACGCAGAGTGAGGGTGCGGTTCTTTTTGACGCTTGAGATCTAGCGCAGAACCTGTGTGTTGATGTGTGGAAGATGCGGGAGCCAATGTGCCGTCGTTGCATATCGGAAATGCGGATACGTTTCCGCTACTGTAGTTCGCGACGATTAGTGTTTGTCCGGTAGCATCTATACTGACGTGGCATGGGCCGCGGCCGAGGGTCGGTTGTTTGTTGAGTAGGCTTAGGCTGCCATCGTCATGGATTCGAAATGCGGCGACTGCGCCCGTATTTGGTTTTTCGAATCCTGTGGTGGTGGAGTAGAGGTATTGCTGGTTTGGATGAGTCGCGAGGAAGCCGGGCGAGGCAATCTCTGCGGCCAGACTGATCGAGGTGAGGCTGCCTATCTCGGCGTCGAACTCGGCGGTGTAGATGCCCTCGCTCTGATTGCTGCCAAAGTATACGTGGCTGGCAGCTTTAGCGGGAAGAACGATGTGTAGGAGTGCCAGGGGTAGCAGCAGTTTGTTAACCAGATGTCGTGTCATGATTTTTAGAATATGTTTATGCATATGGAGACTAATCTCTGAAAACGGAGTAACCGAAAATGATTCTAGGGCGCGGAGATCGACCCTCTCGGATGTGGTGACACTTTCTTTGGGAGGGCGCTCCTCCTCATCTTGCAACTCCTGCGCAGCTCGTTATTTGAGTGCCTGTTTGACGATTTGCTTCGCGATGTTCCCTTGGGACTCGAGTGCGACTTCTTGCACTGCCGGGCTCGTGGCAACATCCGCGACTGCACGGGTGACGGTCGCAACGCCACTTGCTGTGCTGCCGACTGCGGAGGCGACATCGCCTGTCATCTCGCAAGTCGCACAGACGACTTTGCCAGCCGTTTTTATTGCGGCGGTCGTGAGGTCTATCGGCGCTTTGACGACAGAGCAGCCTAATAGTAGGGCGCATGTCATAACGAGAATGATTGCAGGGGCTTGAAGACTCATTTCCCTCAAGATGCAAGGCGCCGGTGGTGCTGTCAATTATCCAGTGACGAGGGGCGAGTCGCCCTCCCTCCTTTGGGCTGGGCTACTCTAGCTCGTAAAGCGTCTGCACCGTGGCTGAATCAAAGTCGAGCGTCTCGACTTTGAGGAGTTTCATGCCGGGCAGGGTTTCGTTGATCAGCGTATCGACTGCTTTTAATTCAGTGAGCTCGTTGGCCACGGTTTGACCCTGGTCGAGCCAGGTGAAGCGGTAGGCGATTTCGTGGTCGGCCAAGCGACGGATTTTAATGGCTGGCTCTTGGGCGGCGGGCTTGGTTTTGCTGGCCTTCTTTTTAATGGTCGAAGGAATGATCACCGCCGGCGGGTCGAACGGATACTCCGCGCCGAGCAGTGCCGATATCTGTGCTTCAATCGAGTGCACGCGCGCAAATTCAGCTTCCCGTTTTATTAGGAGGCTGTTGATCGCTATGATCTCTTCAGTGGATGCAGACATCGAGTGTGACAATTAGAGGCCGTTGTGAGTTAAGTGGACGTGGCGCAATGCCATCGTCGAATCGTGGGGGGTGTCGTTGCGGTTTGCCAGTGCGAGCGCATCCACAGCTTCTTGATCTTTTAACTCAGGGAGACGTCCTTAGTCTTCTTTGCTTGTTTTCGCGTCGGCCTTGCTTGGCTTCTTGGTTTCTGGTTCAGGCGTTGACTCTGCTTCGGCGACCTCGTCTGTTTCGATGGGTGCTTCTGCAGTTGCTGAGCCTGATCCGGTGTCTGCTTCTGTTGCGGGAGCAGGTGCTGACTCTACCTTTTTCTTAGGTGCGGGCCTCTGTACGTAAGTGGCGACATCCAGCGGTGGTGCGGGGAATGGGAAGATGCCGTCTTCGCCAACGATCTCGCTGACCTGTGCTTCGAGTTCGCCGATGCGGCGGTAAGCGGCTTCGCGTTCTTCGAGCAGGGTGTCGATCTGGCTGCGTGCTTCGAGCGCCTGACGGATGGTTTTCGAATCACCGCGCAGGATGATTTCCTGTAATGTGAGTGGTTCGGTTTTCTGTGGTTTTTTAGCCATAGTTATGATGTTTGAGGTTAAGGGAGTGAAGAGGCTTACTCTCCGAAAAAGTTAACGATTTTTTTGAATAAAGCAGGTTTGCGTTTGC
>JBLHTV010000075.1:0-7537 GCA_047627755.1 Lentimonas sp. | reverse complement strand
TATGCGTTGCTCAGTCAGATGGTGGACAACGGTTGCGAAGAAGCCGTAATGGAAGTCAGCTCGCACGGGATTGATCAAAAGCGCGTGCATGGGCTCAATCTAGAAATCGCGGCATTTTTGAATTTAACACAAGATCACATCGATTATCATAAGACGATGGAGGCCTACTATGAAGCGAAGAGAAGTCTCTTTACGGGAGCGACTGGTAATGTGCCGAAGGCTGCTGTGATCAATTTTGATTGCCCATACGGTAAGCGTTTGCACGGGGAGTTGCCAGGTGGTTTGCCTGCGGTGACTTTTGGGCTCCATGAGAATGCTTTGATTCGCGCTGAAAATGTGCAGCTCTTCGCAGATCGCACGGAGTTTGATTTGATCTGGCCTGAAGGTCGGGCTGTAGTCGTGTCACCTTTACTGGGTCGTTACAATGTAAGCAACTTACTTGCCGCACTCGCGATCGGTCGCGCGAAGGGATACGATATCTCAGCGTTACTACATGAGTTGCCCAGTTTTCCTGGAGTTCCTGGACGTATGGAGCGCATCGATGCAGGCCAAGGATTTAACGTGCTCGTCGATTATGCACATACCGATGATGCGTTGAAGAATGCTTGCGAAATGCTGCAGGAGATCACTCCAGGTAAATTGATCATCGTGTGCGGTTGCGGCGGTGATCGTGATCGTAGCAAGCGTGCGCCGATGCTACGTGCAGCATTGAATGGGGCGACGACTGTGTTCGCGACTTCGGATAATCCACGTTCTGAATCAGTTGAGCAAATATTTGAAGATATGCGTGAGGCTTGCACGCCAGATGTCGCGCACCGCGTGATGTTTATCAATGACCGTAAACGCGCGATTTCGTTAGCATTGGATGTCGCAGGTCCAGAGGATTGTGTGTTGATCGCAGGCAAGGGGCATGAAACTTTTCAAGAATTCGATGGTACGGTGATTCCATTCGACGACCGTCAAGTCGCGGCTGAGTTGATTCGTCTGAAAGCACTTAATACTAAACAAGCTTAGTGTGTCGCGTGAGGCAGCTATGAGTCGCTTCGACCCCCAATCTCTTGCTGCGTGGTCAAACGGTGTTTGGCAGAAAAATGAATTGCCGGCGGCAATTACAGGGTTCTGTTTTGACGCACGCCAACTTCAGTCGGGCGAGTGCTTTGTCGCCTTGAGTGGCGGCGCGCGCGACGGTCATGGATTTATCGCGCAGGCGATTGAGCAGGGGGCAGGGGCTTTATTAGTGGAGCATCCACAGTCCGTGTCGCTGCCTCAGTTAGTCGTCGAGGACTCGTTGGTGGCGATGGGAGCAATCGGTGCCGGTGTTCGTCAACGTTTCGATGGGCCTGTTATTGGCATCACGGGAAGTTGCGGAAAGACTTCCACTAAGGAGATGTTGCGCGTGTTATTGGGCGAGAGCCGCACACATGCGACTGCAGGGAATTGGAATAACCGCATCGGCGTGCCGATGACGTTGTTTGGGCTCGATTCTGATCAGTATGATTTCGCGGTAATTGAGGCAGGTATTAATCAACCTGGTGAGATGGCTGAGTTGGGCACGATGATTGAGTCAGACTTGAGCGTTGTAACCAATATTGCGGCCGCACATTTAGAGCTGCTTGGTTCGCTGGAACGGGTAGCTGCCGAGAAGGCTGGGCTGGCGCTGCGTTCGCGAGCCGATGCGCCAGTCGTCTTGCCTCATTCAGCCTTTCAGTATGCGGCGTTTGCAGCCTTTGCGGAGCGGGCGCTGGTGCTTGCTGCCGAGGGTGAGCAGGTGTCTTCGCGAGCGTCTCGTGTCATTCGTTACCGTCTGAATATTGCGGGAACGGGGCATAGTAGCTTGCATTTAAGCGAGGGGACTAGCGTTGCACGCTTTCAAATTGCGAGTCCGAGCGAGGGGATTTGTACGAATGCCGCTCTGGCGATTATTGCGGCCCGTGAACTGGGTATTTCGGATGCTGTGATTGGTGAGCGCATTGCGGCGTGGTTGCCGTCCTCCAATCGAGGTCGTATTGCAACGCAGGGTGCGCAGACTTTCTATATCGATTGTTATAATGCCAATCCGGCGTCGATGAGGGATGCACTTGCGGCATTTAGCCGTAGCACGTCGGCCGAGCAGGCACGTTGCTATGTGCTTGGCGCGATGAATGAGCTGGGTGCAGCGTCGGTTGCATTGCATCGAGAAGTCGGGCGGCAGCTTCGGTTGCGCTCTGAGGATCGGGTGCTGTTTGTTGGGGCAGATACACTCACGCAGGCATATACGGACGGTGCGATTGAGGTAGGGGCAGAACAGGCACAGCTTAACTGCTGCACAGATGTCGAAAAAATGAAATCTGTCGTTGCTGATTTTGCGGGGGCACTCTTTCTGAAGGGCAGTCGTTCCTGCGCGCTCGAAAAACTTTTACCGCTGAAATTACGTTAATTTCATACCCTCGACTCTTACGATCACTATTTAACAATGCTCAGTTATCTCGCCGATTTCGAAGCCTACTTTGGGCCGCTCCGTCTTTTCCGTTACATTACTTTGCGCGCTGCATTTGCTGCGCTGACTGCGATGAGTATCGGCTTTATTATGGGGCCTTGGTTATTTGCCAAGCTGCGCGCTTTGAGCGCTAAACAGTCGCTGCGCACCAAAGATGAGGTCGGTGAATTGGCTGACCTGCATGCCTCGAAATCGCAAACGCCGACAATGGGTGGATTGATGATTTGCGTTTCTGTGATCGTCAGTGCGGTGCTGTGGGCGCGGCCGAATGTGTATGTGTATACCGGATTGTTAGTTTATCTTGGCCTTACGGTGATTGGTTTTATCGATGATTATTTAAAAGTAGTGAAGAAGAACAGCGATGGGCTTTCGGGTCGTTGGAAACTGGCGGGGCAGGGGCTGCTCACTGTTGTGGCGCTGCTACTGTTGTTGACCTGTCCTGAGTCCGCCGAGCGCATGCGCGAGTTGTGGGTGCCGTTTTATAAGGAAGTGCTGTGGTCGCAAATGTCGCTGCTCTTTTTGGTGCCATTCCTATTTCTCATTCTCGCAGGTTCGAGTAATGCGATTAACCTGACTGATGGAGTTGATGGACTGGCGATTGGATGTACGGTAACCGCTGCCATGGCGTTTGCGATCATGGCCTATGCGGCGGGTAATACGATTATCGCGGACTATCTGTTTATTAGTTACATCCCAGGTGCGGGTGAATTGGCGGTCGTTTGCTCCGCGTTGCTCGGCGCGAGCTTGGCGTTTCTCTGGTATAACTCACATCCGGCGGAAGTCTTTATGGGTGACACTGGATCGCTCGCGCTGGGTGGCCTAATCGGGATGATTGCCTTTATGGTACATCAACCGCTGACTCTGATTATCGTGGGTGGTATCTTTGTGATGGAGGCGGGTTCGGTGATCCTGCAGGTCGGTTCCTTTAAATTGCGCAAGAAGCGTATTTTTAGAATGTCACCGATACACCATCACTTTGAGCTCAAAGGCTGGCACGAGAACAAGGTCGTGATTCGCTTTTGGATTCTCTCGTTGATTTTCGCTATGGCCGGATTGGCTACGCTGAAGCTTCGTTAATGTTTGGGTGGGCGGTATTCTCTCAAACTAAGCAGGCTGGATTTTTTTCTAGAAAGCGTGGGATTTTAAATTATCACCGACAAACAAGTGTCGCTGGAAGCGCTTGATCGAGTATGCCGAGAGTCTGAGGGAATTGCCTTTACGCGGGAAAGCACATCCTAAGTTCGCACTTTGCTGAGGGGCTTGTCAGTTCGGATCTGGCGCTTCGTGTGAGAGACACAAAAAAGCGACCACATCCGTAAGGAAGTGGCCGCTTTAAGAAAAAGAGGAGTGGTTGCTGCTGACTCTTACTTGATCAGGATTTCCTTTGCACCGAGGCCTTGTTTGATCATCGGTAGAACGTGTTCGCTGTACGGCACGATTATTTCGAGAAGGTAAGGACCGTCGTGGGCAATCATTTCCTGAATCGCGCCGCGTAAATCTTCGCGTTTCACGACGCGCTTTCCAGCAACGCCGAAGCCCTTGGCAATAGTAATGAAGTCCGGGTAGATCGCTTCAATGTTGTCGGGGCCACCAATGTTGTCCTTGTCACAGAGGACCGTTTGGCCACGAACACTTTCATACAGCAAGTCTTCCCACTGCACCACCATCCCGAGGTGTTGATTATTGAGGATCATTGTCTTGGCGTTGATCTTCTCGATCGCTGAGGTGGCAAGCTCCTGCACGTTCATGAGGAAGCAACCATCACCGTCGATGTTGACTACGAGCTTATCCGGGAAAGCAACTTTCGCGCCGATTGCGGCTGGTAGGCCAAAGCCCATCGTACCCAGGCCAAGCGAGCTAATATAAGTGCGTGGCTCACGAAATTTGAAGAATTGTGCGGCCCACATTTGGTGTTGGCCGACGCCGGTGGTGATGATCGCATCGCCCTTGGTTTCTTCGTAGAGTGTTTCGATCGCTTCTTGTTGAGAAATGTGACCAGTCTTGTCGTAGCTGAATGGGTACTGTTCTTTCCACTCGTTGATGGTCTTCATCCAAGCGCTGATATCAGGCTTGATGAGGTTGCCAGCCTTGCAGAGTTCGATCAACCGAGTTAGCGCATATTTAATGTCGGAATGAATCGCATGCTTCACGCGCTTGTTCTTATTATGCTCAGATACATCGATGTCGATATGGACGATCTCGGAATCGGGAGCAAATTTCGAAACAAGGCCAGTGATGCGGTCGTCAAAACGAGCACCTGTGCAAATGAGAATGTCGCTATCGCAGACCGCCCAGTTGCCAGCAACTGTGCCGTGCATACCGAACCAGTAGAGTGATTGTGGGTGCTCAGCGTCGAATGCACCAAGCCCCATGAGAGTCGATGCGACAGGGATACCTGTGAGCTCGGCAAATTCACGCAGTTCGAGGTGTGCTTCGGCCGAGACGATGCCACCGCCAATGTAAAGGACTGGGCGCTCCGCTTTGCTGATCAAATCGAGGACGTTGAGCAGTTCTTCATCAGTCGCCTGTGGCTTGATCGCATCGATTTGGTAGCCGGGGAGGTTGACTTTCGCCGGGAAAGTTGGCTTGAAAATCGCTTGCTGCACATCTTTTGGGATGTCGATCACCACTGGCCCTGGTCGGCCGGTGGTCGCGATATGGAAAGCTTCTTTGACGACGCGTGGCAGGTCTTCTTTGTCCAATACTAGGAAGCTATGCTTTACGATCGGCAGAGTCATGCCGAAGAAGTCAGTTTCTTGGAAAGCTGTCTTACCGATAAATTCTTGGTAAACTTGTCCCGTGATCGCGATCAGGGGAATGCTGTCCATGTAGGCATCTGCGATGCAAGTCACAAGATTCGTCGCACCGGGGCCGCTGGTGGCCATACAGACTGAGGCTTGGCCTTTGGCGCGGGCATAGCCGTGTGCCATGAAGCCGCCGCCTTGCTCCATGCGAGGCAAGATCGTACGGATCTTTTCGCTCTTGTTGAGTGCTTGGTGAAGCTCCATCGACGCACCACCAGGATAAGCAAAAACCACGTCCACTCCCTCGCGCTCAAGAGCCACGACTAAGGCATCAGCACCTTTCATTTCAGGGCCAATTTCGTCCTGTTCGGGAGAATCGATTGCGGTATCGGGTTTCATTATTCTATGATGTTTTATTGTGTTCTTTAGGTGGGGGAAGCTACGCCCTCTGAAAGGTGTGGTACAATGACAGTAAAAAGCGCTCAAATCAAGCACGGAAGAGCCTTGCGGGGGCGCTGTTTCTTTTTAATTTGTATTATATGCCAAAAGTTTTGTTTTTAGGAGATATCGTGGGGCGTCCGGGGCGCACCTTTGTGGCTGAGCGTGTGGCGTCATTGAAGACGGAGCTTGGCGCGGATATCGTGATTGCGAATGCGGAGAACTCGGCCGGAGGTGCGGGGATCACTAAGAAAATCGCCGATCAACTGATTGCGGCGGGCGTCGATGCCATCACGTTGGGCGACCACGTATGGGATCAGAAGAATTTTGAGAATGAGATCGATGGGCTTGAGCGAGTCTGCCGCCCCGCTAATCTACCCGAGCAGAATCCCGGTCGCACGCACTTGGTGATCGAGAAGGACGGCTTTCGACTCGCGATTTTGACGGTGCTTGGGCGCAATTATCTGACCTTGAAGTCGAGCTGCCCGTTTAAAATGGTAGATGCCAAACTCGCCGAGTTGAAGGATGCCTGCGATGCGGTGTTCGTGGAGTCGCACATGGAGGCGACTTCGGAGAAAATAGCACTGGGCTGGTATCTCGATGGCCGTGCAGCGGCAGTGATCGGCACGCACACCCACGCACCGACTGCCGATGGGCGTGTTTTGCCGCAAGGCACAGCGTATTTAAGCGATGCCGGCATGTGTGGTCCGTATGCTTCGGTGCTCGGGCGCGACGTCGATTCGGTGGTGGCGAGTTTTCTCGATGGCATGAAGCGCCGCTTCCCAGTGGCCGAAGACGACATCCGGATCTGCGGCTGCCTGATCGACATCGACGCAGCAACTGGCTTGGCAAGCAGCTTCGAGCGAATCGAAGTAGTCAAGGACTAAGCGAGTGCTCGCAGAGGGTATGGGCACTGGCGAGATGCATTGTTCTCTTTAGGGTTGGTACGTTTTTGAGGAAACTGACGTTCTGTAAATATTGACCCACAAGCCCATTTGGCTGCAGTTTTATTATACTGCTGGAGCTCGGAAAATTAACGATTGAAAGGGAATTGCTTACAATGAGGAAATTGTGGGACCATATGCGGCAGGGGTTGGAGGATTCATTTGAGTCCGTTGCAATCTGAGTGTAGGGCGTGTTAGGCGAATCGATTCAGGCACAGCTCTTGGATTGGGACAAAGTTGAAGAAACCAAAGCCCAACTCAGCTAGGGGCACAACGGCTCAGGTCGTGTGATCTCTCGATGTTGATGCTCTGGTTGCGTCGCTCGATTTTTTAAGCTCCGATCACCAGATCGCTGTCGCCTTTTGGGGCGCAGCAGCAAAGTAGGGCATTACCTTCGTCGGGCTCACCTGAGTGGCCCATTGGGTATTCGACTGCGCCAGAGACTATTTTTTGCTGGCAGGCGGTACAGTTACCCATGCGACAACCGTAATCGAGGTCGAGGTCGTTACTCTCCGCGAATTCGAGGATGCTTTCTTCGTCGCCAGTCCAGTTTAGTTCGACGCCAGATTTTTGAAAAATGATTTTAGACATATTCGGCATCGAAGTCGGAAGCGGAGAAAACGCAAACTGTTAATGCGTATGTCGGATGAAGATGACGGGTAGGAGCAAAATTATGGGTGAAATTCTTTACTGACTTTCTTCGCCATATGCGGCAGACCTCGGTCTGACTGCAATCTTCTAACTCCAGCTATCAATGTCCAAAATCCGTCAGATCGATTATTCTACGCCGCGCACGCTACATTCTTATAGTGGTAAAAGTGTGGTGCGCACGACTGGTGATGAGACGCGTTATAAGTTTTCGGGTGAAATGATTGATGGTGTAGAGGATGGATTTGTAAAAATCGGTGAGACTCGTAAAGACTGGCAAAAGAGTG
>JBLHTV010000074.1:0-7597 GCA_047627755.1 Lentimonas sp. | reverse complement strand
TAACCAAGCACAAGAAACTACCGCAGAAAAAACTTTGGCAATTGTATATTTCATGCTCTACCAAGAAGGTGTTTTTATCTTTGATCTTTCTTTCAAGGCCAATTGCCCAATTTAATTTCACAACAACCCATCTCATTTAGATACGATGCCACTTATCGCTAAACTTGCCGAACGCCTCAAACGTCACCCGAAACGAGTGGTCTTCCCCGAAGGCGCCGATCCTCGCATTCTACAAGCCGCCCGTAAATTTGCCACGCGCGGGCTGGGCATCCCTATCCTACTAGGTGATCGCGCTCAAATTAAGTCCAACGCCGAAAAACTCGATATCAGCCTCGAGCACATCCGCATCATCGAGCCCCGTCGCAGCAGTGAATGGGATAACTTCGTCAGCAAATTCCAAGGGCTGCGTCGCTTCAAGAAGATGAACGACAAAGAAGCCGCGGACTATTTGGACAACACCAACTACTTCGCGACCCTCATGCTCGCCACCGGACAGGCAGACGCCATCGTATCTGGGGCGACCAGCAAGGCATCCAGCTCGCTGCGTCCATTGCTACAGATCATACCTCTGCACGAGAACGTCGCTAATATGTCGTCGCTCAACATCTTCGACCTCGAAGACCCTGAGACCGGTAAAGACCGCGAACTTTTCCTAGCCGACTGCGCCGTCATCCCAGATCCGACCGCCGCACAACTCTGTGATATCGCGGTTACAACTGCAGCGCTAAGCTACCACCTGACCAACATGAAGCCACGCGTCGCGCTGCTCAGCTATACCAGCAAGAGTGCTTCCAGTAAAAATCCGACGGTGGCCAAGATGAAGGCCGCCACGATGATGGCCCGCAAAAAAGCCCAAGAGCTCGGCATCCCGATGGACATCGATGGTGAACTGCAGGTCGATGCCGCCCTCGACCCAATCGTGGCGAGCAGTAAAAATATCGAAGGCACCGTCGCTGGCCGTGCCAACGTGCTAATTTTTCCAGATCTACACTCAGCCAACATCGCTTCCAAACTCGTCCACGTTTTGACTCGCGCACGCAACTATGGCCCGATCCTTACTGGCCTTAAAAAGCCTGCAGCTGAAATCAGCCGCGGTGCCACTGCCAGCGATATCTTCGGCACTGCCGTAATGGTCGCCTCTCAGGCGATCGATCACAAGCTACTCTATCCCACTGAAGGTGACGAACTGAACGAAGACGTCACCATCATCGACTAATTTCGGTCATTCCTTAAACGCTGCGATATCCGCAATTCGACCAAACGATGCTTCAGTCAGACGATACCGAGCTACTCACCGCTCCTAGGAATACGACCACCAAGCGTATTTTCATTGCCGCGACGCGGATGAATGATGGCAAAACGACCACCAGCTTAGCGCTGTTTGCCGCGTTGCGAAGTTTTACTACGAAAGTTGGTTTTATTAAGCCAGTCGGGCAACGCTTCGTAGAAGTCGAAGGTCACCAGATCGACGAAGACTCAGTGCTGCTAGATAAGATCTTCGATATTAAAGTGCCGATCGGCGCAATGAGCCCGATTGCGATCCATTCGACCTTCACGCGCGAATTCTTGGACGATCCGTGCAAGAACCATGCGACCGTCATCGATAAAATGTGTCGTGCATTCGACCGTGCCGCTTTTGAGAAAGATTATATCATCATCGAGGGTACAGGCCATGCGGGTGTAGGTTCGGTGTTTAATTTGTCTAACGCAGACGTCGCCAAGCTACTCAAAGCCAAAGCCATCATCATCGCGCGCGGCGGCATCGGCCGTCCAATTGACGAAATAGCGCTGAACAAAGCCCTGTTTGCACAAGCAGGCGTGGAAGTGATTGGCGCGATTATTAACAAAGTTGAAGTCGATAAAATGGCGATGATCGAGAAGTACGGCCAAATCGCTCTAGAGCGAATGGGCATCCCACTGCTCGGCTGTATTCCAGTGGAAAAGAAACTGACCGTACCGAAGCTCAACCAAGTGGTCGATGAAGTGAATGGTCGCTGGCTTAACGGCCGCGAGCACGGAGCCACAGAGCGGGTCGAAAAAGTATTGATCGGCGCAATGGCAGCCAAAGGCCTCGTCGACCTACTCGAGCGAGGTTCACTGATCATCACACAGGGCGACCGCGAAGACATCCTGCTCGGTGCCATCGCCGCAGAGAGTATCGCCGGCGAAAAAGTCGTTTCCGGCATTATTCTCACGCGCAATGTGCTCCCGCACCCGAAGCTAATGGAGATGATTTCAAAAACGAACATTCCTTTGATCATCTGTCAGGACGATAGCTATGCCGTGGCATCGAAGATCAACCAAATGACTGTCAAGACCCAGCCCAGCGATACCGATAAGATTCCGATCATTAAGAACCTAATTTCAAAAAACATCGATCTCGATGTAATCTGCAACGCCTTCCAAACCGAAAGCAGCATTGCGGAGCGTAGCTAGTGCGCACAGTCACCATCATTCCGAACCAGCGCAAAACTTCTGGCATCTTTGCTCGACGAATTAGACCTGACCCAATAAAGTCCCCGCTTCTTTTTTAAATATGCCAAAGAAAAACGACACACTCACCTTTGAGGACGCCCTTGGACGCCTTGAAGCCATTCTCGAATCCATGGAAAGTGGTGACACACCACTTGCTGATCTGGTTGCTAAGTTTGAAGAAGGCTCGAACCTCTTAAAAAACTGTCAGCAAAAGCTCAAAGAAGCGGAACTGAAAATCGAAAAGCTCAATATTAAGACCGGCGAAGTCGAGCCCTTCGAAGACGCTACCACCGAGACCTAATCTCAAACGGCACACACCGCGCAACGCGCACCTTCAAATTTTTGTAGTATGGCCCTATTAGAGCGCATTCAATCTCCCGACGACGTAAAAAAGCTATCCGAAGCCGAGCTACCAGAGCTCGCTGCCGAGATACGTGAACGTATCATCTCAGTCACCTCGCAAAACGGTGGACATGTGGGGCCCAATCTCGGCGTGGTCGAGCTCACCATCGGCCTGCATCGGGTCTTTAACACCCCGAAAGACCGCTTTGTCTTCGACGTGTCCCACCAAGGCTATGTGCACAAGCTCCTGACTGGGCGCAATGGTGCATCGTTCGACAAGATTCGCCAATGCGAAGGCCTCAGTGGCTTTTTGAACCGTAGCGAAAGCGAGCACGATGCCTTTGGCGCTGGCCATGCCGGCACCGCACTTTCAGCCGCACTCGGTATGGCCACTGCGCGTGACAAGCGCGGCTCAGACGAGCATGTCGTCGCCCTTTGTGGAGACGCCGCCTTCACCTGTGGCATCACTATGGAAGCGCTCAACAACGTCGCCTCCTCGACCAAGCGCCTGATCATCATTCTCAACGACAATAAATGGTCGATCGCCAAGAATGTCGGCGCACTCCCACGCTATTTCAACGAGCTGATCACTAATCCCCTCTACAACAGGCTGAATGATGATTTCGAGTCGCTGTTGCAAAAAGTACCAGGTGGCGAAAGCATCATCCATTTCGGATCAAAGTGGAAGAAGGAGACCAAGGACTTCTTCGTTCCGTCCTCACTATTTGAGAAATTCAACGTGCGCTACATCGGTCCCATCGATGGTCACGACCAGAAGCAGGTCGAGCACTACCTCGAATTTGCCAAACAATCCGAGCAGCCGGTATTGCTGCATATTTTGACTACCAAGGGTAAAGGCTACGACGTCGCCATCCAAAACCCCGAGCGCTTCCACGGCGCAGGCCCCTTTGACGTCAAGACAGGTAAAGGCGGACCATCGGCCGCCGGTACTGCGCCGAAATATCAAGACGTAATGGGCCGAACCTTGGTCAAACTCGCGAAGGCAGATAAAAGTATCGTCGGCATCACTGCAGCCATGCCATCCGGCACTGGGCTCAATATTCTGGAGAAAGAACTTCCGGATCAATTCATGGATGTCGGCATCGCCGAAGAGCATGCGGTGCTCTCTGCAGCTGGCATGGCCACCTCCGGATTTCATCCAGTTTGCGCGATCTACTCGACCTTTTTGCAGCGTGCCTTCGACCAGCTCATCCACGACGTAGCCCTGCAAAACTTACCAGTGATGTTCTGTATGGACCGCGCAGGCCTCTCGCCCAACGACGGCGCTACACACCACGGCCTATTTGACCTCTCTTATTTGCGTAACATTCCGGGCGTAGTCGTCATGGCTCCCTCGAACGAAGACGAACTTGCCGATATGATGGCCACCGGCATCGCCTATCAGGGCCCCAGCTTTGTGCGCTACCCACGCGGCCAAGCCATTGGCACACCGATCAAAGAGATGCCCGAAGCCCTCGAAATCGGCAAAGCCGAACGCCTACAAGAACAAGGCGAAATCGAGATCTGGGCAATCGGCTCAATGATTGCCGATGCAGAGCAACTAGCCCAACAGCTTTATGCAAACGGCATTCAAGCCGGTGTGATCAATGCACGCTTCGTCAAACCACTCGACACCGAGCTACTCCTGTCATCCGCACAAGGCAGTCGGCTCATCGTCACGATGGAAGACAACGTCATCAGCGGCGGCTTCGGCAGCGCGGTCATGGAAGCACTGCAAGATGGCCACTGCCTACACCCAGTCGAGCGTATCGGCTGGCCCGATGTATTTGTCGAACACGGCAACTCCGTGGCCGCACTGCGCAAGCGCGTCGGCATCGACCCCGAGTCGATTCTACAAAAAGTGCTCAAGCGCTACCGCGCACTCGGCTCAACTAATCTCTCAAAAGACGTAAGTTTATAAAAAATGAAGGTAATTCTAATCATCTCAATCAGCCTACTCCTTTTAATTGTTGCAGCAGTTTCGGACCCTTTCAGCATTCCCTTCCAAGACTGGGATCAAATCCAAGAAGAACAGAAGAAAGAATATCTATCGAAGTCTGCCAGATGCACCCAATTAAAGTATGTATCAGGTATTGGAATTCTCATAGGCACTTGTATGAGCCTCAACACATTTATAAAGAAAAGAAGAAAATCAGAGAAAGAAGCCCTGGAATCAAGATGATCCTCAACCTTCCTGTTATCTCCGTCATGCTGATCTTACTTGTTGGATGCCCGGATCAATTCGGATCCGATGGAGGGATGCGCACTATTGTGACTGGAATAACTGCAACGCAGGCAGTCTAGGGAATTGACGGTGGCAAAAAGCTTGGATTCGTCATATTCACGCGCCAACCAGTCGATGGTGACCATGTCGCTTACGCGCCGTGGTTACATCTCTAACGTTCGGTAAGAAATGAAAAGAGACACGACCAATGGAAAAAGAAAAGCCATCTCGAACAGCGCTGAATCCCAAGCGAGTCTTCGTGTACTCGTATATCACCAGTCTCGCGGTTGCTTTCATCGTTGTTGTTATTTGGTTGATTGTTTTGTTCAATTATTCATCTCTTCCCCAATCTCAGCTCAGAACAAGTCCGCCTGACATTCTCGAGTTAGTCTTCCTTTGTGTAACCACGCTGCCGAGCGTGTTGGCATGCCTGTTGTTTAGATTCTGCTATTGCTCCGTCTTTAAGATTCCTGAGGAACGTAAGCTCTGGCCAGCGGTCTTGTTTGGTGCGTTATCGGGTTTGGTTTTTAACGCTATGACGGCGATTATAGTCATCGAGCACTTCTTCGATTGGTAGGTTGCGGCATACGCTGGGGCTTCGAACCCGAGTCGATTCTTCAAAAAGTGCTCAAGCGCTACCGCGCACTCGGCGACTGACGGGGCCTGAGGCAAGTGAAAGTGAGGAGTAGAAGTGAGTGGCATTAAGGCACACCGTTTGCCAATAGCATCAAAGATCTCGGAGTAAAACCGCTCGCTACGAAAAACTGTAGGGACTGACTTTATGCCATGCCCTTGAGTTAAATCGGACTCACTCCCGTGTTTAATCTTCCCAACAGCAGCAGTCGGCTTTTATCTGCTCACATGCAGCTATTAAAAACGCCCCTACTCCTCGCATCCATCCTCGCACTCAGCAGCTCGGCGCTGAAAGCCGACGTGACGCTCTCTAATATTTTTGGTGATCACATGGTGCTCCAGCGCGAACAAGCGAATCCCGTATGGGGTAAAGCCGACGCCGGTGAGCAAGTTACCGTATCGATAGGCGGTCAATCGCATCAAACGACGGCCAACAAACAGGGACTCTGGCGTGTTAAATTGGATCCAATGGAAGCAAATGATCAACCACAGGTGCTTCTGGTGTCAGGTCTCAAAACTCAGGTCTCACTTGCAGATGTCCTCGTCGGTGAAGTCTGGATCTGCTCAGGCCAATCCAACATGCAGTGGTCACTCAACAAAACCAATAATGGCCCTGTCGAGATCGCCGCAGCGAACCACCCGCAAATCCGCTTCATTTCCGTGCCGCAGGTCGGCACACAAGAGCCACAAGACAACTTCAATGGCGCATGGAGTGTTTGCACCCCGGAGACAGTCGCTAACTTTTCCGCTGTCGGCTACCTCTTCGGCAGTCGCATCCACAGCGCACTGGGCGTGCCAGTCGGCCTAATTGACAACGCGTGGGGCGGCTCTGCAGCCGAAGCATGGGTGCCGCGCGATGCGCTGGAAGTAGACGGCGGCTACGCTGAGCTCCTCAACTCTTGGGATGCAAAAGTCGCCACTTATACCGACGAGATGCACGCGGCAAAGGTTGCCGAATATAAAGCATGGCTAGAGGCTGGTAAACCAGGGGAGGCAATGCGTTCTCCCAGAGATTTTCGCGCTGGCCAACATCGTCCAGCCAACCTGTTTAACGGCGTATTGAATCCAACCATTGGATACGGCATGCGTGGCGTCATTTGGTATCAAGGCGAGAGCAACGCAGGCCGCGCCGCCCAATACCGCGCCCTATTCCCGCTAATGATCACCACATGGCGCGACCTCTGGCAGCAAGGCGACTTCCCGTTCTATTGGGTGCAACTCGCCGACTTCATGGCAGAAACCTCTGAGCCAACCGACAGCGCCTGGGCCGAACTGCGTGAAGCGCAAACGATGACCCTCTCCTTGCCCAATACAGGGCAAGCGGTGATCATTGATGCCGGCGAAGGACGCGACATTCATCCACGCGATAAAACCACCGTCGCCAATCGCCTGGTTCGACTCGCACTGGCCAACGATTACGGCTATCCGATCGACGCGCTCAGCCCACGTTACGCATCCATGCAAATCAAGGACAGCGCCATCGCCCTCACCTTCGATCATGTCAGTCGCCAAGGGCTCTACTCCTTCGACGTCAAACAGCCGATTGGTTTCTCAATCGCGGGTGCAGATCAGGTCTTCGTCCAAGCCGATGCCAAGATCATCGGTAAGAATAAAGTGCACGTTTCCAACGCGAATGTGTCGAGCCCAGTCGCGGTTCGCTATGCCTGGGCCAACAACCCAAAAGCAAATCTACAAGATCGCAACGGGCTGCCAGTCACACCATTCCGCACGGATGACTGGCCGGGCATCACCGCTAATGCAGTCAAATAAAATTTAAATGGGTCACACTATGCGCTACAAAATCGCCCTCGCCCTCACACTCATCTGCTGCTTCGGCCACTCAGCTTACGCCAACATCAATGAATGGGTTGGCCTGTATCGTGGCGTCGCCGTGGTCGAACAAACCGATGGTAAGCGCCACGA
>JBLHTV010000073.1:0-7713 GCA_047627755.1 Lentimonas sp. | reverse complement strand
TGAACGGTCTCAATCGAGGAGGCGATCAATATGATCGAGTCGTAAAAGGTCGCCCCTTTGCGCGGTAGGCTTAAGCCGAGAACCTTGGGGATTTGATTGGCAATAATGAGCAATGCCGCCGCCGTGATATAGCCGGTAATTACCGAACGCGAAATATATTGCACAAAATTTGCGACCTTAAAATAAGCGCCCGCCACCACGAATAGACCCACCATCAGAATCAACAACGGCACAAGATTGAGCATCTGTGTGCCTGCGATGCCGAGGCTGGCAAAGGCACTCAGCAGCATGACCGAAGTCGCATTGGTCGGCCCTAGGGTGATATAGTGGCTCTTGGCGAAAATCGGTGCGACCATCCCCGCGATGGCCGAACCGTAGATTCCGTATTGAATCGGTAGCCCTGCAATCAACGCATAAGCCATCCCTTGTGGAAATGCCAACAGAGCGACATTTAATCCCGCGCGCGTATCACCGAGGAGATGACCCTTAAAGTCATTTTGATAGCCGGAGAGTGACTCTCGGAGCGGAAAAAAGTCGAGGCCGTTATACTCCCTTGCCGCGATTACGGCTTGTTTTACATATTGAAAAATCGAGGACACTAAAGATTCGGTTACGACTTATTTTATGTGTGATTTTTTCAAATGCAAACTTACTGTCCGTTCGGGTAAAGCGTCGCCATGACTTCGGCGTGCAGCGGCGCTTTTGCCGCGATGATGCAGCGTTCGTCGAACGCGTCGCCACCTTTCCAGCCAGTTACGGTGAAACCCGCACCTTGCAGGCAAGGGATGATTGCAGCACAGTCCCAAATTTCCATCATTGGATCGCACATGATGTCGGTGAAGCCAGAGCAGAGTAGGATGTAGCCACCTGCATCGCCCCAAGAGCGGTAGAGTGCGGTCTTCGGAGGCAGCGCAGTCCAGTCGGCATTATTCTGCCAAAGTGTGGTACGAATCGGATCGGTGGTGCACAGGGTTGCTTCGCCCAGAGGGCAGGCAGTACGTCCAGAGACAGGCTTGCCGTTGAGCGTCGTGGTTTCACAGTCGCCGATCACGAGTTGCTTGAGCACTGGCTGATTGATGGCACCGATTACGGGGCGGCCTTTGTAAAGTAAGGCGATCAAGGTCGCGAACAACGGCACTCCTGAAATGAAAGACTTGGTTCCGTCAACAGGGTCGAGCACCCATACGAAATCCGCATCTTCGCGCTCGCTGCCGTATTCTTCGCCAATGATGCCGTGCTCTGGGTAGCGCTCGGCGAGAATTTCGCGAATACGTTTCTCGGCATTTTGATCGGCCAGTGTAACGGGTGTCTTGTCGGACTTACGCTCGATTTCGACATCTGGCCCGTAGTGTGGCATGATCTCTTTGGAAGCCTCTTCGCAAAGGTAGGCAATGAATTCAATAAATTCGTCTTTTTGGGCGCGTGTGAGTTGTGACATATCGACTGGTAGTGCAGGTTGAAAATCGAGCAATGTGGGGTGTGATGCATGTTCTGGCAACCGTAGATTCAGAGGATTTTAATCTGCGATTGGTAGCGGCATATTAGCTGTGGTAAAATTACAATCGCTGCGAATTCGTTTTCTAGGTGTGGCGTTTGGTTTGGTCTTTCACTTTGTGAAATCCGGTCTTGTCGTACTTGCGCAGACGGAACAACTTTCTCTACGTGATTGATACGCCCATACATGTGATTGATTTTGAAGGCAGCCGCCAGAGTGGTATTGTCGAGTATGGCGTGGTCACCCTAGTTGGGGCGAAGATCGTGGCGACTTACACACGGCTGTGCGCTGCAGTGGGTACGATCAGTGACCGAGATCGTCAGCAGCACGGTATTTCGGAACAGGCTGCCGCAGAGCAGGCGCGTTTTGATACAGAGTGGGATTTTTTTGCGCAACTGCGTGCGACGGGGCCGCTCTGTGCGCATAATGCAGCGGTGGAAGATGGCTTGTTGCGTAGCGTTTGGTCGTATCCACGCAGTTCGCCCGATTTCTCGGCAGTGGGTCGATCGGTCGCTAGTTGGGGGCCATGGTTGGATACCTTGTATCTGTATCGTCGTATTTACCCACAACTTGACAGTCATAAACTCGGCGATCTGATCGTGCTGTTTGATTTACAGACGTCGTTAGATAAACATGCCGCGCTGTATTGTCCTGTAAAACGCCGCCATTATCATTGCGCGCTGTACGACACGCTCGCTTCTGCTTTACTACTGCGTCGTCTCTATGAAGAGCCAGATCTTCATTCGTTAAGTCTGCACTGGTTGTTTTTACACAGCTCTTCGACCGACGCAGTTCGCGATGCGATCGGCCAACAAGACCTTTTTTAGAATCGAATGAGTCATCTGCCTACTATTGTTTTTTTTGGATCGGATGCGATCTGCCTGCCTGTATTGAATTACTTAAAGCATCAAGCTGCGGGCGAATGTGTGTTGCGTGCAGTGGTCTCGCAGCCAGACCGGCGTCAGGGGCGTGGTAAACAGTTGCAGCCGAACGCGGTGGCAGCCTGGGCGTTGGTGAATGGCGTCGAGCTGTTGCAGCCCGAACAACCGACGCGAGAATTGGCCGACTGGATGGTGGCCGAGGAGATCGCGGTGGCATTGGTCATGGCCTATGGGCATTTCTTGCAGAAATCCCTGCGCGAAGCGGCAACGCATGGCATGTTAAACTTTCACGGCTCACTGCTTCCGCAGTATCGTGGCGCTTCGCCGGTAGAGACCGCGCTGGCCTCTGGTGACGCCGAGACGGGCGTGGGCCTCATGCAGGTCGTCAAAGAAATGGACGCCGGCGGTGTGGCCGATTCAGAGACTGTTCGTATTGGCGAACAGGATACAGGGCCTGAGTTGCGCGTCAAAGTGGGCGAGGCCGTGGTGCCGCTGTTGCGCCGGAACTTGGTGGCGATGCTGGCGGGCGAGCTACAGTTTAAACAGCAGGACCTAGCGCAAGTCACGTATTGTCGTAAGATGTGCAAGGAAGACGGGGCCGTCGACTTCACCTTGCCAGCGGTTGCGATCTATAATCGCTTGCGAGCGTTTACGCCCTGGCCAGGCGGGTATTTTGATCATGGCGAAGTTCGGATTAAGATCGGTCGAGCTAGTGTCGAACTGGAGTGTGCCGAGTCCGCCGAGCCCGGCACTGTATTGAGCACTAGCCCTTCAGTGCGTGTGGCCACCGGTGAGGGTGTGCTTTGCTGCCATGAACTGCAGCGCCCTAGTGCGCGGATGCTACCTGCTGCGGATTTTCTGTGTGGTTACTCAATAGCCGAGGGCGACCGATTGATTGGTGGGACTGCCGAGCCATTGGTACGTAAAGAACCTTGAAGGATTTGATGCCTTTATCTGCCTTTATCTGCCTTGGTTTAACGCGTCACTTGAGCCGGTGAGCGACGCAGGGCATATGCTTTTCCAGCATTAATCGCAGCAACAGGATTCTGCCACTGGTTTCGGCAGTTGACTGTGGTAGAGGGAGATTAGCAAAATGAGAATCAAGGCGATACCGCTGAGGTGTTGCCACAATTCTGGCTTCATGGCTGTGTGCTGATGCATGCTGTGCTCCATGGTTTGTGCGCCGAGTGTGCTGTTGAGTAGCCAGCCAGCGATCCACGCGATGACGATAAGACTGCCGAGGTAAATTAACGTGGCTTTGTGTCCGAGCATTTTCCAGAGGGTGATGACGGTTGCGGTATTAGTGGCTGGTCCGGTGATTAGAAAAATAAGGGCGGCACCTGGCGAAAGCCCAGCGGCCATCAGCGCATATGCCATCGGGATCGATGCAGTCGCGCAAATATAGAGCGGTAGGCTGATGGCCGTGGCGAGTAAGAAGGCAAGCGGACCGGTGCTGAAGTGGCCGCTGATCAGATCGGGCGGAAGTAGTGTAGTGATGAGCCCCGCAAGTGTGAGGCCGACCAGTAGTGCGACGGCGAGGTCGGCAGGCAGGTTGACGAAGCCGTAACGGAGCGCGGTTGAGAGGCGGGAGGGCTGAGGGTTAGAGACCTGAGGCTTGAGGGCAGAGACTTGAGCTGTCTTAATCATACTCATACTCGTAAGCTTACTCGGCGTTGATTGAGGATTAGGATTCAGATTAGGATTAAGATTAAGATTAGGATTCAGATTAGGGCTCAGGCTTGAGGCTGGAGAGCTGGGCGGAGCGTTGTCTTCCACCCGGTTATTACAAAAGAGCTCGATCAGGAATCCGGTGACGATGCCTGAGATGAAAGCGACTGCGACGCGCACTGTGGCGAAGAGGCCACCCATGAGGGAATAGGTCGCTAGGATGCTATCGACGCCAGTTTGTGGGGTGGAGCTAAGGAATGCGGCGGTGGCGCCGCGGCTCGCACCGCTCTGGTGCAGAGAGGCGGCGACTGGTATCACGGAGCAAGAGCAGAGTGGCATAGGAACGCCGATCAAGCAGGCTTTGAACACTGCGCCTATGCCAGGCTTGCCGAGTAGGCGTTGCACTTGTTCTTTGCGGATCAAAATGTGCAGCAGACCTGCGATCGCGAATCCGAAGATCAAGTAAGGTGCCATCTCTGCGACCATGTACCAGGTCTTGAGGGCGAATGCTTTGAGAAATGCAATCATGCTTTAAAAAGAAAGCAAAGCTTAGCAGCCAAATAGTCATTTCACCAGCTTCATCTGGAGAATTAGGATGTAGCGCGTAGATGGCGAATTGTCTGCAGATTGTGCGGGGGGTCTGGCGCGGGCTCCCTTCAAAGCTCTGAAGGCACAATGAACAATCAGGAGTGTTTGAAAAATGATCTTGGCGTTTGGGCCTCGAGAAGTGATCGTAGTGGGCACATGGCTAGTTCTACGGTTGAAGATTATATTAAGCAGATATACCTCATTTCTGAGAAATTGGAAAAGGATCAGGTCTCGATGGGCAGTGTTGCTGAGGCTTTGGGCGTCGTGCCTGGTACCGCGACCACGATGGTCAAGGCATTGGCCGATGCCGGTCTGGTCGATTATGCGCCGCGGGTCGGGGTCCATTTGACGGTGCATGGCCGCAAACTGGCGCTCCATGTGTTGCGGCGGCATCGTTTGATTGAGCAATTTCTAGTCGAGGTACTTGGCTTCGATTGGTCGGAGGTACATGAAGAGGCCGAGTGTATGGAGCATGTGGTTTCGGATCTATTACTTGAGCGGATCGATCAATATCTGGGCCATCCTACGGAGGACCCGCATGGTGACCCGATCCCCTCAGCAGCAGGTGAGTTATTGCACGGCAACTCAGAAAGCTTGGCGGCGTGCTCTTTGGATACGCAGCTTTCCGTGGCGCGTATAACCGACCAAGACCCTGACTTTTTGCAATACATAGCCAGTGCCGGGCTCAACCTAGGCGTGTCCTTGCGAGTGGTGGCGCGCAACTTGAGTTCGGAATCGGTGCGTCTCGAAGTCGGGCCAGCGAATGAGAGCCTAACCTTGGGCTTGGGCGCAGCGGCTAAAGTGTTGGTGCGCGGCACCTAGTCCCTAATGCACGTGCCCAGGATAGTAGGCACTGAGCGCTTTAATGCTTTCAGCGAGTAAGGTCGCATGAGCGGTGTCGGCATTCTGCTTGGCTTTCATGGCTGCTAGGATCACGGCGTGGTGTTTGACTAGACGCTCGGTGTAATCGGCTTGGCTGGGTTTGACGCGTTGCGTGAGGAAGTAATCGCTGATGGTTTCGATGATTTTTTGCGCGTGCTGCTCTTTATTCATCACCCAGCGTGTCGCTTGGTTTTGAGATTGTGCGTCGGTCTTGCCTGCGAGTTCGGCCAGCATAGTCGTGGCTTTGGTAACGGTGGCGGCATCTTCGAGCATGCTTTCGACGCGAGCGCTGTCGTTATAGATACCACAAGGCACTTGGCAGTGGGCACCTGCTGTCTGAGTTGCTGTGAAGGGTGTGGTCGCTAGTGAGAGTGCAAAAGCGAGTTGGGCTATTTTAGATGGTTTCATAATTCTGGATTGTTGGTGTTAGGATTCGGAGGGCTTTGATTTTACCGTTACGACAGCGGGTGTCCGTGGCGGTTCCTTTGCGTGGGCGCTCTTCGCACCCAGAGGTATAATCGGCAAAGCCTCTACGAATGAAAGTTGCTGCTATAAAAAAACGACCGTTTCGGTCGCTTTGATTTAAATTACTCTTCGCTGTCGGTCGGGATCTTATTCTCGACCGGAATGATGAGCAAGGGGGTCTTGGATTTGACCCACACATTTTGTTCTTTGAAGAATTTAGCTGAAATCACCTCGCAGGCTTCACCGATAGTTTCGACGGGCATGCGGATGCCTTTGGGCGTGGTGTTAAATTCGTGGGCGGCACTGTGGATACGGCTAGCTGTGGTGCCGATGTCGTCGTCCTCAGGGATTTGCGCGATCCAGCCGACGATGTCTTTTTCCTTCAGTGAGCCGTCAGGGTCGGAGACCAGCAGGACGTTTTGCTTCTTAACTGCCGGCGGGCGCAGGGCTTTTTCTTCTTCCTCTGCTTTGAGCTCCAGTTCAATTTCCTGCATGATGCCAGCGATCTTGCGGATGTCGGGTTCGTTGCGTTGCAGAATGAATTTGAGGGTTTCGATGTCGATTTTAGGCATGATGAAAAAACTGTGGAGAGTATGAAAGTATGCAGGTTTACAAGTTCACTATCACGTGTGGAATTGTGGTGTCGAGCAATCGAAAAGTGCGCGAATTTATTTTTCGTAGATTAGTTCGGCTCGATCAAGTGCGCCGCCGAAGGCGTCCATCGAGTCGATAAATGTGTACTCGGGAGCAACGCCCCAGTCCCACTTTTTGCCGAGGATGTAGTGCCGCAGCGGTAGTGCTTGAGCGATGCTGGGAATGCTGATGCTGTCGGATACGGTGCTGATGACGGCGGCAGCGGTATCGCCGCTGTGCTGCAGCTGTGCGATCACGACGAGACTTTCGCTGGTGCGATAGACTTTGTCGATTTCGATACTCCAGCCCGCATCGGGTGTGTCGAGGCGGATGGAGATGTCTTGCCGTTTCTGTATGCTGGCAGGCTCGGTCTCTTGTGGCTTGTCGAGTGAACCCGCGACGACGAGTGTGTGCTGCTGTGGCTTTAGATATTGGCGGATGGTACGGTTGACTTGCTCGGCTGTGACGGCTCGCAGATGTTGCGGGTACTCATCGATATACTCTGGGCCGAATCCGCGTTGCACGAAGCTGAGTACTTGTCCAGCGACCCTAGCAGTGGTGGAGAGCCCAACCAAATAAGCGCCGGAGAGTGTATCGATTGCTTTCTGCACTTCGGCTGGATTGATGCCTTGCTCATACCATTCGGTAAAGACGGCTTCGGTCGCGGCTAAGCCTTGATCGAGCAGGGCGGGCGAAAAGCTGGCGTTGATGCTCCAGTTGCCGGGTGTGAGGATGTCGCCACTGTGGCCGGAGCGGATGCTGTAAGTGAGGCCTTGTTTCTTGCGCACTGTTTGCATGAGTCGTGAGTTGAAGCTGCCGCCAAGTATGTAGTTGCCGAGCATGAATGGAATGTAGTCGGCGTCGGTGCGTCGAATGCCAGTGTTTTGCGCGTAGTGCACTGCGATACTGGTTTTATCCGCGATGTGGATACGCTTAGATTGCTGAATGTTTTTCAGTTGTGCGGGCAGTTCGGCGGGGTAATCGACACCTCCGCTCCAGCCGTCGAAGGCAAATTCGACTGCGGCGGTGAGTTGCTCGAAGTCAATATCGCCAGCGAAGACCAGACGCATCGACTTCGGGCCGTAGTGATCAGTATGAAAC
>JBLHTV010000072.1:0-7887 GCA_047627755.1 Lentimonas sp. | reverse complement strand
AATATAGGCGCCCGCGATTACTGCCACAAGAAGGCAGATGAGCCAGTAAATTAGCGGCGCTTTGAGAGCTGTAAGCGCAAGAATTTCACGCTATCAGTTCAATGGGCCATAGTGGATTATATAGGCGAGGATTTGAGTCCCGAGCAAGTTACGGGCATCATGCCTCGCAAAGGCGAAGTGACTGTGAGTGTTGAACGTATTTATCAGCACATCTATTGCGACTACGATCATGGAGGCACATTCTATGAGCACTTATGTCAGCCTCCCAAGAAGCACCGTCGCCTTCTGCGCCGTAGAGATCACCGTGATGTGGTCTCTCGCTCTGGCACGGATGCGATCATCATGTTCAGCGAAATCAGCGGCAATGCCGAAAAAGAAGCCTGTGCTTACATCAAGGAAGAAGCCAGTCGCTGGATTCATCGCAGGTGCCTCTGCACTCAAAGGCCGCACCATGGGCCACGCCGGTGCAATCGTTTCTGCAAACGAATCCGGCACAGCCGAAGCGGAGTTTGCAGCCATAGAAGATGCAGGTGTCTCGAACACCCGCAATTCGTCGAAAATTGCCGACGCCTTGCTGAAGATTTACAAGGGCTAAATTCCCCGCAATCCACTCTTCAAAATCTTACTACCGTCTATAACGCCCGGGCAGATTTTTTTGTGCCATTTTCACGCGCTGAATAAACTGCTTCCTCATTTCGCTAATAGGCCAAAGGGAAGATTCCCGAGTTCCTGTCGAAGCAAACACTGTGTGTCCGATAGCGAAGCCTTCAGTGAGGCATTCCTGGCCAGTAGAACACATCGGCTCAGGCTCTGGCCATCGGCGGCGCTGTTATAAATTTACGGCGAATGTGAACCACACAGCCAAACAAACTGATGAAGCCATTCTCCTTGGAAAAAGCGATATAGGCGCTGATCCGCCACGGCCTAAAAAAACATCCTCTCGAAGGGATCGCACTGTACCACGCAAGCGCATTGAAGAAGTAAACTTAATACTCGCCGACGGAAAGCTCTTGATTGCGTTGCTCCAATCAAATCCTACCGTTAATTAGATGCCCGATACATTTACAAGAAAAGTGGCACTAAGGAACGCTTAGTTCTTTCGCACGCGGCGGCACAGGACAACTCCCAGAACACATACCCCAGCGAGAATGGAAAAGCTGGCTAGCTCAGGAACTGGAACTGGAACTGCAATCCCCGTCACAAGAGAGTTTGCCCCCAGTGTCACCCCTGTCTTAGCGTATAAATTAGAATACAGAGTCTGAACATTATCCGCTACAGTTACGGTTGTCTCAACAAGGACATTACCTACCATATTTGAGCCGTCTGCAAATGTAGCAGCGGATGCTGAATACCAGAAAACGTTGTTGGCGATGGCACCACCCGTGAGAAAAATACTGGAAGTGCCTGACATGGTTAGAGCGCCCATCTTAAATACCCACACATCCGTTTCGTTTCCACTTAGTACCATCTGAGTGGTGAGAGCAAAACTCGCTCCCCATTGGTAGAAACCAGGAGTAAATACAGTGCCATCGACTACATCTGTCCCACTCTGCGGAGCTCCAGATAAGCCGATGGCTTGAGTGAAGGCAGCATCCCGATCGGTAATAGCCTGCGAAATCTGCCCCTGAGTCGTCGCCGAATAGTTGGTTGCATACATGTTCCCACCATCGATCCTAGGAGATGTCGTGTAATCGGTTGAGGCGAGCGTAGTACCATATTGAGACAGCTCAAAGCCAGTAGGCGTCGAATCAGGCCCATCGTAGGCAACATCGCCTACGATCTGACTCGTTGATTTCGCGGTTAGACCTGTTTGGGTAAGAATCGTGTAGTTGGCGGCAGTTCCTAAATCAAACGAAGCATTAAGACTACCGGCAGTTATTACTAGTGAAGCAATTGCTCCGATTGCCGAACAAATTAAGCAATTAATATTACTTTTATGAGTCATGAAATATGAGTTAAATTAAGTATATAAAAAAACGTTAAATTTAATAAAATATGTGTAAAAAAACTACAGTCAATTTAAAGTTACATTAAATGTAAAATAACTGCGGTCACTCAGGAGCCGACTTTTTATTTCAAATCCATGAAATAAACAATGAACTATAAATTAATAGGCGAATTCAAGTTCAGAGTTCATGCGAGCGGCGCAAGGGGTGAGCTAGATGCTTGCGAGCGCGCTTTGTGAGCGATGCTCAGAGGGCCAGATCGGCGGAGCTTTCTGACCCATGCCATCATTCTTCGAACGCGGCTTTTTTGTGTCTATCGCTAAAATTAATGTTTCATGATCCCAGCCTAACGCCAGTCACTACAAATACTAGCAGCGGGCAGATTCACCCCATAGTCAGAATCACTCGTCCCGACTCGCGACAGATGCCACGAATTAGAAAGCCGACTAGGATAAGAAAAAAATGCATTTTTTTGCAACTTATTTGACCCACAGCTGATATATATCATTAAGTATTGTTGAATCTAGAATTTTAAATCGAAAGCAATACCCCGCATACAGTTGCCCAAAGACCTAAAAACCCACTACCCCTCACTTGACTCTCGCCCCGACGACACTGTCGTTAGAAAGAACCGAACCATGCGTTTGCGCAACCAACTCCTACTCCGAATCGCGGGCTACAGTCTACTTGCGGCCTCACTATCTTCAAGCGCCTCCGCCAGAATCTTCACCAATGTGGCAGGCAAAACAATTGAAGCCGACCTAGTCTCTATGCATCGGGACCAGGTCACTTTTCAACGCACAGTAGATCGAAAAGTAGTCACCCTAGCACTCAACCAATTCTCAGCCAAAGACCGCAGTTACATACTCGCCCAAAAAGAGGCAGGCCTACTCAGCGCAACGGCCTACAAGCAAGAGCAGCCCGATGTCTCTCGAGTCGAGAAACGACAAGACCACTTCGGCGCCAGTCAACAAATCGATAAGTTCCTCGCCAAATACTGGCAAGCGCAAGGCGTCGAACCCGCCCCGATCATCGACGATGCCACCTACCTACGTCGAGCCTATCTCAAAATAATCGGCCGCATCCCCACCTACGCCGAAGCAGTCCATTTCCTCAACGATAAAACCCCACAGAAGCGCTCCCAACTGATCGATAGCCTGCTGGACTCCCCCGGCTACGTCAGCCATAACTTTAACTTCTGGGCCGACATCCTACGCGCAAAAACGACTGGGCGCGAAGGCAGTCGCTATGGCGGCATCTACTACATCCCTTGGCTCAAGGATCAAATCCGCCGCAACGTCCCGTACGACGATTTCGTGGAGTCGCTGCTGACCGCCAACGGCTACCCATGGGATAATCCCGCAGTCGCCTACTACCTGCGCGACTTTGGCATGCCGCTAGACAACATGTCCATGACCGCGCAAGTCTTTCTCGGCACACAAATGCAATGCGCACAGTGCCATGACCATCCCACTGATAAGTGGAGCCAAAAAGACTTCTACGAGCTCGCAGCCTACACCTACGGCTTAAAAACTGGGGTCAACATTCAAAACGACGACCTGAAGCTAAAAGAAGTCATGCGCCGCCTGCGCGAAACTACCAAGAAACAGAATAAAGGCGAACTACCAGGCAACCAGAAAGCCTCCCCGATGAGTGCAGGCCGAGAGTTCTTCGATCCCCTCAGATGGGGCGTCGTACATACCGAACGCCCGCTCAAACTACCGCACGACTATCAATACGACGACGCGAAGCCAGAGGACATTGTCGAGCCCAAGATCCTCTTCGGCAACCAATCCGATGCCAAACTACACGACTCCAGCGAGCGCGTAGACAGCTACGCTGATTGGCTCGTGTCGAAAAACAACGAACGCTTCACCCTCGTCATCGCCAACCGCATGTGGAAGCACGCCATGGGCAAAGGCCTCATCGAACCAGTCGACGAACTTACCGACGAATCCGTGGCCGATGACCCGAATCTCATGGCATTCCTCGAGTCCATGATGGTCGCGCTCGACTACGACCTGAAGCAATACCTACGCGTGCTCTATAATACCGAGTATTTTCAGCGCCAAGCCGTAATCGACAACCCCGACCTACCGGACGACTACCATCTCGAAGGCCCGATATTCCAACGCATGAGCTCCGAACAGATTTGGGACTCGATCGCCACACTGATGACACCGGACATCGACCAAATCCTTAATACCACCTACAAAGGCAGCAACGGCGGCATCCAATACGTAACAGGG
The DNA here is from genome assembly GCA_047627755.1 of Lentimonas sp. Classification (GTDB taxonomy): domain Bacteria; phylum Verrucomicrobiota; class Verrucomicrobiia; order Opitutales; family Coraliomargaritaceae; genus Lentimonas. The sequence continues at coordinate 3,692 of JBLHTV010000072.1, read as the reverse complement.
CAGAAACCAGCCGCAGCAGTCTATCTCGATGAATGGTCTCCTCAGAAGATCGCCAGCCATATCACTCAAATGAGCGATGTCTACGCAGCTTATTTCGCCGCACGCACCAAGCAAAATAAGGCCAACCAAGACCCCACCCTTAAAGGTACTCCAGAACTGGCGAAAATCCGAAAGGAATTCCAAAACACTCGAACCGCATGGAACCAAATGCTCAACCCTGACCTCGGCGAATCAGACCCTGGTGCATCGATGGAAATGAGTATGATGGCAGCAAACTTCCCTAGCACAAAAGGGAAGGGTAAAAGCAACAAAGCCGACGAGAAATGGATCAAAAACATCCGCCGCGCATCCGAGCTGGAATCCCCGCAGAGTAACGGCCATCTACTCGAAGTCTTCGGCCAATCCGACCGCATGCTGATCGAGAATAGCGACGAAAAAAGCAACGTCCTACAAGCCCTGTTTCTGATGAATTCGAACCAGACCAATTGGCTCCTTGCGCAGCGATCTGCTCCCGTGCTGGAAGCACGCCAAGCCAAGACCCCCGAAGCCAAACTCGAAACACTCTATCTCGGATTCTTAGCACGAAAACCCTCGGAAGCCGAGATGGAAGCCCTGCTGCCCTACTTTAAGGAAGACCCCGAAAAGGCCCGCCAACGCATCATTTGGGCGATGCTCAACACCCAGCAATTCCTATTCATCCAGTAAGCCCAGCCCTCAGTATCCTAATCATACTCTTAATCTTAGTCATAATCTCCACACACAAAAACAGATTAGGATTGAGAGTAGGATTACGATTAAGAACCCACCTCCACACAGCATCCCTAATTCCTAATTCCTAATCCCTAATTCCTAATTCCTAATTCTCTCTGCTATGTATGACGAACTAAACAAACTGGACGAACTCTCACGCCGTAAATTTGTACAATACTCGGCCAAGGCACTGCTCGGCGTCGGCCTATCAGCGAGCACCACTCCGCTATGGGCCTCGCAAACCGTCAACAAGCCGACCGCGCGCAACGTCATCTACATCTACCTGAGCGGCGGCATGAGCCATATCGACACCTTCGACCCCAAATCCAGCTGGAAAGATCAAGGCCCCGTTCAAACGATTGATACCAATGTCGCCGGCATTCAGATTAGCGAATACTTACCCAGCCTAGCTCGACGCATGGATAAGATTGCGATCATCCGCTCGATGAACTCCACCCAAGGCGCGCATGAGCCAGGCGACTACTTCATGCATACCAGCTATGCACAACGTGGCACCATTAAGCACCCCGGCCTCGGCGCATGGCTCAACAGCATGTCAGGCAAGACCAATTCCACGCTCCCCGGCAATGTCCGTATCGGCGGCAGTAATAACGCCACCGGCGGCGCAGGCTTTCTCGATTCGAAGTACGAACCACTCCACCTTGGCAGCCCCGACGATGGCCTCCCCTACGTCGATCGCCATAAAAGTGTCGACGAAGCTGAGTTACGCGAACGCTTGGCCCTCGCGCAGATGATGGATCTCTCCTTTCATAAAAAGTATCCCTCCAAGCAAGTGCGTGCCTATGGCGATGTCTATGAAGAAGCCATCAAGCTGATGAACAGTAAAGACCTCGCCGCATTCGACCTTAGCCGAGAGCCAAAGCTCACACGCGATGTGTACGGCGATTCTCGCTTCGGCAAAAGTTGCCTCCTCGCGCGTCGACTCGTCGAGCACGGCGTGCGCTTTGTCGAACTCACCCTTGGCGGTTGGGATACACACAACGACAATCACGATCAAGTCGCCGGACTCACTAGCCCACTCGATCAATCCGTCTCCGCTCTGCTCGACGACCTCCATTATCGTGGACTACTCGACGAGACGCTGGTCGTGATCGGCACCGAGTTTGGCCGCTCCCCGGAGATCAATAGCAATGCCGGCCGTAATCACCACCCTTCCGCTTTTAGCTGCGTGCTAGCTGGAGGCGGTATCAAAGGTGGTCAAGTTTACGGCTCGACCGACGCCAGTGGCCACTCCGTAGCCGACAACGGCGTTAGCGTGCCAGACTTCAACGCGACCATCGCCTACGCCCTCGGCTTACCGATTGATAAAGTAGTGCACTCCCCCAGTGGCCGCCCCTTCCGCATCGCCGATAACGGTCGCCCAATCACTGCACTTTTTTAGAAAGATGTGGGCATTACTTTGTCATTGCAGCGAATATAGTGATACGGACATTTCTGTCTGTTATTTCAGAACTCCCACCAATTTTACGCAACAGGCAAGAATGCCTATAGCATACCCCAATTAAGTTGGAAACGACGGAGACTTTCCCTCCAATCAAGACCTCACCTGCCCACCTTCTACTTTGCCACTTTCTCACTTCTTAAATGCCCGAATTTATAATCCCCTTCGGCCCCTTTCACATGGTCCTGCTTCATCTGCCGATCGGAGCCCTCACCGCGATCTGGTTTCTAGAATTTCTACTCGAAAAAAACGACGACAAACATAAGAACCAAGCCATCGGCTTGCTGCACTTGTTGCTACTGCTATCTTGCGGCCTAACCGTCGTACTTGGCCTCAGCTACGAAGAGTTCGGTCAATACGGCGACGAAATCGAACAACACGAATTCTGGGGCCTCATTTTTGCGGGCTGTATCGTTGCCACTTACCTTTGTTATTGGATTCATCGCAAGCTAGGCAAACGCAGCAGCAAATTGTTCTACATGCTGGCACTCCTCGCCGCCACCATCACAATGGTCATCACCGCTCATCAGGGCGGCGAGCTGGTACACGGCAAAGGTTTCCTCTCCAAACCATTCAAGGATGAAAAGCGCCAAGCTGTCGTGCCCACTCCACTCCTCGATGAAAGCAGCAATAAAAATACCGGCCAAGCGCGCATAGTCACTCAAGCGACCACCATCTCGGCTCTCAAAGCCCCGATGGTCGATGCAATCAACGGCGCAGATCGGATCGATCCGATAACAACACCAATCGCTGAGCTAGTACAGACACGTCGAGTGGCAGACCCCAGAATCGCGCTCTTTGAAGCGTCTCAAGCCATCTTCGAGCGCAACTGTTATAAGTGCCACGGTGCGACCAAAGAAAAAGGAGGCTATCGATTAGATGAGCAACATTCTATTAACCTAGGCGGTAAGAGTAAGCTACCCGCGATCGTCCCTAGAAACGCCGAGCAGAGCGAGCTGATGTATCGCATGTTACTCCCACACGACGATGACGAGGCCATGCCTCCCGAAGAGAAAGACCCAGTCTCCCCTGAAGACATCGATCTCGTGCGCCAATGGATCGAGGCTGGCGCCTACTGGCCGGACGCAGCGGAGCTCAGTGCGGCAGCAAACGACACCGTCAAACTGGGCGACGCCGACACCGACCAATTGATCGAGCAAATCAGCAGCACCGGCGTAAAGGCCGAATACAACGCATGGGACGACGAAAGCATCCGGATCGACCTCGGCGTGGTCGGGCCCGGCCAGCTGAACCAAGCCATCCAGCAGCTCAGCGGGTTTCGCAACAAACTCACTTGGCTTGATTGCAGTGAATTAGCCCTCAGCTCAGACTTCTTTCAACAACTCGAGCAGTGTATTAAGCTGCAACGCCTACATTTGAACGGCACCGACGTAACCGACAAGCAACTAGACGCACTTAGCCAGCTTGCTGAACTCAACTACTTGAACCTCTACAATACCCAGATCAGCGACGCCGGGCT
>JBLHTV010000071.1:0-7987 GCA_047627755.1 Lentimonas sp. | reverse complement strand
TCAACCGGCAAAGAGTACGGCGACGACTGCCACGCCTCGACTGGTGGCAGGTGATGCTGAGATACTGAAAGTCGGAGCAGTGCGTCGCGTGCTGGCAGAGGGAGCCGTGCGTATTGAGCAGGCCAATAAAGTCGCGACCAGTGATAAGGTGATATTTTATCCGCAAGAGGAGCGCGCGGAACTCTTTGGCTCTCCACGGGTGACTGATGGCGAGGTGATCATTACTGGCGATCGTATGGAGCTCAAGCCAGGCATCGCTGTAGTCTACAGCGATACCGATAAGCGCGTGAAAGTTGTTTTACCGGAGATAGCTGATTTGGGCTATGAGGATAGGCCGGCGTTGACGTTGCAGCCCAATCAGAGCCAGCCGGCGCCACAAGCATCCAGGAGTGAAACAGTGGTAGAATCGAAAACGCTGCGCATGATTGAAGCGACTGAGAAGACACTCTTTCGCTTTACGGAGTCGGTTTCGGTGAGTGGCACGAATGTGCACGCGCTTTGTGGACGTTTGGATGTGACTGCCTTTGCAGTGCAAGTTGCTGAGACGAAAGAGTCGCAGTTGGAAGTGCAGACAATTGAGGCATTTGATAATGTCGTGTTTAAGCAGACCGGCCGTGTGGCCACTGGCGACAAGGCGACGATTCAGCCAATCGAAGGTAAGGTGGTACTCGAGGGCAATGCAGTGGTGATAGATGAGATGGGTAAAGTTTCAGGGCATCGCATGACATTGTTGCAAGGGCAACGCCGCGCCATTGTCGAAGGTGATCGTTCTACTGGCAAGCGCGCGACGATGACGCTGCCTGAAATGAAGCCTCGCTCTAAATAAATTTAAAGCAGGATTGGATTGCGGTGTGTTGATCAAGCAGCTTTGCTTTGGGCAATATGGATGTTGCTTCAGTGCCTTCGAAGATTGAAACCCGTCAGCTAGTTCGGGAATACGGAAAACGTCGTGTCGTAAATGGCGTGAACATAAACGTCAGCGCGGGCGAGATCGTCGGGCTGCTCGGGCCGAATGGGGCGGGTAAGACGACGACTTTCTATATGGTGGTGGGGTTGATCGCAGCGACCTCTGGCCAAGTGTTTCTCGATGGTGAGGATCTGACTGCGTTGCCGATGTATCGTCGTGCACGGCGTGGTATTGGCTATCTGCCGCAGGAAGCCTCGGTCTTTCGGAAGATGACTGTGGAGCAAAACATCCGCGCGATTGCCGAAACCCTGCCGTTGAGCAAGGCCGAGCGAGAAGCATCGGTCGAGGAGCATCTGTGCGAGCTCGGCTTGCAGCATCTGGCCAATCAAAAGGCTTACACTTTAAGTGGTGGTGAACGCCGTCGTTTGGAGATTTCTCGAGCGCTGGTCACAAAACCTAAGTTTTTGCTGATGGATGAGCCGTTCAGTGGGGTCGACCCAATCAGTGTCAGTGAGGTGCAGAAGATCATCATACAGCTCAAGCAGCGCGGGATCGGGGTGCTGATCACTGACCATAATGTGCGCGAGACGCTGCGCATCGTCGATCGTGCCTATCTGTTGCATGAGGGCGCGGTTCTAAGTGAAGGAACTGGTGACTTTTTAATCAATGATGCCAAGAGTAAGGAATTCTATCTTGGCCAAAACTTTAATATGTAAGCGGAGGAGATTTACCCCATGCCCATTCAGCAGAAAAACAACGCAAAGTTCATCGAGTCAGTCTCCGTTCGAGAGTTCTATGATTCTTTCAAAGAGCCGCTTGAGCTCGATCTAGTCGCCGGCGGCGCCGGCTTGGACAAGACCATCAGGGAGCGTAGCTTGAATCGGCCTGCTTTGGCCTTGACTGGCTACTTTAAGTTTTTTGCACGAAAGCGTATTCAGCTGCTGGGCGCAGGAGAGATGGCTTATCTGCGTGATTTGGGACAAGCCGAGGAAGCCCGTGTGCTCGGCGAGATCTTTAAGCGTAAAGTACCCTGTATCGTGGTCTCGAGAAATTTAGCACCTTCGAAGATGATGAAGGACTTGGCGGACAAATATGCGACACCCTTGATACGATCGCCGCAGAAAACCAAGACATTTACCACTGAAGCAACCTTGTTGCTGGAAGAGAAGTTTGCTCCGCGCACACACATTCATGGCACCCTGTTGGACGTCCGTGGGATCGGCACCTTGATCTGTGGAGAGAGCGGGGTCGGTAAGAGTGAGTGTGCATTGGCGCTGATTGAGCGTGGGCATAGCTTGGTGGCCGACGATTTAACTCATGTTAAACGCTTGAGCGATCGAGAGCTGATCGGCACTTCGTCGGAGTTGAGTCGCGGCTACATGGAGTGTCGTGGCCTCGGCATCATTAACATTGCCGAGTTATTCGGCGTGCGTGCGGTGCGCTTGAACAAACGCATCGATGTGATCATCAATTTTATCAATTGGGCCTCAGGGATGAATGAGGATCGCACTGGGCTCGAAGAGAACCATCTCGAGGTGCTTGGTATGAAGGTGCCGTTAATCGAGATTCCAGTTCGGCCTGGGCGGGATATGGCGCGACTCGTTGAAGTAGCTGCGATGATGCGCTCGTTAAAACAAATGGGCCATGATTCTGCCGCCGAATTTAACGAGCGGCTGATTGCTCACATGGCGAAAAGCAGTAAATAAAAATTCGTATGTTTAAAAAAAGTTTTATTAGACATAGCGTTTTTGTGAAAAGTCAATATATGCGCCCTTCAGATTGTGGAAATCGCGCTTTTTCAGGGGTTAAGGAAAGTGTCACAGTCTCGTGACACTTGTCGTAAAAAGTGTCTAAAAAGTTATTGGGAATACATTGTGAATAACTTGTGGAGAAGTTGACCTTGCCAAGCGCTTCGGTGTGCCGCTTTTTCATTCCCAAGGTGGTGCAAATTACCTGTTTGACTACTTAATTTTCGTCCTTTCCGTCATCCAAAATCTCTCTTTTACCCTTCCATTTTAATTTCAAGTCATTGTCGTTTAGTTGCTTATCATCCATCTGAGACGTTTCACGCCCGGTTTAGAACGTTCGTTTCGTGGAATTTAGCAATTAGTCTTTTTTTACCCCCAATTATACGTCTCACTCACCCAGCTACACTGTGACACGCACTGTTAATAAACTTTTTATTTTTCAATTTTAATGTCTGATTCAACTATCGTTCTTTCTCTATGGGAAAGCGTCAATCAAGAGCTTAAAAACCTCTTTCCGCAGGACCTCTATGATCTGTGGTTTGAGGAGCTCAGGTGCACGCTAGAATCTGATGCAAAGCTTGTGCTCACTGCGCCTAACGAATTCAATGCAATTTGGATTGAGAACAACTATCTGGATATTATCACTCAGCAGGCACGTAGTTTTGCAGGGACTGCGGTGACGGTCGTTGTTGAAGTCGCTAAAGAGCCGGCAACTGAGTCAGGCCTAACAGCGAATGATTCGACCAGTCAGTCGGTGAATCGTCTCAATTCCCAAACTCAGGACACTCGCGAAGCACGTTCGGCAGATGCGGTTTCGAACCAAGTCGAGGTGTCGCAGACGCGTCGTACGTTCCTCAATCCAAGCAATACCTTCGACAACTTAGTGGTCGGGTCTGGTAATCAACTTTCTCATGCGGCGAGCATGGCAGTGGCCAATGCCCCAGGGCGTGCTTACAATCCGCTATTCGTCTATGGCGAGACTGGCCTAGGCAAGACTCACTTGATGCATGCTGTGGCGCATCAGATGTTGGCCAATAACCCGAAAGCACGTATCGCCTACGTATCGACCGAGAAATTTACCAATGAATTTATTCACGCCATTCGTGAGAATAAGTTAACTAAATTTCGTAAGTATTACCGCACTGTGGATGCGCTGTTGGTCGATGATATTCACTTTCTCTCTGGTAAAGAGAGCACTCAGGAAGAATTCTTCCACACGTTTAACGATCTCTTCGAGTCGGGTCGGCAGATCTTCCTCGCCAGTGACCGTCCGGCCAATGAGATCGAGCGCCTTGAAAATCGCCTAATTTCCCGCTTTCAGTGGGGCTTAGTCACCGACATCCAGGCACCTGACTATGAGACGCGTGTTGCGATTTTGCGTAATAAGGCGGCGGCTATGGACATCCAGCTTGATCCAGAGATCATGAATTTCCTAGCCGAGCGTGTTTCACGCAATGTGCGCCGTATGGAAGGGGCGCTCACTCGGATTGCCAGCTACGATGCTTTGATCAACCAGAAGCTCAATCTTGAAGCGGTTGAGCGCTTGTTGAGCGATTTGCTGCACGAAGAAACATTGACCAAGGTCACTGTTGACCAGATCCAGAAGAAGGTGGCCGATTTTTATCAAATCCGCTTTAGTGAGATGATTGGCCGTCGTCGTACCAATGCGATTGTCTTTCCGCGTCAGGTGGCGATGTATATCAGCCGGACCTTGACCAGCGATCCGTTGAAAGCGATCGGCGATGCCTTTGGTGGACGTGATCACGGTACTGTGATTCATGCCTGCAAGCAGGTCGAGAACATGATGGAGCAAGACGGGAGCGTGAAACGCGGCGTTGATTATTTGATTAAGCAGATTTCGCAGGGTCGCGCCTAATAAAATTGGTTCGCATTCTGAGAGGATCGTGTTTTTTTCGATCAAAGGAGCTTGAGGATTTCTCTCTTTGTCTTCGTATTGATTCCCTTTAAGCCGTAAATTTTTCCTATGTCTCTCACTGATTCTCAAAAAACAACCGTTTCCACATGGATTGCCGACGGCAAGTCACTCGCTGAGGTGCAGGACTTACTGCGCGAGGAGTTCTCCATTTCAATGACCTACATGGAAGTGCGTTTCCTTGTCGATGATTTGAACATTGTTTTTACAGAGCCAGAGCCAGAAGTGACTAAAGAGGTCGACGCGCAGGCCGAAGTGTCTGAACTCACAGAAGCTCAGCCAGCTGGTGTGACGGTTGATGTGGATGTGATCCCGCGCCCTGGCGCATTGGTGAATGGCTCAGTCGTCTTTAGTGACGGCGTTACACTCGGCTGGCAGTTATCTAGCACCGGTCAGCTGGGATTAATTCCAGGGGATGATCCTGATTACCGCCCGAATCCTGAAGATCTGCAGAATTTTCAGGATCAATTACAGGATGTGCTGCGCCAAAAAGGCTACTAGTTTCCTGGCACGCGGTGTTGCCTGATTGATTGGTAATAGAAGCGTGGGCGATTCGGCCTCGTTGCTCCAACGCCGATGGAAACGAGGGCGAGTCGCCCTCGCTCCTGTGGTTACCGTTTCTGCGCTTCGTGGATGGCCACGATCGAGAAGGTCAGCCCAGTGGCGTTTACCGATTCGTAGCCAGCGAGCTTGAGTTGCTCAGCTAGCGCCTGTTTGGTCGGAAAGTTTTCTATGGTGCCTGCTAGATAATCATAGGCACTTTTATCACCAGTTGCGAGACCTGCGATGAGTGGTAGAATATACTTTAGATATAGGTAGTAAAATGGACGGAACCAGCGATCGGGCTGTGAAAATTCCAGCACGAAGAGCCGGCCCCCCGGCCGTAGTACGCGCAGGATTTCTTTCAGGCCACGTTGACGGTCTTCGAAATTGCGCACTCCGAAAGAGATCGTCACTGCATCTACGCATGCATCGGGCAAGGGCAGATCCATGCAGTCGCCAAAGTTAAACTCGATGTCCGAGTAGGCGGCATGCTGTGTTTTTTTGCGTCGTGCCACCTCTAGCATCGGCTCGCAAAAGTCGAGGCCCTTGACGGCAACCGTCGAGCCAAGGCGATCTCTGAGCTTGAAGGCGACATCACCGCTTCCGGTGGCGAGATCGACTACGTCTTTTGGTGCACGGGCTTTGACCATGCGGGTGAGGACATGCCTCCAATAAAAATCGATGCCACCACTTAAGAGGTGATTGGCCACGTCGTAGCGACCGGCGATACCGGCAAACATTTGGCTGACTGCTTTCCCTTCAGGCATAGGTAATGAAATTAGAAATTAGCGCGAATCGCGCGAAGATGATAAATTAGGGAGATAGGAGTGGGTGCTCTTGGGACGACAGCAGGAACCATTAGGCTCTCGGCGTGTATCAGTAATTAGGGATGCTTCTTCAAACTTTCGATGCTGCGCACCACCCATTTAGAGAGTTCCTTATCGGGGTCTTGTATCGCCAGTTTGCCAAGCCTGAAAACTGTTTGGCCGCTATTTCGATGGATAATAGTGAGGCCATGTTCGAAATTATTGAATTTTTCTTCACAAAGTGACTGTATACTACGGGTGCTTTCCAGCACTGCTTTAATGAGTGCCTCTTCGGCCAGCGGTTTAAACTCTAGCGTGAAGCCATGCATCTTCTCAAATCCATTGGCAAAGCGTTTGATGTCGGCTCGCCAGACATCTTGTTGCAGATGTGCGCCCTGCTCTTTGAGCGCGGTGAGAGCTGGCAGCGGATCTTCGACCATATCGGCGGTCACATCGAAGCTTTTGATTGCACTGGAGGGCAGCTCAAATTTGAAATCACGGAACAGTCGCTCCAGCACCGTCATCAGTCCGCGGGCGCCAGTGCCTTCGGTGCTGGCCTTTTCGGCAACCGCGAGGATCGCTTCTGCGGTAATGTTGAAAGTAATCCCATAGCCTCGAAAGTCATCGTAATACTGATTGAGAATGCTGCCTTCCGAGGTGGTCAAGATATGTGCTAGGTCTTGCGAGGAGAGGGCGCGGCACGCCACGCGAACCGGCACGCGGCCAATAAATTCGGGTTCAAATCCATATTTGGTGAAGTCGGTTGTCTCGGCATAGCGCAGATAGCTGGAGAGGTCTTCGCCACTCTCCTGTTGAGCTGCACCAAAGCCCATTTGGCTTTTGGTGAGTCGCTTTTTGATGGTTTCGGAGAGCTTGTCGAATGCGCCGCTGACGATGAAGAGAATATTGCCGGTATTGATGGACTTCCGCTGTGGTGTTTTGCCTCGCTGGATCTCCATCGCCGCTTGCATCTGCGCCATCATATCGGTCGGGCTGAGCAAGTTGACTTCTGTCTCCTCCATCAATTTGAGCAAGTTAATCTGCACGCCGCGCCCGGAAACATCGCGGCCTCCGGCACCTGCCTCGCTGGCGATTTTATCGATTTCATCGACGAAGATGATGCCGTGCTCGGCCAACTCGAGATTGCCATCTGCAGCTTTGACTAGGTCGCGCACTAGATCTTCGACATCTGAGCCGACGTAGCCGGTTTCAGAGAATTTGGTGGCATCTGCCTTCACGAATGGTACCCCGATCAGCCGCGCGATGTTCTTAATCAAGTAGGTTTTACCCACTCCAGTCGGTCCGAGTAGTAAGATATTTTGCTTACTATATTCCTTCGCGATGGTTTTTTTTCCTGATAAACTCTGGCGAACATGGTTATAGTGATCACAAATCGCCACCGAAAGTACTTTTTTTGCGTCGTCTTGACGAATGACAAATCGGTTTAAATAGTCTCTGACTTCTTTCGGTTTGAGATGGAAATGGCGAATTTTTTCAAGTGGATCCGTCGCGCTAACTGCCTCTTCCAGACTGGCTTCGTTGCCATCGTGAATGTCGGCGTCGCCTAAAATATCAGATTCATTGAAGGTATGGGTCGACACCTTGACATTTGAATCTTTGAATAGGTCGTTCAGTTGACGTTGAATTTCTTCAAAAGGGTTGGGTGGTTCTTTATCGCTCATGTTTTCTAGTTTGACAGCCTATTTTCGATCAGAAGTATCGAATTAACAATAACTTTCGTTTTTCGTATCATCAAGTTTTCAAAGCATTTATAGCATGTCCAACAACCTTACTAAACGCGATATCGTCCTAGATATCTACGAGAAAACCGACTTTGCACAAAAAGAAGTGCGTGAGTCCGTGCAATTAACACTCGATGCCATCGCCACCGCCCTGAGTGAAGGGCGCAACGTAGAGCTCCGCAATTTCGGTGTCTTCGAAGTGCAAGTGCGTAAATCACGCATTGGTCGCAATCCGAACAAGCCTGAAACAGATGTCGTCATTCCCACGCGTGCAGTGATTAAGTTCAAAGCGGGCAAAGAATTGAAGG
>JBLHTV010000070.1:0-8225 GCA_047627755.1 Lentimonas sp. | reverse complement strand
TGCTCTTCCGCTAGAATTCGCTTCCTTGCTCCACCACATGAGCATTGAAACACAGCCATACGGCACATTATCAACAGGTGAAGCAGTTAGTCTTTTCACGCTTACCAACAAAAATGGTCTATCCGCTAAAGTCACCAACTATGGTGGCATACTGGTGGCACTCAATGCCCCAGACCGCAATGGCAAGTTCGCCGATGTTGTTCTAGGCAAAGAGACACTCGATGATTACGTTGCAGGGCATCCGTATTTTGGTGCCACCACTGGTCGTGTTGCAGGGCGTATTTCCGGTGCTCAGTTCACTTTAGACGGTCAAACGTATCCACTCGCAGCAAACAATGGTCCCAACTGTCTGCACGGTGGGATCAATGGCTACGACAAACTTGTCTGGACCGCTGAGACCATCAACGACCTCGGCGTCGATAAACTGCGCCTCTCGATCACGGACCCCGACGGAAGCAACGGTTTTCCAGGAACTGTCGAGTGCTCCGTCACCTACGCGCTGCTCGACGATAACACGCTAGAGATCGCCTACCAGGCGTCCACCGACAAGGCTACGCCGCTCAACCTGACCAACCACTCGTATTTCAACCTCAGAGGTTCAGGTCAGGGCGACGTACTCGGCCATAAAATGCAGATTTTCGCCGACTCCGTGGCAACGGTCGATGCCGATGCCACTCTGCAAGGCCGTCGCGATCCCGTAGTCGATGGATTCAACGATTACCGCGAACCTGTGCTGCTCGGCAGCCGTGAGTTGAACATTAACAACGCAGACATACATTTTTTCCTCAATAATGGCCGCACCAGGCTGCCGAAGGCTGCTGCGATAGTTAGCGAAGCAAGTTCGGGCCGCGTAATGGAGGTCTTCACCACCGAGCCAGGTGTCCAATTTTACGCAGGACTTTTCCTCTCCGTAGATGCGCCTGAAATTGGTAAGGGTGGAGTCATCTACGGGCCTAAGGATGGCTTCTGCCTCGAAACTCAGGATTATGCCGATAGTGTCAACTCCCCTGAAATGGGCGGCGCGCTCCTCAAGCCCGATGAGCCATTTAGCTCTACCACTCTCTACCGCTTCAGCACCAAATAGTGTGTCGCTGCGTGGCGATTGGCGAAATCCGATGTTGAATAACATTGGCAGCGAACGGCATTGCCGCCATTGAGTAGCTGTTTTCGGCTATTTTAGTCACCAAGCAGTATCAATGTATTTGAGATCTTAATGCCCTTAAGGTGCTCAACTCTACAGCAGATCCAGCTCTCTATCATCACTACCTGCAGCGTATCTCAAGCGTAGGTTATACATTTTTTGCATTTCGAACGCTTAAGTTAGTGCCATTTTTAATCGCATCCTTATTCCTCTCTCAGCTCTCAGCTCTCAGCTCTCAGCTCTCAAGTCTCCTTCTCAACTCTCACTACTTAACGTGGCATTACTCACATACCGAAATCTCACTGTCTCCTTTGGCGGTCCACGTCTGCTCGATGACGCGGGTATCACCATCGAAAAACGCGAACGCATCTGCCTGATTGGCCGTAATGGTGAGGGTAAGTCCACGCTGCTACGCATCATCGACGGCGAGATTAAGCCAGACGCCGGTGAGATCGAAGCCATCCCTGGTCTACGCATCGGTAAGCTGGACCAAGAAGTACCGCCGCACTTGGATGGTACCGTTTTTGAAGTGGTTGCCGACGGCCTTGGCCCGGCTGCCAAAGTCGTCGCCGAATACCACCGTCTGGTAAACGAATACGATGAGAATCAAGACGACGCCATTGCGACTCGTTTAGACGATCTACAAGAACAACTCGACCGCACCGACGGTTGGTCACTTGAGCACAAGGTCGAAAATATACTCAACCGAGTGGAGCTTGATGGCGATGCCCTCTTCTCCTCGCTTTCAGGTGGTAACAAGCGCCGCGCTCTACTCGCCCGTGCACTGACCGCTGATCCACACATTTTACTGCTCGACGAGCCGACCAATCATCTCGACATCCCTGGCATTCGTTGGCTCGAAGAATTTCTCCGCAAGGCCGACATCTCCCTGCTATTTGTCTCGCACGATCGGGCCTTTATCCGTCGCGTCGCCAACCGTATTATCGACCTCGACCGCGGTCAGCTCACCTCATGGAATTGCGACTACGAGACTTATCTAACGCGTAAGGCCGATTTACTTGCCGGTGAAGCCAAACAACAAGCGGTGTTTGATAAGAAATTAGCCGAAGAAGAAGTCTGGATTCGAAAAGGCATCCAAGCGCGCCGTACTCGCAACGAAGGCCGTGTGCGCTCACTCCTAAAGCTGCGCGTCGAGCGTGCCAAACGTCGTAACATCATCGGCACTTCAAGTCTCAGCGTGAATGAAGGTCAGCTTTCTGGACGCAAGGTACTCACAGTCGATAACGTCAGCTACGATTGGGGTAATAAGCCACTCATTCAGGACTTTTCCACCGTCATTTGGCGCGGTGATAAGATCGGTATCGTCGGACTCAATGGCTCGGGTAAAACCACCCTACTCAACCTGCTGCTGGAAAAGTTGCAGCCACAGAAGGGTAGTGTCACCGTAGGCACCAAGCTCGAAGTCGCGTATTTCGACCAACATCGCGCACAGCTCGATGATAAGCTCTCGGTCGCCGAAAACGTCTGCCCATCTGGTGAGATGGTGACGATCAATGGCCGCCCGCGCCATATCATCACCTACCTGCAAGACTTCCTGTTCACACCGGAAACCTCGCGCTCGCCCATCACCAAACTTTCCGGTGGTGAACGTGCCCGACTGCTGCTCGCCCGTCTCTTTTTGCAACCCGCCAACGTATTGGTGCTCGATGAGCCGACCAATGACCTCGACATCGAAACCGTCGAGCTACTCGAAGAGCGCCTGCTCGACTACGACGGCACACTGCTGCTCGTCAGCCATGACCGTAGCTTCCTCGATAATGTCGTCACCAGTACCATCGCCCTCGAAGGCGACGGCCTAGTGACTGAATACAACGGCGGCTGTGAAGACTGGCTAGAGCAATTCGAAGCGCGCAAAGCAGCCGAAGCACTTGCAGCTAAAACACCCGCGTCCGTCGCCAAGCCCGCGGAGCCGACACCCGTTGCCGCGCCCGCTCGCAAGCTCACTAATAAGGAGCGCGAAGCACTCAAGACCTTACCCGTCCAAATCAAACAGCTCGAAGCCGAGCATGCGGCTCTGAGCGAAAAAATGGCCTCCACAGAATACTACCAAGACCAGAGCAGCAACATGGCCGGCGATGCCAAGCGCCTAGAGCAACTCGAGGCCGATACGATGGCAGCCTACGAGCAATCTGAAGCACTGACAGGGGAAGGATGAGAGGTGTGTAACCAGCGGTACCCAGCCGCTTGTTACACAGATTCGTAGCGACTGACTTTATTTTAGCAGTCCGTTTGCCTCCGAACCAAACGGCTGGAAGCCGTGTCTAATTTGCACCAAACTCATCAATCTGGATTGCAAAAGTGGACCAATTGTTTATTGTTTTAACTAGCTCTCATGCTTGGGAGTTGCGCGTGTCCGTACTCTTCAAAATAGAAAGACAGAGCCATGAATGAGACCAGCAGTTTCAACGAATGCTGCAGCTACGTCGCTGCTTTGGTTCAAGAAAAAGCACGCCCCAATGCCGAACAGCACGCCCCAGCGATCACCATCTCGCGCCAACTCGGTGCCCGTGGGCGCAGTATCAGCAAAAAAATCCGAGGCGCCCTGCGCGACGGATCGCCCCAAGACCCAATTCCATGGACCTGCTTTGACGAGGATCTAATCCAGAAAGTCCTGAAAGATCACGATCTCCCAACAAGCCTCGCGAAGTTTATGCCCGAGGATTCCGTCAGCGAGATTGACAGCACGATTAATGAAATCCTCGGCCGACACCCTTCCCTGTGGACCTTGTCTGAGCAGACGGTAGAATCCATGGTGCACCTCTTTCACATGGGGCATTGTATCATAGTAGGTCGCGGCGGTAATAAAGTCGCCGAAGGCCTATCGAATGTTACACGCGTGCGCTTTGTCGGCACCTTACCACAGCGCATCAAGCAGGTGATCAACGTCCATGGTATGTCCAGCAAAGAGGCCAAGCATTACATCAAGCAAGAAGACTATGCACGCCAACGCTACATGAAGAATCATTTCGACTGTGATGTTGAAGACCCCCTCGACTACGACCTAGTGATCAACACCGATCATTATAGCGACGAAGCAGTCGTGCAATTTGTGTTAAGTGCAGTGGCCGCCAAGCAGGCGGGATGAGCCAGCACGGACCTCACGGAGGTGACCTCTCCCAGGTCCTGTCATGACTTTTTTGGCAGCGACGAACTCCGCCTCGTCCGCCTCGTCCGCAATCCCCAAGGCCGAACGACCGAACCTTGCCAGCGGCACCTGCGCTCTCTCGACTACGCTCATTCTAGGATTGTCTGCCACCTCAGCATCCGCCAATGCTTTGAGCTTGTAATGACGACCTCAACGCCCGACGCCACACACTCTCAGAAACACATCGCTATCGTTGGCGCCGGCGCCGGCGGTTTCTTTGCCGCAATCACCGCCGCCGAAGCAAATCCCGCTGCGACTGTGACCCTCTACGAGCGCAGTCGGCAGACACTTAGCAAAGTGAAAATCTCAGGTGGCGGCCGTTGTAATGTCACTCATAGTTGCTTTGATCCTGCCAAGCTCGCCAGCCATTACCCGCGCGGCTCACGCGAGCTGCGCGGCGCGTTTCATCGTTGGCAGCCGCAGGATACGATCCACTGGTTTGCTGAGCGCGGCGTTACCCTCAAGACGGAAGCCGACGGACGCATGTTTCCCGATACCGACGACTCGCAGACCATCATCAATTGTTTTCATACAGCCGCCGACAACGCTGGCGTGATATTACTGAAAGGCGTGGGCATCAAGAATCTTACCCATCACGCATCACATTTCACGCTTCATCTTTCAGACGGAACTGAAATACAAGCCGACGCGATCTGCATCGCCACTGGCTCGCTCAAGGCCTCACCACTGACCCATGCACTCGAAACCCTCGGACATACCATCGAACCGCTCGCGCCTTCGCTATTCGCGTTCAACGTAGCCGACAAACGCACCCATGGGCTTTCAGGCCTCTCGGTACAACATGCCAGTGTATCTCTCGTGGCGTCGTCGCTTGCGACGGCCTCTCCGCGCAAATCTAAGTCACTCACACAAACCGGCCCGATTCTCATTACCCACCGCGGCTTCAGTGGCCCCGCGATCCTACGTCTCTCCGCATGGGAAGCCCGCAGCCTGCAGGAGCAGAATTACCATCTCGACATCTCGATCAACTGGCTCGGCGACCAAACAGAGAATCAAGTGCGCGAGCAATTCGCCAAACTTCGCAAACACAAAGGCCGCACCTTCGTCAGGAGCAAAGTCTTTGAGACCATCCCGCGCCGTCTATGGGAACGCATCGTCGAAGCCACTGGCATCAGCGAAGACACTCCGTGGTCACAACTTCCCAAAGCGATCGAAACCTCACTCATTCACGAGCTGATCGCCGCTCGTTATAGCGTCCAAGGAAAGACCACCAACAAAGACGAGTTCGTCACCTGCGGTGGCGTGCGCCTCAAGGAGATTGATTTTAAGACCATGCAGAGTCGCAAAGTACCGGGCCTGCATTTCGCAGGCGAATGCGTCGACATTGACGGCATCACCGGCGGCTTCAACTTTCAAGCAGCATGGACGACTGGACGTATTGCAGGCTTGGCTATGGCTAATTGTAAATGACGCTCTAATCGCAACTGACATCTACTTCCCCACTCCGACCAGTTGACCAATAAATCGTGTCAGCGGAACAAAGACCTGATCTACGTTCGCGGTGGCTAATCCATCGGAACGGCGGCTCTAATCGCATCATTCTCTACGACCTAGGACGCCAATCTATCCTTTAACGGTGAATTATAAAGCCTCACACTTTATTCAATCAAAGCACTCTCATACGAATTGCATCATCGCTTCGAAGGACGAGCCGCGGTCGGTTCTATTCTGTATGATTGAGGTGTCGCCAAGCGCGCAGTCCGCCTTCAAGGAAATAAATATTCGGGCACCGGCTTCTTAAGGCATCCGCCAAAATGAGACTCACCACACCTTCTTCACACAGTAGTAATACTTTGCCTTTAATATCTCCAGGCAGTCCCTCTTCAAGCAATTGAGTGTCCGTGTAATGTATTGCGCCGGAAATCGTTCCTGCTTCAAAATTCGCACCAGTTCTCAGATCTAACAAAGTCATGGGTTCATGGATGGAATGTGCTTGTTGCACAGCAAAGACTGAAAGCCCGATTTCAGATAGCCGCTCAGCCGCATCCGTCGGAATGCTTACAGGGGAATTAATTCTCGGCATCTTAAAGGACTGAAGGCTCAGCCCTGTCGCATCGAATGAAACGAGCTCACCTATTTTTGGCTGAGCTTCTCCCGTAATGAGTTTGATCGCTTCAATCGCCTGAAAGTTGCCGACCACGCTCGCACTCGCACCCAGCATCCCTGCGCCTGAACATGTAGGTGCCCCGCTTGGCTCAGGATAAAGCTTGCGAAAAGAGCTACCACAACGATCCCAAAAGACCGTTAATTGAGAGCGCTCTCGATACAGTGCTGCGTGCACCCATGGACGGTCCAACACCGCGCAATGATCATCAATCGTGTAGCGCACATCCAAGTCATCCGTCGCGTCGATCACCAAATCGTGCGCTCCAATCAGAGCGGCTGCGTTCTTAGCGCACAACATACACTCCTCGGCTACCACTTCGATAAAAGGATTCATCGCGCACACCGCCTTCTTTGCTGAGAGTGCTTTATTTTGACCATTGTCTTCAAAACGATGAAGCCACTGGCGTGACAAATTCGAACGATGCACCGTATCGCCATCGATAATAGTTAAATGTCCAACACCTGCTCCTGCGAGTGCTTGCAGTGCGGGGCAACCAAGCCCCCCAGCACCGACGACTAAAACACGTGCCGACTTTAACTTCCGCTGGCCATCGATTCCAATACTCGGAAGCAGAATGTGACGCGCGTAATATGCGAGTTCTGCCTGAGTCAGTTCTACATCCTGATAAATCTGCGCAATACGTAATAAATAGGACATGGGGAGGACGATAGTGCTGTGTTTTTCGAAAGAACGAAAAGGCGCGAAACAGTGACTCAGAAAAGGAAATAAATTTGATCGCTAAGAGTAGTTAACGACTAGGCACACAGCTCACCGGCCGAAGTAGAACATTTCGATCTTTTTCTGATCGGGGTCCATCGTATTCCGCAACCATTCATTTTTCCCGCGACCTGCGGATCCAGCACATCTAAACTCACTGCGATCCAATCCAGCTTCTATCAGCCCTCTGCCACGTTCCGCTAGACGGAGGCCGTTGGTGGTGATCGCAGTATCGTTGATTTTGTGCACGTGCTTTAGGTGGTATATGTATTTTGTTAGACTTGGGCGCAGCATGGGCTCTTCGCTGTTCAGACGTATCCTGCTTACGCCGAATTTAGTAAATACCTCGACCAAATCATCCAGCTCGGGAAAACACAACCATTCCGATTTAGGCAGAAACTCATAGTCCGGGCCGGAGACTTCCTGGGCATGTAATACGCGCAGCGCAGATTGCATCGATCCGTCAGCCCTCATGCTTTCTTGTCATTGACCATTGGTGCTCCATAAATCCATATATCTTCCAGTTGCACGTACAATCCGAATGAAATCATTAATCAATCCAGCCGAGGCGCAGCGGCGTATTCTAACGAACCTTCTTGATCTACCAGTAATCGATTGTCCGCTAGAGAAATGCGCAGGTCGCATCTTGCGTCAACCAGTCATCGCTGATCGCCCGTTTCCACCCTTTAATCGATCCATGATGGACGGCTATGCCATCCGTGCCGCCGACATCGACGAGAACGGCATCTTTGAAATTACCGTTCAAGCACCTGCGGGTGCACCCGAGCAAAGGCTGGGCGCCACTCCACGCGTCTGCGCTGAGATAATGACCGGAGCCGTGGTGCCCAGCGATGCAGATTGCGTGGTGCAATACGAGGTGACCCGACGCATCGACGACACACACATGCAGCTAATCGATACGAACGACCACAGTACGGGTCATTTCATTCATGCTTATGCGAGCGACCGCGATTCACGCGAAGTGCTGCTCGAAACTGGCAGGCTCATCGGTGCGCGCGAGATCGCGGTGGCCGCAAGTTGTGGTTACGCCAGCCTCTCAGTTTCTAAAAAGC
>JBLHTV010000069.1:0-8300 GCA_047627755.1 Lentimonas sp. | reverse complement strand
CTAAGATTCGAAAAGTCACGCTCTGGCCCGAATGGCTGCCAATCATTTGCTAATAACACTGATGTCATTAAGGCCACAAAAAGGCACAAAAAGAAACGAAACGCTTTTCCAATCGATCCTGTTTCTGTCGCTTTTTTTTGTGTTCTTTGCTGCCTCTTCGTGGCTAAAAACCAATGCGCCAGAGACGGGATCACCGTCAGAACGACCACAATCGAGCCAATCAACGCAAAGGTCTTAGTGTATGCCAACGGCTGAAACAACTTACCCTCCGCCGCTTCCATCGTAAGAATAGGCAAGAAACTGACAACAGTCGTCAACACAGCCGTCACCACCGCCCCACTCACTTCAGTGCAGGCGCGGTAAACGACTTCGAGTCGATCCTCCTCCTCTGACGCCTCGTCCAAATGCTTCAAGATATTTTCGATCAACACAACGCCCATGTCCACGATGGTGCCAATCGCGATGGCGATCCCCGAAAGTGCCACGACGTTGGCATCCACTCCGAACAACTTCATCGCGACAAAGGCAAACAACACTGAAAGCGGCAGCACACCAGAGATCAGCGACGCACTGCGCAAATGTAACAGCATCACCACAACGACAATAATCGTCACTAGAATTTGCTGACGCACCGCGTCTTCTAGCGTCCCCAGGGTTTCTCGAATCAATCCAGTGCGATCATAAAAAGGCACCAGCTTGAGCTGACTGACAGTGCCGTCCTCCAAGGTCTTTTTCGGCATGCCAGACTCGATCTCAGCGATCTTAGTCTTTACTCGCTGAATCACAGCCAGCGGATTTTCACCATAGCGTGTGACTACGACACCACCAACAGCCTCCGCACCCGCTTTATCTAGCGCCCCGCGACGCAGTGCGGGGCCAAACTGAATCACTGCAATCTGCTCAAGCGTAATTGGCACATTATCCCGCTGCGTGATCACTGTCTTTCGCAAATCATCCAGACTCTTAATAAACCCTAGCCCACGGATAACATACTCCACGCGGTTAATCTCAATCGTGCGGGCACCGACATCGCGATTACTGCCACGCACCGCATCGAACACTTCGTGCAGAGCAATGCCATACGCTCGCAACGCAGCGGGATCGACATCGACTTGATACTCTTTGACGTAGCCACCAATCGAAGCGACTTCGGCCACCCCATCGACGCCTTGTAGCGCATAGCGCACATACCAATCTTGCGCACTTCGAATCTCATCTAGATCCCAACCGCCAGTCGGCTGACCGTCGGCATCCATCCCCTCTAGCGTATACCAGAAAACCTGTCCGAGGCCGGTCGCATCCGGTCCTAGTTGAGGCGAAACGCCCTCTGGCAGTGTGCCGATCGACAAGCTATTTAGTTTCTCAAGGATACGGCTACGCGTCCAATAAAACTCAGCCTCTTCCTTGAAGATGATGTAGATCGAAGAGAAGCCGAACATCGAGTAGCTGCGTACCGTCTTGACCTGTGGTAACCCCAACAAGGCCGTAGTCAGCGGATACGTGATCTGATCCTCAATGTCTTGCGGTGATCGCCCCATCCATTCGGTGAACACAATCTGTTGATTTTCACCAATGTCCGGAATCGCATCCACTGGCACCGGATCACGCGGCAGGTTTTTAAACTCCCAATCAAACGGCGCGACCATCAGCCCCCATAGAATCAGAACCGTAGTGAAGAGAACCACTACGAGCTTATTCTCGAGGCAAAACCGAATCAAGCTGTTGATTGGATTAAATGAATTATTACTCATGTTCGCTATGGTCCGTTTCTGTTGAACTGATGGTTTCCTTAAGATCTCCACACTTGAGCATCATCGCACCGAAATATGGGTTTAGGAGTTGGTCGTTGTCTTGCAGCCAGTCGGCCCCGCGGTCGCCATACACCATGGGACAATTCATCAAGTATAGATCACCTTCAAAGGCATTCGAGTTGGCTTTGATCGCTGCAATAAGCGCATTCGAGAGCGTCTCAAAATGCGGCTTGCGCATCGCATCCAGCGAGTCGGCAGCGAGCATCGTATGTAATAATTCAGGCAAGGCGCCGGAATGCCCGGTGGTCGCCATCATCACTTTAGCTTGCGCTTTGGCGGCGTCCAAATCGTCAGAGGCAAGTGCCGATTGCATCGCTAGATACGATTCCATCAGTTGCACAGCTTGCTCTGTCGAACTCTCAAGCCTCGCAGCCATGACGTGACCCGCATGGGGATCAACGGTAGCGATTTCTCCACCGTGATTATGCCCAGGAGTCGCCCCCCCGCCTTCCGAATCCATCATACTCGGCTTAGCTTGAATCTGTAAGGCACTATCGATTTTGAACGCTCCGTGAGTCACGACGCGTTCGCCCGCATCTAGCCCCGCAGTGACCAGATAGTATTCTCCCGCTCGCGGACCGAGCACGATTTCCCGGCCTTCGAATGTGGGTCGTTCTGCATCCGTCTTTTCGACATAGACAACGGCGCGTTTCCCGGTGCGAAGAACCGCCGAAGTGGGGATAATCAGCGGAGCCGCCCCTGCAGTATTGTCCACATAACCAAGCTCCTCGGCAGGCACGAGATCCATCCCGCAAACATCACATTCCCCGGGGCTGTCTTTAATAATCTCGGGATGCATCGGACTAATCCACTTGCCTGCAAATTCAGGTGCATAGACTTTGCCGTGTTCCGCCAGTCGCGAAGCCACCACAGCACGAACAAACATACCTGGCTTCAGCAAGCCATCCGGATTCGGCACGTTCACACGAATCGGCACCGTGCGCGTCTTGCGATTCACCTCGGGGTCGATGAATGCGATCTTTCCATGAAAACTCTCCCCCGGCATCGCTGCGACGGAAAAAGCAACATCCTGCCCGAAACGTAACCAAGCAAGATCGGACTCGTAGGCGTCTAGAAACAGCCACAACTCACTCAGATCAACAATGCTAAAAAGGACGGCACCGGTTTTCACATAGTCCCCCGCCTTCACATTCTTCCTCACAACCACACCTCCGATTGGAGCCTTGAGCACGAAGTAATCTTTTGCGTCACCACTCTCAATGATCGCATTAATCTGCTCAGGAAGTAGACCCCATAAGCGCAGTTTTTCCTTTGCCGCACGTGTAATCGAACTCTCAGGATTGGCACGATACGCAGTCAACAATTCGCGCTGAGCCGATAAGAGATCGGGACTGTAGACCTTCGCCAAGTGCTCCCCTGCTTTAACACGAATCCCCGTAAAATTAACAAAGAGTTCATCTATCCGAGCCGCAAAACGAGCGGTCAACGACTTCTCAAGTGTTTCATCATAATCGAGCTTTCCGACGAGCCGCACTTGTGCTTCCGGGTAGTCTTGTAGCACTAGCGTCGTTTGAATATCGGCAAGTGCCCGTGAACTCTCGCTCATACTCATCGTGCGCGGCCCGTCATCCGCACCCGAATCATTCATCAGCGGGATCAGATCCATCCCGCAAATCGGGCAGTCACCTAGTTCTGGTGCCTGAATCTGCGGGTGCATCGAGCAAATCCAAGTCGTCGGCTGATCAGCCGCGCCATCAGTCGATGCAGACTCTTCGGCTGCGTGGTTGTGACTGTCTGGGTTGGACTGTGTAATGCGCCCGATTGCAACACCAAGAACGAGTGCGGCGACCGCAGTGCCGCCAATCAAGTATATTAGTTTATTATTCATGTTCGTTGGTAGCGTTAAAGGTTTCGTGGATGGGTTGATTAGCTAAGGCTTGAATGACAATTCGTTGCTGCGATGCGTCTGAAGCGGCGCGCCAGTAGAGCAGTTGTAGGTCAAGCAAGGAGCGCTTGCTGTCGATCACTTCAAGGATGCCAGTGCGGCCGCTTTCGTAGCTGCTTCGTGTATTTTCCACCACTTGCTCGGCCAGTCCCAGCAGCTCTTCGCCGTAGAGCTTGACTCGGCGATTGGCGTCATTGAGCAGAGCGACACTCGCGCTCAATTCGGCACGCAGTGCGTTGAAGCGATTCTCGTATTCATTCTCAGTTGCACGCTTGCTGGCAAGTGCTTCGGCCTTAGCCGCATCGTATTTATCAAACCAAATAGGGATATTCACAGCGACCGTTATCCCCCAAGGGTCTTGGCCTGCATCAGGGGTATCTTTCATCACCTCAGGATTCCCCACCTGGATGTAATTGATACCAAAGGTAATGTCTGGATAGCTTTCCAATCTTGCTATTTCCCGGCGCGCTTCTGCGCTGGTCACTTTACGACTTAGCATCTGCAGCTCTGGGTTATTTGCACGAACGGCTTGAATCAATGCTGGGCCATTCAAAGAAACTGGCTCGGGGGCTTCCCATGTTGGCCATGCCAATAATGTGCTCTCCGGCAGTGCGAGTAGCTCACTCAATTTGGCTGACTGAGCGACGCGTTTTTGCGTGAGCGATTGAAAGCGATCATCGACCTTACCGATTTCGACTTTAAGGCGAAGCAAGGCATTGATCTCACCACCGGAACGCACCTTCTCCTCCACGATCGGCTCCAGGTCGCTTAATAAATCACGATTTTCTTTAGTCAGTCGAATCGCCTCCTCAGTGTAGCCATATTCGTAGAATCCAAGAGAAACCATACGGGCAATCATCAGCTGTTGATTCTGATAGGCATACCAAAGCGCCTCCGCCTCTGCGGAAGCGACATTCCCTCGGCTGCGCAACTTACCAAACCACGGAATACGTTGACTCAGCATAATAACATTTCCCTGTGGCCCAGTGCGCGTCTGCACCGACTCAACAAAGCTAGTCACTTGCAACATGGGGTCTGGCAACGCAGTGACCTGCGGAATACGACTTAATGCGGCATCATAGTGCTGTTCGTAAGCCTTCAGTTGCGGGTTCGCGAGTTGCGCCTGATGCAAATAGTCCTCCAGCGTACGTCCTTGAAACTGGGCAGTATCTTTCCCAATGAGAATGGCAGCGGATGACAGCAGAAGACCCAGCCCTCCGACACACCGCACAAAAATATGAATCTTACATGTCATGATCATTATCCTAATCTGTAACGAAGGTAATTCTAAAACCCTCATTTTTTTAAATCTTAGTTGTTTAATAAATCCCCGATGCACCATCGCATCACTGGACCTGACTCTTTAGCAATTCTTCGACTTTGAGAGCATTGCAAAATACTCGCGGATAGCTAACGCCATAAAACGGTTAACCGATGTGTCAATTAAGCCTGCGAATCACGATCTCAGCACTCAATGCGACGCCCTGCGTCCACACAAAATAGGGATCAATCAGACCCTATAGACGCAATATACCCGTGCGAACGATCGCGGCGGTGCCTGCGAAATGGTGGTTTCGCGCAAAGACAACTTGGTTGAAATTGTTGCCTCAACAGCAAGCCAATCAAACACGATCAGCAATGCAGGTAACAGCGTGCCATTGTCATGCGCAGCAGTTACATTCTTAAGATGCGCCACCTCGTAATCTTTTAACGCAGCATGTGGGCACTCGGCCATATCATGCTCTTGGCTTGCATCACCCTCTGCGGGCACACCAGCGAATTGCGACTGGCAGCAACTATGTGCCGTGTCCACATCGCCCGAACTCAACACCCCTGCTGTGCAACAGCAGAACGGGTTAAAGATGGCACAGGCCATCATAAGTTGAACGATTTTGAGTATCACGGTTAATAAAGTATCTGAAACTGAGAGGAAATCAACTGCGGATCTTCAACGGCATCTTCTTAAATGTCGCAGCGGTTACAATCGAACCCAAGGAGACCAGCGGTGGGGCAGCAACCGCGGCAGCAAGCGACGTGATTATGGGATCAATACTCGGCAGTGGTGGCGGCAGCACGGGAGGCACTCGGAGGCGCACTTGCAGGTGCTGCAGTGGCCTCAAAGCTGAACAAGTACACGCAGTCGCTGGGCATGCAGTCGAACTCGATGGGGACGTATCATAGTCATCGTCCAAGATGCTGACGATGTCTTCCTCGTCGGCGACCGAGTACGAGTCGTCGTCGACAGCAAAGGGGGCAGTTGCGTCCGCCAATGAGTCCACTGACTAAGTCATTTCACAGAGGACACTTCGATTTCCAGCGCCGCCGTTTGATGTTCATTACTAATTCACCCAAGCAGGGGTCTTCCCCGTGGTAGAAATATAAAATAATCGATACGTTGCCTTATTTAATCTGCTTCAAATAAGTTTCAAAAGCATACCAACTCCCAGAATAGTCCTCCAGTTGATACATTATTTCAGCACACCAATAATACACATAGGGCGGAGACTTAAATCCCTGCAACAACACATCAATGACTCGTGATGCTTTTTGATATTCACCGCTTTCAAGATAATTGCTCAACAGTACAGTGCCATTTGACAAGTCATTCGTAGACATAGAAAATACGCGCTTTAGATCATCAATCTGACTTTGATCCATTACCACCTCTGGAATCTCAGGAACTGCGAGCCCTCCCCGAATCATGCCAACTGCCTCCTCGAGTCGGGCCTGTTTAAAACGAAGCTGCGCAAACATGAACCAAGGCGAATCCAAGGTGTCACCAAACGCCTCTAAATACGCTTCAACATCATTGATATTACCGTTGTTGAGCCAATGAGTCACAATCGCCGTGCGCTGCTGCATTGTAAATTCCCCCAGCGAAGGATCCGAAAGCAGTTCTTCCCCGAGTTCGCGACTCAATGCCTCACCACGTAAATACAGAATTAATTGAGCACGAAAATCAGGATAAGCCTGAGACAGTTCGATCAGTCCCTCCAGTAAAGCGTCATTTCGATCAGTCTTTCCCAACATTGCTTCAAACAGTCCACTCCTAGACTCCATCGTGTCATTCAACGCGTTCCGCCATGCAGCAACTGTGCGCTTCACATCGTAAGGCAGCCAGACTAAGCCCTCCTCATAAGCAATCACTTCGCGATTAGGCTCAACAAACCGCGCTCGTCGAAAATCTTGCTCTACTTCAAAGTGATCGCCGCCGCGCGACAACGCGTTCTGTGCACGTTGAAAATACCCGCGCCGCTGCAGTGGTTGCAACGCGATCACGGCATCCAACGCCTGGCTCGCCCTATCCAAATCCTGAAGCGAACGGCTTTCAACTACTCGTGATTCCTGAATATCCAGCGCAATAGTCGAATGTGTCGGTAAATAAAATAGACCGCCAATCATCCAAAGAACTCCAAAAAACAACAATACCACGCCGATGCACCGCCAGATCACAGGTTTAACTGTGGGACGACGATTGACCACATTCGGCAGCGCCAAAGCGGCAAAAATAATCGCAAAATAAGCAGTCCCGGGGTGATGTCCTGACACATCAAATAAGCCATGCACGAGAAACACAACCACACCGGTCAACGCGATCATTCGGTACGCGCCGCTGCGCCCCTGTGCCGATGTACGGCATTTTCTGAAATATGAGATTATCAAAATAGCCAAAAATAAAATCACCAGCAAGCCGCCTTCAGTCGCCAGCAAAAACAAGTCACTCTCTGGCGGCACCACAGTGTGCTCATTTCGTGAAAGATTTCGATAATGGGGGAATATAGTTGAAAAATTCCCAAGTCCCACCCCCGTCAGCGGGGCATCTTGAATCATCTTTAAAGTATCCCTAAATATTAAGACTCGAAAATCGCTTCCCCACTCCGCAGATGAAGAAATAAACTCAGTGGTGCGACTCACTGTCGTCTCATGCTTGCTAATAAAGAAGCTGAAAAGCAACAGTAGCACCGGTAGCCCTATTTTAAAAAAATGTGACACAGCAGT
This sequence comes from Lentimonas sp., assembly GCA_047627755.1. GTDB lineage: Bacteria > Verrucomicrobiota > Verrucomicrobiia > Opitutales > Coraliomargaritaceae > Lentimonas. The sequence continues at coordinate 584 of JBLHTV010000069.1, read as the reverse complement.
ACGTCGCAAAGTAAAGATAAACCATAGAAAGATGCCACCAAAATACAACATGATTCCCGCCAGGGATTCCTCATATATCAAAGCGAGCAACGATAGCAACGAAGCGACCAAACCGACAATATGAGTCCACTTCTTGCCACTCAACCCTTCCATCGAATAGCCAAACGCAAACACTCCGCCAATTGCAATAAAATCCGCGGTCTGATTGCGATTCGGGAATAAGCTAAATGCAGTTAAATCCTCAGCTCCAGGATAACGCCAATCATACAAATTACCTAAGATAACAATGGTGGAAAACAGCGAAATCGCACACGATATCGCGAAATAAATCTTTCTGCGCCCTTTAATATTTACCTTCCAATTCCCCGCAGCATACAGCCAACTAAAGCCGGCGATCGCCGACAAGAATGCCTCAAAACTGATCCATGGATGTACCGTTAAAACCGCAGGTAATTCAATCCCGAAGACATCAATCGCAGCGGTTCGCCATGCGGGTTCGTACCAATAAAACAAAGGCACAAAAGCAAACAGCATGGTACCAAGCATTCCAACAATACCAACATCGATCCACTTGCCAAGACTCA
>JBLHTV010000068.1:0-8428 GCA_047627755.1 Lentimonas sp. | reverse complement strand
AATTTCGGTGTCTTCGAAGTGCAAGTGCGTAAATCACGCATTGGTCGCAATCCGAACAAGCCTGAAACAGATGTCGTCATTCCCACGCGTGCAGTGATTAAGTTCAAAGCGGGCAAAGAATTGAAGGAAAAGCTCAAGGATTTGGACGTCGACTCGCTTTAGAACGGTCGCTGTTCGTCCGTATATTCACAGTTTAAGGGCTTCTGCCATGCAGTTTCAGTCATTACCCGGTTTTCGGGAATTCTATCCGGATGCGTGTGCACGCCGGAATCATATTTTTGGCCAGTGGCGACAGGTCGCGCGTGCGTTTAGCTTTCAGGAGTATGATGCGCCAGTGCTAGAGCCTCTGGAGCTTTATATCGAGAAGTCTGGCGAGGAGATCGTCGGGCAGTTGTTTAATTTTGAAGATCGTGGTGGCCGTGCTGTCGCGTTGCGTCCAGAGATGACACCGTCGTTGGCGCGTTTGATTGGTGCCAAGGCGAATAGCTTGAAACGGCCCATCAAGTGGTTTAATATTGGCGAGCACTTTCGCTACGAGAAACCTCAAAAGGGGCGCTTGCGGGCCTTCTATCAATTCAATGTCGATATTTTCGGTGAAGCGGGCCCCGCTGCCGATGCCGAACTGATTGCACTGCTGGTTCAGGCATTGCGTGTGTTTGGACTCGATTCGAAGGACTTTAAAGTGCGCCTGAGTGATCGTGACCTATGGTTGCTGTTGTTGGCGGCTGAAGGACTCGACGAAACGGGGAGTGCGGCGGCGCTAGCTATTATTGATAAGCTAGAGCGCACTGATCGCGTGAAAGTAGTTGCGAAGCTGACTGAAATAGTGGGCGAGGAAGCTGAGGCCTTTCTCACTCGTGTGGAAGAGGTGATTGCGATTCGTGATTTTGAGAGCCTATCGGCTTATATTCTTAATTTACCGCTGGAGGGCGACCTGGCTGAACAAGCTCAGCAGCGGCTCGCGGATTGGCAGGCCTTATTGAGTGGTCTGCAGAGTTCCGGTGCCGGCGACTTCATTCAAATTGATCTAGGCATCGTCCGTGGTCTGGCTTATTACACTGGGTTTGTGTTTGAGGCATTTGAGGCCAGTGGCGAAGGGCGCGCGCTCGCCGGTGGTGGGCGTTACGATGAATTGGTCAAAAAACTAGGCGGGCCGGAAATGCCTGCGGTTGGTTTTGCGATGGGCGATGTGACCTTGGCGGATCTTCTTGAATCGAAGAAGCTCTTGGCAACTTATGTGGAGAGTCCTGATTTTATTGCCATTATCGGTGGTGTGGAGGCGCGTGATGCGGCCTTGGGCGATGCGGCCTTGCTGCGCTCGATGGGCTATCGCGTCGATTATCCGTTCAAAGATCAGGGGTTCGGCAAGCAGTTTAAAGAAGCCAACCAGAAAGGCGCGCGCTTTGCGCTGATCTATGGCACGGACGAAATCGAAAAAGGCGTGGTCAAGATTCGTGATTTCTCAACTGGAGCAGAGCAAGAGTATCCTCGTCAGGGTTTGGCGGAAATCGTGCCTGAGTTGATGGCTTCGGGGCTTTTTACGACTGAGCAATAGCACTCAATAGCATCCAATCGGATGCTAACTTTTCCTTCTAGGATAAAGCAGTGCGCTTAAAGGATCAACGAAGCTGAGTCGTGAAGAACGACCGCTGCGGCGTTGCGAATTCGGCAGATCTCGTCATCGAACTTTAAGTCGCGACTATTGAGGTCGGGCGTGTGGCTCAAATCTGCGTGGCCGAGGCTTGCACTGATCGGGTATGTGACTTCAGTCTGCATGGCTATGAGAGTGTACACCTATAAAAATTGTGACAGCTGTAAGAAAGCCACCAAATGGCTGAGCCAGCAGGGTATTGCCTTCGAACAAGTTGCGATTCGAGACACCCCGCCGAGTGTTGCAGAGCTACGAAAAATGCTTGGCTATCAAGCCGGTGAGTTGCGTAAGTTGTTCAACACTGCCGGTGGCGATTATCGAGAACTAAAGATGAAAGACAAATTGCCGTGCATGGCGGGCGATGATGCGCTGGAGTTGCTCGCGAGCCGCGGTAATCTGGTTAAGCGCCCTTTCTTGTTGGCGGACGACTTCGGTCTCGTCGGTTTCAAAGAAGTGGATTGGGCATTGGCCTTTAGCCGTTAGGAATTTGAAGGCGACATGCAAGTGTCTGCGTATCTGTATGCTATCGAGTCAGTGTGCCGCGCGTGACGCCTAGTTGGTTGATCCGTTTGAGTTTCTGTCAGGGTGTTTTGGCATCCATTTCTCGGCGCAGCTGCGCGTCGTAGTGTTCCATCGTGCGGCGCACTTTGTCGCCGCGCATGCGATGTTCGGAAAGTGCAGTGAGGTGTTCATGGTTGCGGGCGAGAAATTCGTCTGCGCGGCAGTGTTAGGATGCGCTCCCTATGTTTGCTTTAAGAGTTCCTTGGTCCAGCGCCGATGCGGGCCGGAGAGGGTGATGCTGTCGAGCTGGTCGATGGCAATCCAGCTGAGGGAGGGTTGAGGGGGGAGGGCTGAGACTTGAGGTGGCTGAGACTTGAGGTTACTTAGACTTGTATCCAAGGGCGTAATAAAGGGCTGAAGGCTGAGGGCTGAGTGCTGGGATTTTAGGGGGTAGATGGTTTCTGTGATGCGCTTGTTGGTGATGCCGCGAGTCTTGGTGGCGAGTGCTTTGCCGAGTGTGGGCTTGGTCGAGAGGTGTGAAGTGGCAGGTAGCTCGTATTGGCCGGCTAGCTGTTTGGCAGTTTCTGGGATGCGGTGCAGCAGGAGTTTGCCGTCGTGGACGATCCAAAGCCGGTCAATCTGGACTTGCACGGTGGCTTTGCGCTGAATGTTGGGAATACCTTCCTGTGTGCCGGCGGCGGCGGCGGCGCAAAATTGCACGACGGGACATACGGTGCAGACCGGATTGGCCTTTTGGCAGACCGTTGCACCGAGCTCCATCATTGCTTGGTTGTGGTCGCCGGGGGTGTTCGTGTCGAGGACGTTGTCGGCTATGGGGGTGAAGGCTTTGACCGCTTCACCGTTGTTTTTAAAGGTGCGCGCGTCGTTGGTCAGCCGAGCAAGAATACGTACGACATTGCCGTCGACCACGGCCGCGGGGAAATTTTGTGCGATCGAGCTGATCGCTGCCGAGGTGTAAGGGCCGATGCCGGGCAGGGCTTGCCACTCTTTCGCGGTCGTCGGCTTTGGATCGAGGGCGACGTATTGCTGCGCGAGTTTATGGAGGTTACGCGCACGACTGTAGTAGCCGAGCCCTTCCCAGTGCTTGAGCACAGCTTCGCTGGGTGCGTCGGCGAGTGCTTGGAAGTCGGGGAAGCGTTTCAGCCAACGGTCGAAGTAAGGCAGCATCGTTTTGATCTGCGTCTGTTGCGCCATCAGTTCGGAGACGACGGTTTTGTAAAGCGATGGAGCGGTGCGCCACGGGAGTGGGCGCTGCGCGGTGGCATACCAGACGGCGAGGGCTTGTTGAAAGGCTTCAGGTTGTGAGAGCAGTGACATCTGGGGAAGTATGAAAGTGGAAAGGTTGGAAAGTGTAACGAAGCGCGAGAAGTGCGAAGATGGTGAAAGGACTGCGCGGAGGTCGAACTTTGAATACTGTGTTGTGCTGTTCGAGCGTTGCTTTGAGGATGATTTTACTTTCTCGTTTCTGGTTTATATTACCATGCCGAAAAAGAAAACACCTAACACGGAGGACGAAGGTCCAAAAGTTAAAAAGATCTATACGATCAAGCTGACTCAAGCGCAGCTAGAGCATCTGGGGGAACAGTTGGATTCGGCGCCTGCGGGAAAGTGGGCACATTACGACGTGGCTTACTCGCAGTTCGCGTTCAAGGGCGATGGCGTGAACGTGGTCGGCTATCAGAGCGGCAAGCTGGTGGTGCAGGGTAAGAAGACTGAAGGTTTTGTGCGTGATGTGCTCGAAGCAGAAATCACTGGCGAGGCACGTCTCGGCTACGATGATGTGCATAATCCTGAATGGTTCACGCTGCATGCGGGTTGTGATGAAAGTGGTAAGGGCGACCTGTTTGGGCCGTTGGTCGTGGCATGTGTCGTGGCCGACGAGAGCATGGTGCGCGATTGGGTCGAGGCGGGCGTCTGTGATAGTAAGAAGATTACCGACAACACAATTTTGAAGTTGGATAAGTTGATTCGCCAAACCAAGGGTGTGGTGATCGCGACTGCGTTTGCGCGGATGACGAAGTATAACCATCTGTATAAAAAGTTTGGCAGTAATTTGAATAAGCTGTTGGCATGGTACCATGGCCGTGGGCTTAACGAAGCGCTGGATAAGCGTCCGGCACCGTGGGGGCTGCTCGATCAATTTACCAAGCTGCCCCTCGTGGATGCATATGTGGCCGACCGCAAAGATTTCAAGCTAGTCAGCCGCACCAAGGCGGAGTCCGACCCCGTAGTGGCGGCCGCATCGATCATCGCGCGTGCGATATATGTGCGGGAAATGAAGCGACTCTCGGATGAGTTGCAGCCGATCTTGGGCGAGCCATTGATGAAGGGCGCGAGCGCGAAGGTACTCGAGCAGGCCAAGAAGATCGTCGCGGTGAAGGGGGCGGGCGAATTGGCGGGCTATGCGAAGATGCATTTTAAGACCGCCTACGAGGCGCAAGGCCTAGAGCCACCGAAGAAGCCGGCTTGGTCGAAATTTAAATAAGGAGCACGGAGGGCACAAAACAGAGTTCAGCGCTTCTCTTTACATATGAAAAAGCCCCGTCCATTGGACGGGGCTTTGTTAACTCAATTGATTGTAATTACGCGCTTAGATCGAAGCGATCTAGGTGCATAACTTTGACCCAAGCCGCGACGAAGTCTTCGACGAAGGTTTGCTGGGCATCGTTGGAGGCATAGACCTCAGCGATGGCGCGTAGTTCGGAGTTTGAGCCGAAAACGAGATCCACTGCGGAGGCCATCCACTGCGTTTCGTTGCAGCCGCGTGCCTTGCCTTCGTAGAAGTGTGCGCAGCGGGGTGAGACTTTCCACTCGATGTTCATGTCGAGCAGGTTCACGAAAAAGTCATTCGTTAAGGTCTCAGGGCGTTTGGTGAACACGCCGAGCGGAGACTCCGCGGTGTTCGCATTTAGGACGCGCATGCCGCCCACCAACACTGTCATTTCGGGTGCGGTGAGCGTCATCAGTTGTGCCTTGTCGACGAGGAGTGCTTCGGCAGGTGTCTTGATATCGCTTTGTTGATAATTACGGAATCCGTCTGCTTTAGGTTCAAGTGCTGCAAACGACTCGATGTCGGTGTCCTCCTGAGTGGCATCCATTCGGCCAGGGGTAAATGGCACTTCGACTGCATTGCCAGCAGCTTTGGCAGCTTGCTCCACTGCAGCGCAACCACCTAGCACGATGAGATCGGCCAGAGAGACGCGTTTGCCGCCCGACTGTGAGCTGTTGAAGTCCGCTTGAATGCGCTCAAGGATTTGCAGTGACTTCGCGAGTGTCTCGGGGTTGTTCGCAGCCCAGTCCTTTTGCGGGGCGAGACGGATTCGTGCGCCGTTGGCACCGCCGCGTTTATCAGAATTACGGAAGGAAGCTGCTGCTGACCATGCGGTATTGACTAGTTCTGCAATGGATAGATCAGCGCCGAGTAGCGTGGCTTTCAGCGCTGAGATGTCTTGCGCGTCGATTAATGGATGGTCTACGGCAGGAATCGGATCTTGCCAGAGCTCTGTAGTCGCGGGCACTTGCGGCCCCACGTAGCGTGAAATCGGACCCATGTCGCGGTGGGTTAATTTGAACCATGCTTTGGCGAAGGCTGTAGCAAATTCCTCTGGGTTCTCCTGGAAGCGTTTGGTGATGGGTGCATAGATTGGGTCCATCTTCAGCGCGAGGTCTGAGGTGAACATAATCGGTGCATGGCGCTTCGACGGATCGTGTGCATCAGGCACAGAGTTCGCGGCGGCGCCATCGGCGGGCACCCATTGTGTGGCACCGGCAGGGCTTTTGGTCTGTACCCAGTCGTACGCGAAGAGCGTATCGAGGTAGCTATTGTCCCATTTTGTTGGAGTTGCATTCCAGGCACCTTCTAAGCCGCTGCTGATGGTGTCGCCAGCATTGCCGGTGCCATAGCTATTTTTCCAGCCGAGGCCTTGTTCTTCGATACCGGCGGCTTCTGGTTCAGGGCCGACGTATTGATCGGGGTCGGCCGCGCCATGCGCTTTGCCGAAGGTGTGTCCGCCAGCAACCAAGGCGACGGTTTCTTCGTCATTCATCGCCATGCGGCCGAAGGTATCGCGAATGTCTCTGGCGGAGCCGAGTGGATCTGGCTCACCATTGGGGCCTTCAGGGTTCACATATATGAGGCCCATTTGCACTGCACCGAGTGGATTTTCGAGCTCTCGATCACCACTGTAGCGTTCATCAGCGAGCCATTCACTTTCGGGTCCCCAATAGATATCTTCACTAGGCTCCCAGACGTCGGCTCGACCACCAGAAAAACCCCAGGTCTTGAATCCCATGGTTTCCAGTGCGCAATTGCCAGCGAGTATCATCAGGTCGGCCCATGAAATTTTACGGCCATACTTTTGCTTGATCGGCCACAGTAGGCGACGCGCTTTGTCGAGGTTGACGTTGTCAGGCCAGCTGTTGAGAGGGGCGAAGCGCTGTGATCCGGTAATCGCGCCGCCGCGGCCGTCGGCGATCCGATAGGTGCCGGCGCTGTGCCATGCCATGCGAATAAAAAACGGGCCGTAGTGGCCGTAGTCTGCAGGCCACCAAGCTTGCGAGTCTGTCATCAGCACTTCTAAGTCTTTGGTGAGGGCATCCAGATCGAGTGTCTTGAATTCCTTGACGTAGTCAAAGTCGGTGCCCATGGGGTCTGACAAGCTGGACTGCTGGCGCAGCATTCTCAGGTTGAGCTGGTTCGGCCACCATTGCTCGTTGGATGTGGTTGCAGTCGCATTTTGCGCGCGGGTGCCGCCCATAACTGGGCACTTGCTGATATCTGACATATATTTCCTTGATTTGATGAATGTAGGGTGGTGCAAAATAAAATAGAATGCAGATTAGATTACCATAAACAAATATATAGGTAAAATATTACTTAACTATAAGTACTATAACCTTAGACTATCATGCAATTACATCAACTCAGATATTTCGTAGAGGTGGCTCGTCAGAAAAATTTCTCACGAGCGGCTGAGTTGTGTCACGTGTCACAGCCTTCTTTAAGTCAGCAGCTTAAGAAGTTGGAAGATGAATTAGGCCAGCCGCTGATACGGCGTAGTCGCCATGGGGCTCAGTTGACTGAGTTTGGTGAGTCGATGCTACCACAGGCCCTGCAGGTCTTGTCGGGGGTGCGTAATATGAGTGAGCAAGCAGAGTATCGACGTGAGGACTATGCGGGGCGTGTCTCGCTTGGGGCGATTCCTACGGTGGCGCCGTATGTATTACCCAAGTTGATACAAGCATCGTTGATAGAATATCCTCAGATGAAGCTGAGTATTGTCGAGCACACCACGGATGAATTGGTGTCGCAGCTGCGGCAGGGAAATTTAGATTTCGCTTTGTTGAGTCCGCCTTTTGTGGGAGAGCAAGAGATGGAGTTGATGAGTTTATTGGAGGATGAGTTGCTAGTGGTGCTACCCGATCAACATGCTTTGGCAGATCAGCAGATCTTGAAACTGCGTGACCTGAGTGAATTCCCCATGGTTTTGATGAAGGATGTGCACTGCCTGAGTCGACAAAGTGTATCACTCTGTGAGGCATCGGGGTTGCAACCGAGAATCTCTCTAGAGAGTGCTCAAATCGAAACGGTGATTGCGATGGTCGAAGTGGGCATGGGGTTTTCGTTTGTGCCGAAAATGGCCCAGCCGATGTTTAAAGATCGTGCGGTGAGCTTTTCATCAGTCGCACCGACTGCTGTCACTCGGCCGATTGTGTTGGCATCTTCTAAGTATCAAAAATTGAGCGCGACACAGCTTGCGTTCAAAGAGCTAGTACAGCAATTTTTCAACTGCGATGAATAGTGGTCAAAATAAAGCGAGGATGAATCAACTACAACAACATGATTTCACGCAACTACAGTCCGTTGATCGGTTGATCGGAATCGATGAGGCGGGGCGTGGTTGCTTGGCTGGGCCAGTGACCGCAGGCGTATGTGTGTTGACGCGTGATTTTTTTGAATCGAAGAAGGCGCTTGAGCTCAGCGCTGCGATTAATGATTCGAAGCAGTTGAGTGCCCAGGCGCGGGCGGAGCAGCTCGCTATTATTGAGCAATTACGCGATCAAGGCTTACTGGACTTCGAAGTCGCTTCGGGCTCGGTGCCAGAAATTGCGGAGCTCAATATTTTAGGGGCGACTCGGTTGGCGATGCGTCGAGCAGTTGAAGGATTGGCGGCGCGCGCAAAGGGCTGGGAATTGCCATTGGCGGCGGCGGATGGGCCTTTGTTTGAGTCTGAGGGCGGCGTGCGGATCATCGTT